>CANQPP010000019.1 GCA_947625765.1 uncultured Clostridia bacterium
TCATGACCATCCACTCCGCCAAGGGGCTGGAGTTCCAGGCCGTGTTCGTCGCGGGCATGGAGGACGGCATCTTCCCCGGCGCGCGTTCCCTGATGGACGAGAGCCGCATGGAGGAGGAAAGGCGGCTCTGCTATGTGGCCATCACGCGCGCCAAGGACGTATTGTATCTTACGCACGTGCAGCGGCGCATGCTCTACGGCACGCCCCAGTTCAACCGGCCCAGCACCTTCCTATCGGAGATCCCCGAGGAGCTGGTCCGCAAGATCGACAGGACCATGCCCACGCCCCGCAGGCCCCAGCGCAGCTTTGCGCAGAGCCGCAGGCAGGTGTTCAGCGGCGAGCCCAGCGTAACGCACAAGGAGGAGCCGGAGGACCGCTCCGGCGAGTTCCGCTTAGGCGATGTGGTGGAGCACCGCAAGTTCGGCCAGGGCCGCGTGGTGCAGATCAACGGCCACGTGCTGCATGTGGCCTTCCCGGGCCTTGGCATCAAGGAGCTGGACGCCCGCTTCGCACCTCTGACCAAGGGCTGACGAACAAAGACAAAAACAACAGGAGGGTTGCCTGTATGACCGTCAAGGGATTTGAGCGCTGTACGCCCGAGAGCGCGGGCCTTCCCAGTGCGGCGATCCTGCGCTTCCTGGACCGGCTGGACGAGCACGGGCTGCGCATGCACTCCGTCCTGATGCTGCGGGGCGGCAGGCTCGTTTGCGAGGGGTATTACGCGCCCTTTACCGGGGAGGACAAGCACCGCATGTACTCCGTCTCCAAGTCCTTCACCTCCATGGCGATCGGGCTGCTGGCGGCGGAGAAGAGGCTCTCCCTGGACGACCCGGTGGTCCGTTTCTTCCCCGAGTACGACACGCCCGAGCTGCATCCCTACCTGCGGGGGACCACCATCCGCCACCTGCTCATGATGGCCGACTGCCACAGCGGACAGACCTACAACGGCGCGGTGGACAGGGACTGGGTGGACACCTGGTTCCGCACGCCGCCCGCCTATCCGTCCGGCACGATCTATGCCTACAACACCGCCTGCACGGTGCTGCTCTGCGTCATCGCCGAGCGGCTCACCGGCAAGTCGTTCCTGGAGTTCCTGAAGGAGCGCGCCCTGCTGGAAACGGGCTTTTCCCCGGACGCCGACTGCGTGGAGACCCCCTGCGGCCACGCCTGGGGCGGCTCCGGCGTCCTCTGCACGGCGATGGACCTGATGCGCTTTGCCTATCTGTGCATGAAGGGCGGGAACTGGTTCGGCAGGCAGCTGCTGCCGGAGAGTTATGTCCGCGAGGCGACCTCCAAGCAGATCGACAACTACATGGACGACTTCGACGACGAGCACCAGCAGGGCTACGGCTACCAGTTCTGGCGCATCAAGCACGGCGGCTTCGGCTGCCTGGGCATGGGCTCCCAGTTCGCCTTCTGCCTGCCCGAGAAGGACTTCATCCTGGTCACCACCGGGGACAACCAGGCGATCAACCCCGCCGCCAATCTGGAGATACTGCACGGCCTGTGGGAGGATCTCTACCCCTGCCTGTCGGACGGCCCGCTGCCGGAGGACGCGGAAGGGGCCAAAGCGCTGCAAGAGAAGCTGGCATCGCTCAAGCTCTTTTCCCTGCGCGGCGCGGCGGACGCCCCCGCGCGCAGCCTGGTATCCGGCAAGACATACGCCTTGGATGAAAACCCCATGGGCATGCGGCGCATCCGCTTCGACTTTTTAGAAGGCGAGGGCGTGATGCGCTATCAGAACGCCACGGGCGAGCACAGCCTGCGCTTCGGCATCAACGGAAACAGAGAGCAGGAGTTCCCGGAGACGCACTATTCCGGCCGCCGCATCGGCACGCCCTACGGCCGCGGCTATCGCTGCTTTACCTCCGCCAAGTGGATCGGGAGGGCGGACCTGCTGCTGGAGTGCCAGCTGGCGGACATGTACTTCGGCTCCTTTAAGCTGCAGGCCAGCTTCCGCGGCGAGACCATCGCCCTGCGCCTGTGGAAGGTGGCGGAATGGTTCCTGGATGAATACCAGGGCTGGGCCGCCGGGCACAGTATCTCTTAAAGAGCGGACGCTTGGAAAAAACTCCCTTGTTAGGGATGTTTGGAGGAAGCAAATGGACGAGGGGAAGATGCAGCGCCTGCGCGCGCTGACCGCGGAGGTGGCGGAGCACGCCCGCCGCTACTACGAGCAGGACGCGCCCACCATCGCGGACAAACAGTACGACGCCCTGTTCGACGAGCTGCTGGCCCTGGAGGAGGAGCTGGGCGTTTCCCTGCCGGAAAGCCCCACCCACCGCGTGGGCGGCGCGCCGCTGGAGCGCTTTGAGCCCCATACGCATTTGAACCGCCTCTGGAGCCTGGGCAAGGCGCAGAGCAAGGAGCAGGTGCTGGCCTTCTTAGGGCGCACAGCCCGCAGCGAGAAAGAGGAATACCTGGTCGAGTACAAGTTCGACGGCCTCACCATCAACCTGACCTACGAGGGCGGGCAGCTCATCTGCGCCGCCACCCGCGGCAACGGCGTTGTCGGCGAGGAGATCACCGCGCAGGTGCGCACCATCCGCACCGTGCCGCTCACCATCCCCTTTGCGGGCCGCATGGAGGTGCAGGGGGAGTGCATACTGCGCCTTTCCACCTTAAAGAGATACAACGAGACCCACGAGGAGCCGCTCAAGAACGCCCGCAACGGCGCTGCCGGGGCCCTGCGCAACCTGGACCCCAAGGTGACCGCCGAGCGGAAGCTGGACGCCTTCTGCTACTCGGTGGGCTATCTGGAAGGCAGGCCGCCCTTCCGCACGCAGACGGAGATGCTTATCTTCCTGCGGGAGAACGGCTTTAGCGTGAGCCCCTATGAGAAGCTGTTCACCGGCGCGCAGAGCGTGCTGGACGCTCTGGACGAGATCGAGACGCAGCGGCCGGGGCTGGACTTTGATATCGACGGCGCGGTCATCAAGCTCAACGACGCGGCCTACCGCGAGGAGCTGGGCTACACCGACCGCTTCCCCCGCGGCGCGCTGGCGTACAAGTTTGAGGCGGAGGAGACCACCACGCGGCTGCTGGACGTCCGCTGGGAGGTGGGCCGCACGGGCAAGCTGACCCCGAGCGCGGTCCTGGCCCCCGTGGAGCTGGCCGGCGCCACGGTGCGCGCCGCCACGCTCAACAACGCGGGCGACATCGAGCGCAAGCACCTGGCCATCGGCGCGGACGTGTTCATCCGCCGCTCCAACGACGTGATCCCGGAGGTGCTGGGCCGCACGGACGAGAAGCACGAGGACGAAAAGCCCATCGAGACACCTTCCCGCTGCCCGGCCTGCGGCGCACCCGTGGAACAGAGGGGCGCGCACCTCTTTTGCACCAACGAGGACTGCCCGCCGAAGCTGGCGGCGGCGCTGAGCCACTTCGCGGGCCGGGAGGCCATGGACATAGACGGCTTCAGCGACAAGACGGCAGAGCTCCTGCTGCAGGCGGGCATCGTCCGCGACCCTGCGGACCTGATGGGCCTCTCCTATGAGCACCTGGAAGGCCTGCCCCTGTTCAAGGACAAGCGCATTCAGAACCTGGTGGATGCGGTGCAGCGGGCCAAGGAGCGCCCCCTGGACGCCTTCCTGTTCGCCCTGGGCATCCCCAACGTGGGCAGAAAGACCGCCCGCGACCTGGCGGAGCGCTTCGGCTCCCTGGAGGCGGTCATGGCGGCGAGCCGGGAGGAACTGACAGAGATCCCCGATGTGGGCGACGTGGTGGCCCAGTCCGTGTGCGATTTCTTCGCCGGGGAAAGGGGACAGCGGCTGGTCCAGCGGCTGCTCGAGCAGGGCGTAAGGCCTGCCTGGACGCAGAAGAAGGCCGAGGGGAACGCCTTCGCGGGCAAGACAGTCGTCCTGACCGGCACGCTCTCCTCCATGGGCCGCAGCCGCGCCAAGGAGCTGATCGAGCAGAACGGCGGCAAGGTGACGGGCTCCGTCTCGGCCAAGACCAGCCTGGTCGTCTACGGCGAGGAAGCGGGCTCGAAGCTGACGAAGGCGCAGGCGCTGGGCATAGAGCTGATGGACGAAAGCGCCTTTTTGGCCCTGCTGGGCGAGCAGGCGAGGGAATAAGACGAAAAAAAGCCCCGCGCCTGTAAAAACTTCGCGCATTCGGGCACAGGCGCGCCGGTGTATGGTATACTGATAAAATATGGACGTTGAATCGCTGGAGGAGAGGCACATGTACAGCATGACCGGCTACGGCCGCTGCGATCTGGAAAGGGACGGACGCGCCATCACGTTGGAGATGAAGAGCGTCAACCACCGCTTTTTGGACATTTCCTTCCGCATGCCCCGCACCTTCGCCTATTTGGAGGACGCTCTGCGCGCCGTGATCGGGGCGCATCTGGCCCGGGGCCATGTGGATGTGTTCGTGAACTACCGCAACCTGCGCAAGGACGCCAAGGCCGTCCTGGTGGACGAGGGCCTGGCGCAGGGGTACATGCAGGCCGTGCGGAGCCTGGGCGGCAGCTTCGAGCTGCCCGAGGGGATGACGGCCCTGCAGCTGGCCCGCCTGCCGGACGTTTTGACCGTGGCCGACCAGGCGGAGGACTTAGAAGCCCTGAAGAGCCTGACGCTGGAGGCTGCAGAGGAAGCCCTGCGGCAGATGAAGGCCATGCGGGCGAGTGAGGGCGAGCGCATGGGGCAGGACGTGAAGGAGCACCTGTCCATCGTGGAGACGATCACGGACGGCGTGGCCGAGCGCGCGCCTCTTGTGGTGCAGGAGTACCGCGACAGGCTCAACAAGCGCTTAAGCGAGCTGATGGAAAACGTGCCCCTGGATGAGGCGCGCATTGCCCAGGAGGTCGCCATCTACACCGACCGCGTGGCCGTGGACGAGGAGATCGCCCGCCTGCGCAGCCATGTGAAGGCGATGTACGAGGCCATGGAAAAGCCCACGTCCATGGGCCGCAGGCTGGACTTCATCGTGCAGGAGATGAACCGCGAGGCCAACACCATCGGCTCCAAGGCCTCCGACGCGCCGCTGGTGCAGCTGGTGGTCTCCTTAAAGAGCGAGATCGAGAAGATCCGCGAGCAGGTACAGAACATCGAGTAAGCGGCCCCGCCGCAAGGGAGGAAGCCCATGGCCGGCAACAAGCTAGTGAACATAGGCTTTGGCAACATCGTGGCCGCAGGCCGCATCATCGCCATCGTGGCCCCGGAATCCGCGCCCATCAAGCGCATCATACAGGAGGCCCGCGAGCGGGCGATGCTCATCGACGCCACCTACGGCCGCCGCACCCGCGCCGTGGTCATCATGGACTCGGACCACGTGATCCTCTCGGCCGTGCAGCCGGAGACCGTGGCGCACCGCCTGGACGCCGTCGGAGCGCAGGAGGAGAGCGCCGATGAATAACAGACGAGGCAGCCTGCTGGTCATCTCCGGCCCCTCGGGCATCGGGAAGGGCACGGTCTGCGCGGAGCTGATGAAGCGCTGCGAGAGGCTCTGCTTTTCCATCTCCTGCACCACCAGGCCCATGCGTCCCGGGGACGAGGAGGGCGTGACCTACTTCTTCAAGACCGAGGAAGAGTTCGACCGCATGATCCGCGAGGACCGCTTTCTGGAATACGCGGGCATGTACGGCAAGCGCTACGGCACGCCCCGCGCCTTCGTGCAGGAGAAGATGGAGGCGGGCATGGACGTGCTGCTGGACATCGAGACCCAGGGCGCCCTGCAGGTCATGCAGAAGGCCAAGGGGGACGTGACCAGCGTCTTTCTCCTGCCGCCGTCCATGCAGGAGCTGCACTCCCGCCTGATCGGCCGCGGCACCGAAACGCCGGAGAAGGCGGAAATGCGCTTTAAAAGTGCCTACAACGAGGTTGATCTGGCCCGGCAGTACGACTTCGTGATCGTCAACGACCGCTTGGAGGAGACCGTAGAGGCGGTGAAAGCCATACTCGAGGCCTCCCATTACCGGCCCGAAAGGGCCTATACCCACATCGACGCCCTAAAAAAGGAGGAAACAAACCCATGATCGTAGATCCCCCGATCACCGAACTGGAACAGAAGGTCGATTGCCGCTACACGCTGATCGTAGAGGTCGCCAAGCGCGCGCGCCAGCTGGTCGCCGGCGCACAGCCGCTGGTGGACACCCGCGAGACCAAGCCCGTTTCCATCGCCGTGCACGAGGTCAACGAAGGCGTGATCCACTACACCCGCGAGGAAGAGGAGCAGCAAGGATGAAAAAGCCCTGCGTGGTGCTGGGCGTGACGGGCAGCATCGCGGCCTACCGCGCGGCGGACATCGCCCGCAGGCTGGTCAAGGCCGGCTGCGAGGTGCACTGCATCCTGACCAAAAGCGCCCAGGAGCTGATCACCGAGCGGACCATGGAGACCATGTCCGGCCAGCCCTGCATCACGGATATGTTCGCGCCCCCGAAGCAGTGGGAAGTGGAACACATCGAGCTCGCCCAGAGGGCCGATGTGTTCCTTGTCGCGCCCGCGACCGCCAACTTCGTGGGCAAGATGGCCGCCGGCATCGCCGACGATATGCTCACCACCACGGTCCTGGCCACCAAGGCCCCGGTGCTCGTGGCGCTGGCCATGAACACCAACATGTACGAAAACCCGGTGACCCAACGCAACATCGCCTATCTGCGCTCCATCGGCGTGCGGTTTTTAGAGCCCATCGAGGGCACGCTGGCCACCGGCGCGGTGGGCAAGGGCCACATCCCGGAGACGGACGACATCGTGAAGGCAGCGCTGCAGGCCATCGCGGAGAAGAACGCCCCCCGCGACCTGGAAGGGCTGCGCGTGGTCGTGACCGCGGGTCCCACCCGTGAACCCATCGACCCGGTGCGCTACCTGACCAACCGCTCCTCCGGCAAGATGGGCTACGCCATCGCCCGCGCCGCAGAAAGGCGCGGGGCGGATGTTACGCTCATCTCCGGCCCGACCACGCTGGAGGCCCCTGCGGGCGTGCATATCCAAAACATACTCACCACGCAGGAGCTGCTGGACATTCTCCTGCCCGCCGCTTCGCAGGCGGACATCGTGATCCAGGCCGCCGCGCCCGCGGACTACCGCGCGGAGACCGTGGCCGCGCAGAAGATCAAGAAGCAGGACGGCGAGGCGCTTTCCCTGCGCCTGGTCGAAAACCCGGACGTGGCCCGCGCCGTGGGCGAACAGAAGCGCGAAGGCCAGGTCTTGGTCGGCTTTGCGGCGGAGACGGAAGACGCCCTAGCAAACGCCCAAAGGAAGCTCAAGAAGAAGAACCTCGACTTCATCGTGGCCAACGACGTGACCCGCCCCGGCGCGGGCTTCGACGTGGACACCAACATCGCCGCCTTCGTGGACGAAGCGGGCGTAAAAGAACTGCCGCTCATGCCCAAGGACGAGTTGGCCGACAGGATACTGGACAAGGCGCTGGCCCTCCTCAAGGCAAAAGGATAAAAAGAGAATGTACGCACAGGTCGTCGTGGACGTGCTCAGCCGCCAGGTGGACAGGCTGTTCACCTATCAGGTGCCGCAGGGCCTTTCCGTCCGCCCGGGCGAGCGGGTGTATGTGCCCTTCGGCAAGCGGGAACTGCCGGGCCTCGTGGTGCATTTGAGCGAGGACGCGGGCGGCGTGGACGCAGAGAAGCTGCGCCCGCTGCTGGGCCCCATGGACGAATACCCCCTGCTCACGGACGACCTGCTGGAGCTGGCCGGCTGGATGCGCGCCCACTGCGGCTGTACGCTGGCCCAGGCCGTGCGGGCGATGCTGCCCGCGCAGCTGCGCTCCGGGAGCGCAAGACCCCTGAGCCGCCTGGCCGTGGAGCGGATCGTCCCTATGGAACAGGCGCTGGATGCCTGCAAGCGCGCCGCGCGGCAGCGGGCGCTGCTGGAAGCGCTGGGCGACGAGGGGCCAAAGAGGCTGGATGCGCTGGAGGAGCAGGTCCATGGCGCGGCCGCGCTGGCCCGGGCGCTGGAAAAGAAGGGGATCTGTAAGGTGTTCCCCATGCAGGTGCGCCGCGTCCCCTTTTCCGACAAGGTGGTGGACGAGAGCCACCTGCCCACGGCGGATCAGGCGCAGGCCATCGTCCGGCTGAACGAGGCGCTGGATAACAAGGGAGGCAGCTTCCTGCTGTGCGGCGTCACCGGCAGCGGCAAGACGGAGGTCTACATGCACGCCATCCGCCGCTGTTTGAATCAGGGCCGCGGCGCGATCGTGCTGGTGCCGGAGATCGCCCTGACCCCGCAGATGGCCGCCTGGTTCCGGGCGCGTTTCGGGGACACGGCGGCGATCCTGCACTCGGCCCTCTCCAAGGGAGAGCAGTTCGACGAGTGGCGGCGCATCCGCCTGGGCGAGGCCCGCGTGGTGGTGGGCGCGCGCTCGGCGGTGTTCGCCCCGGTGGAATCCTTAGGCCTGATCGTCGTGGACGAGGAGCACGAGCAGAGCTACCGCAGCGAGAACGCGCCCCAGTACGACGCGCGGGAGGCCGCGGTGGAGCGTGCGCGCCTGGTGGGCGGCGTGGCCGTCCTTGGCAGCGCGACGCCGATGATGCCCAGCTACGAGAAGGCCCTGCGCGGCGAATACACCCTTTTGGAAATGCCACACCGCGTGCAGGGCAGGCCCATGGCCGAGGTGGAGATCGTGGACATGCGCCGCGAGCTGTTGGACGGGAACCCCTCCATCTTCTCCCGCAGGCTGCGCCAGGCGTTGAAGGAGACGCTGGACAGGGGCGAGCAGGCGGTGCTGTTCATCAACCGGCGCGGCTATGCGGGCTTCATCAAGTGCCGCTCCTGCGGATGCACGCCCAAGTGTCCCCACTGCGACGTGTCCCTGACCTACCACCTGACGGACCGCAGCCTCCGCTGCCATTATTGCGGCCATACGGAGCCGGCCCCGCAGGTCTGCCCCGAATGCGGCTCGCGCTTCATCAAGCCCATGGGCATCGGCACCCAGAAGGTGGAGCAGGTCTTTTCCCAGGAGTTCCCCGGCGTGCCCTGCGTGCGTCTGGACGCGGACACCACCGCCCGCAAGGACGAGCTGGTGCGCCTGCTGTCCGACTTCCGCAGGAAAAAGGCGCGGGTGATGATCGGCACGCAGATGGTGGCCAAGGGGCACGACTTCCCCGGTGTGACGCTGGTGGGCGTGCTGATGGCCGACTTATCGCTCAACATCCCCGATTACCGCAGCGAGGAGAGGACCTTCCAGCTCCTGACGCAGGTGGAAGGGCGGGCCGGACGCGGCGAGAACCCGGGCCGCGTGGTCGTGCAGAGCTACGAGCCCGACCATTACGCCATCCGCCTGGCCGCGAACCAGGACTACCGCGCCTTCTTTGAAAACGAGCTCAAGCGCAGGCGGCGCACGCTGTACCCGCCCTTCACGCTGCCCATGCGCGTGCTTGCCACCTCCGCGGACGAAGCGGAGGCCCGCGCCGCCGCCGAAGGGCTGGCCGAGGCGGTGAAGGACTGGTTCGGGGAAACGAAGGAGCGCAGGCGGCAGCTGGTGCAGGTGCGGGCGATGGAAGCGCCCCTTTCCCGCATCAAGGACGTGTACCGCCACCAGGTCTACATCAAGCTCTACACCTCCGCAGGCGCGGAGGCGCTGGAGCAGATACAGGCGCTTTGCCGCGAATACGAAACGCCCAAGGCCCCGCTGCGGCTGGAGATCGACCCTCCGAGCTTCCTGTAAAAGCGGGGCAGGCGCGATATTTACCGATAAAAGGGTCACATATATGGAAAGGAATGAGGAACTTGGCGATCCGCAATATTGTGAAGCTGGGCGATGATACGCTGCGCAAGAAGTGCAAGCCTGTCAACATCATCGACCGCCGCACCCACGAGCTGCTGGACGATATGGCGCAGACCATGTACGAGGCGAACGGCGTGGGCCTGGCCGCGCCCCAGGTGGGCGTGCTCAAGCGCATCGTGGTCATGGACGTGGGGCAGGGGCTGATCGAGCTGATCAACCCGCAGATCGTAAAGAGCTCCGGCTCGCAGACCGCCGAGGAAGGCTGCCTCTCCTGCGGGGACGTGCGCAAGAGCGTCACCCGCCCGATGAAGGTGGAGGTGCGCGCGCTGGACCGCTACGGCAAGAGCTTCACCCTGCGGGGCGAGGAGCTGCTGGCCCGCTGCTGCTGCCACGAGATCGACCATCTGGATGGCATCCTCTTTTTGGACAGGGCCGCCCCCGACCCGGACGAAGGGGAGTAAAGCCGCTTAGTATCTTAGGGAACAAAGGAGGCGGGAAAGATGCGCGTTGTGTTCATGGGCACGCCGGAGTTTGCGGTCCCCAGTTTCAAAGCGCTGCTGGAAAAAGGCTACGAGGTCGCGGCACTGGTCACGCAGCCGGACAGGCCGGTGGGACGCAAGCAGACGCTGACCCCGCCGCCCACGAAGCTGCTGGCGCTGGAGAGGAACGTGCCCGTTCTGCAGTTCGAGAAGCTGCGCGTGCGCGCGGGCCGGGAGGCTCTGGAGGCGCTGAAGCCCGACCTGATGGTGACGGCGGCCTTTGGGCAGATCTTATCCCAGCGCATACTGGACATACCACCCATGGGCGTTGTGAACGTGCACGCCTCCCTGCTGCCCAAGTACCGCGGCCCCGCGCCCATCAACTGGTGCCTGCTGAACGGGGAGAAGAAGGCGGGTGTCACCACCATGTTCACCGAGCGGGGCGTGGATACAGGCCCCATGCTGTTGAAAGCCGAGACCGACATACTGCCCGACGAGGACGCCGCGCAGCTGACGGAGCGGCTCTCCCACATGGGCGCCGAGCTGCTCCTTCAAACGCTGTCCGCGCTGGAGAAGGGCACGCTCAAAGCCGTTCCCCAGAATGAGGAGGACGCAAGCTACTACCCGATGCTGACCCGCGAGCTGGGGCACCTCGACTTTCACGAGAACTGCGTGCGGCTCCACGACCGCGTGCGCGCGCTGCAGCCCTGGCCCGGCGCGTACTTCGAGCGGGAAGGCGGCGCGGTGAAGGTGTTCCGCACCCGCGCGCTGCCCGAGAAGAGCGGCACGCCCGGCCAGGTGCTGCCCTCCGGCCCCAAGGACGGGCTGGTGATCGCCTGCGGCAGGGGCGCTTTGGAGGTCCTGGAGATGCAGGTCCCCGGTGGCAAGCGGATGCGCGCTGCCGATTATCTGCGGGGAAAGCCCATTTTGCCCGGCACTTTGCTTGGAGGATAACGCATGAACGAGAAGGAACGCCGCCCCTACGACCGGGAAAGGCCCGCAAGGCCCGCAAGGCCCGCAAGGCCCGCGCCCAGGAAGCCGGGCTTCACGCCGGGCCGCATGGCCTGCGCCCAGGCCCTTTTGGACGTGGAGCAGGGCGGCGCGTTCGCGGCCCAGGCGCTCGACCAGCGCCTGCGCCAGGCCGCGCTGGACCCACAGGACCGGCGCTTTGCCACCGACCTGTTTTACGGCGTGATCGAAAAGCGCCTGCTGCTGGACTACATACTCTCCCGCTACATGCAGCGGCCCATGGACGACACCATCGGCCTGCTTTCCCTGCGCATGGGCGTGTACCAGGAGCTGTTCATGAACTCCGTGCCGGACTTCGCCGCCTGCAACCAGCAGGTGGAGATGATGCGTTTATTTAAGCGGGACAAGCTCTGCGGCATCGTCAACGGCGTGCTGCGCAGCCTCTCCCGGGACAAGGACAAGCTGGAATACCCATCAGACCCCGTGGAGCGGCTGTCCGTCCTGAGCTCCACGCCCCTGTGGCTGACGAGGTTCCTCTGCGAGCAGAGGGGCATGGAAAGGACGGAGGCCCTGCTAAAGACCGGCGGCCGCGGCGGCGGGCTGTACATCCGCCCGAATCTCATGCGCATGGACGACATAGCCTTCGAGGACTTCCTGCGGTCCGAGGGCGTCGCCTTTGAGCGCACAGACGTGCCGCACATCTATCACGTGCGCGAAATGCGCGCCGCGGACCCGGCGTTCCGGCGCGGCGATTTCTCCGTGTTGGGCCAGGCCTCCGCTCTGGCGGCGCTGGCCGTGCAGCCTAAACCCGGCATGCAGGTGCTGGACGCCTGCGCCGCGCCCGGCGGCAAGACCTGCCTGATGGCCGAGCTCATGCAGGGGACGGGCCGCGTGCACGCCTTCGACCTGCACGAGCACCGGGTGGGCCTCATCAACGCCTACGTGAAGCGCTTGGGGCTGGACAATGTGCGGCCCCGCATAGCGGACGCGCGAAACGTCGTGGAGACGCTGACCCAGACCATGGACGCCGTTCTGGTGGACGCGCCCTGCTCCGGCCTGGGCGTGCTGCACGAAAAGCCGGACATCAAGTACCGCCTGCAGGAGGAGAACCTCCGCGAGCTGCCGCAGACGCAGCTGGAGATCCTGCTGGCCTGCGCGGAATACCCCAAGCCCGGCGGAACGCTGGTGTATTCCACCTGCACCGTCAACCGTGAGGAGAACGAGGACGTGGTCCGCGCCTTCTTGGAGCGCCGCAGGGACTACGCCCTGCAGGGCCTTTCCGAGGCGCTGCCCGAGGCTTTCCGCGGCCAGGTGAAGGACAGCATGCTGGAGCTGTGGCCCCAGGACGGGACCGAGGGCTTCTTCATCGCCCGCATGGTCCGCAGGGACGCAAGGCCATGAAGCCGCTGCTGACGGACATGAGCCTGCCGGAGCTCCAGCAGGCGATCAGCACCCTGGGCGAGCCTGCCTTCCGCGCCAAACAGGTCTACGGCTTTTTGCAGCGCGGCGAGGACTTTTCCGGCATGGGCAACATCGGCAAGGGCCTTAAGGAGAAGCTGGAAGCGGCCTACGACGCCCAGGGCGTCCGCGTGCTGCGCAGCTTCGTTTCCTCCCTGGACGGGACGGAAAAATACCTCTACGCCCTGCGGGACGGCAACGTGATCGAGGGCGTGTTCATGCGCTACCATTACGGCAACACGCTCTGCGTCTCCACCCAGGTGGGCTGCAAAATGGGCTGCGCCTTCTGCGCCTCCACCTTAGACGGCTGTGTGCGGGACCTGACCCCGGGCGAGATGCTCTCCCAGGTGCTGGTCGTGGACAGGCTGCACCGCGAGGGGGAGAAGCGCGGCGTGACCAACGTGGTGCTGATGGGCAGCGGCGAGCCGCTGGATAACTACGACAACGTGCTCAAGTTCCTGCGCCTGCTCAACGCGCCGGAGGGCATCTGCATCTCCCAGCGCAACATCTCCCTTTCCACCTGCGGCCTGGTGGACAAGATGGACAGGCTGAAGGACGAGGGGCTGGGCATCACGTTGTCGGTCTCCCTGCACGCGCCCACCAACGAGCAGAGGGATGCCCTCATGCCCGTGAACCGCCGCTGGCCGCTGGAAACGCTGCTGCCCGCCTGCCGCCGCTACGAGCGGATGACGGGAAGGCGCATCGTGTTCGAGTACGCGCTCATCGAGGGAAAGAACACCTCCCTGGCCGACGCGGACCGGCTGGCCGCGCTGGTGAAGGGCCTGCGCTGCCACGTGAACCTGATCCCCGTCAACGAGGTGAAGGAGCGTGGCCTGCTCCCGCCGCAGCAGAAGGGCATCCTGGCCTTTGAGAAGCGTCTGGCGGAAAGAGGCGTCTCCGTGACGCGGCGCAGGGAGATGGGCGACGACATCGCCGGGGCCTGCGGCCAGCTGCGCCGCAGCCATCTGGCAGGGGAACAGGATGAGCAGGGCGAATGATGACCTATGGTGAAAGCAACTGTCCCGGCAAAGGGACGAGCAGATACGATACCCACGGGAACATAAGGAAGGGAGGCGGCGAGTTTTATGCTTATGGCGGCATTGAGCGATAAGGGGAAGGTACGCCCCATCAACGAGGACAGCTACTGCCTGCCGGAAGAAGGTATGCACCTGGCCCTGGTGGCCGACGGCATGGGCGGGCACCAGGCGGGCGAGGTCGCAAGCGCCATGGCCGTTCAGATCCTCTCCGACCTGGCGAGGAAGCGCGCGGGCAGGGACATCTCCATCAAGACCGCCGTTTCCTGGGTGCGGCAGGCCAACGAGGCCATCTACGATGCGGCCCAGGCCAACGCCGCCCAGCGGGGCATGGGCACCACGATCACCTTCCTGTACTGCATGAAAAGGCATGCGATGCTGGGCCACGTGGGCGACAGCCGCTGCTACCGCCTGCGTAGGGGAAGCCTGGAACAGCTGAGCCGCGACCATTCCCTGGTGCAGGAGCTGGTGCGCACCGGCGCCATCACCAAGGAGGAGGCCCGCGTGCACCCCTATAAGAACATCATCACCCGCGCCTTGGGCGCGGACGCCGAGGTGCAGGTGGACGTGCAGGAGCTGGACGTGGACGAGGGCGACCTCTACCTGCTCTGCAGCGACGGCCTCACCGACTACCTGAGCGACGAGGAATTGGAAGCCATCCTCAACGAGGACGGCCCCACATTGGAAGACAAGGCGCAGCGCATGCTGAACACCGCCTTGGACAGGGGCGGCAGGGACAACATCACCCTGCTTCTGCTGGACGGGGAGGTGAGCGAATGACGGGTCAGTGCCTCATGGGCCGCTACCTGGTGGGCGAAAAGATCGGCGAGGGCGGCATGGCCGTCGTCTACAAGGCCCACGACCTGCGCACGGGCCGCGCCGTGGCCATCAAGTGCCTGCGCCAGGAATACAACCAGGACGAGGAGTTTTTGCTGCGCTTTGAGCGGGAGGCCCAGGCTGCGGCGCTCATCAGCCACGAGAACCTGATCGACCTCTACGACGTGGGCATGCAGGACAACACCCACTTTATCGTGATGGAGTACGTGGACGGGCTTACCTTAAAATCCCTCATCCGCGAACAGGGCGCGCTGGACAACTACACCGCCATCTCCATCGCGCGGCAGATGTGTCTGGCTCTAAAGCTCGTCCACGGCGCGAAGATCATCCACAGGGACATCAAGTCCCAGAACATACTGCTGGACCGCAAGGGGATCGCCAAACTGGCGGATTTCGGCATCGCCAGGGCAGCCGATTCCAACACGCACACCATCTCCGGCGACAAGGGCGTTTTGGGCTCCGTCCATTACTTCTCGCCCGAGCAGGCAAGGGGCGAGCGCGCCACGCAGAGCTCCGACCTGTATTCCTTGGGCGTGGTGCTCTTTGAGATGATCACCGGGCGCGTGCCCTTCGACGGGGACACCGCCGTGAGCATCGCCCTGCACCACCTGCACACGCCCGTGCCCTCCGTTCGCTCCATCAATCCCAACGCCACCAAGGCCCTGGACGAGATCATCCACAAGGCCATGGAGAAGGACCCCGCGGCCCGCTACCAGGACGCCAACGCCTTCTACAACGACCTGTGCATGGCCCTGGTCTACCCGGAAGGCGGCTTTATCCAGATCACCAGCGCCAGCGAGGAGAAATTCAAGGAAGCCGAGGCCCGTGAGGAGCACGAGCAGAGCCAGGCCTTGGCGCTCGACAAGGAGAAAAAGGACGAGGCGGAAGGGACGGCCGACCATCCCCAGCGCCGCAGGCGGCGGCGCATCCGCAACCTGCCCATCGTGCTCACCACCGCTATCCTGCTGGTGGCCGGCATCGCCGTGACCGTGGTGGTGCTCTTCGGCCTGGGCGCTATGCCCGGCTGGACCAACGCGCCGCAGCTGGTCGGCCTGCAGTTCGAGGACGCCCAGAGAAGGGCGGCGGAGCAGGGACTGACGCTGGGCGTCAACGCCTACGCCTTCGACGACTTCATCCCGCCGGGAACGGTCATCGATCAGGACCCGCGCACGGGTTCGCCCATCCGGCAGACCCGCGCCCTGCGCGTGACGCTGTGCCGCGGCCCGGAATTCCCCACGATGCCCGACCTCCAAGGCCTCACGCTGGAGGAGGCGCAGGGCGAACTGCTACAAAACGGCCTGACCTTAGGCGACGTGCAGAGACGAGAGGACCCGGAGGCGGGAATGAACGTGGTGCTGGACCAGGGCGTCGCCCCGGGGACGAGCCTTAACAACGGCGACAGCGTTTCCTTGGTGGTCAGCTCCACGCCTGTACTGCGCACCGTGCCGGACCTCTCCGGCCGCACGGAGGAGGACGCCCGCCTGCGCCTGGAAGCGGAGGGCCTGACGCTCGCCTCCGTCATGAACGAGCACGTGACCGGCTATGAGGTGGGCGAGGTGTTCCGCCAGGAGCCCGAGCCGGGCGCGAGCCTGTACGAGGGCGGCGAGGTGACCATCTGGGTGAACATCGCCGTGGCGACCTACCATTATCAGTCTGAGATCGAGATCCCCGAGGACGATACGAACGTGCGCATCTATGTGGAAGACGAGGGCGAGATGAAGATGATCTACGAGGAGCTGCGCCCCAAGGGGACGTTCTCCATCGATCTGGACCTGGAAAGCCCCACGGAGGGCTTCAAGACCATCCTGGTGTACTTCGGCGAAACGGAAAGCAGCCGCGAGAGCGTGTTCTTCTCGGAGGATGCCCAGTGATCGGGCGCATCGTGCAGGGCATCGGCGGCTTCTACACCGTGGAATGTGAGGGAGAACCCTACGTCTGCAAGGCTCGCGGCCGCTTCCGCAGGGAGAAGATGAGCCCGCTGGTGGGCGACCTGGTGGACTTCCTGCCCGGCGCGGAGGGGGACGAGGGCTCGATCGAGCGCATCCATCCCCGCAAAAACGCGCTGGAGCGGCCCGCCGTGGCCAATCTGGACCTGTTGCTCATCACCATGGCCTGCGGAAAGCCCCAGCCCGACCTGCTGCTTGCGGACAGGCTCCTCATCCGCGCCCGCCGCGCGGGGATGGAGGCCGCCGTCCTCATCAACAAGGCGGACTTGGGCGGCGGCGAGGACGTGCTTGAGCAGTACAAAAAGTCGGGCCTTACGACACTGCGCGTCAGCGCCCAGACGGGGCGGGGCAGGGAGGCGCTGCTTCGGCTCATACAGGGAAAGATCGTGGGCTTTGCCGGGCAGTCCGCCGTGGGGAAGTCCTCGCTCATCAACCTGCTCTGCCCCGGCGCGGGGCAGGAGACGGGGGACTTGAGCCGCATTGAGCGCGGCAGGCACACCACGAGGCGAGCCCAGCTGCTGCCCCTGCCGGGCGGCGGGTACCTCATGGACACGCCGGGCTTTTCGCTATTGGAGCTGGACCTGTTCGACCCGGAGGAGCTGAAGGCGAGCTACCCGGAGTTCGGCCCATACGAGGGCAAATGCCGCTTCCTGGGCTGCAACCACATAGGCGAGCCGGGCTGCGCGGTGCGCGCTGCGGCGGACGAAGGGGAGCTGTCGGGCGAGAGGCTGGAAAGATATGCCGCGCTGTACGCGGAACAAAGGGAAAAGTGGGGGAAAAGATATGGCTAAGATCGCGCCTTCCATGCTCGCGAGCGACTTTGGGCGCTTTGCGGAGCAGGCGCAGGCGGCCGTGGATGCCGGCGCGGAATATCTGCACCTGGACATCATGGACGGCTGCTTCGTGCCCAACATCTCCTTTGGCGCGGGCGTCGTGGAGGCAGTGCGCAGGGCCTGCCCGAGCGCGCTGCTGGACGTGCACATGATGGTGAACGACCCGCTGCGCTACGCGGAGGACTTTATCCGCGCGGGCGCGAACATCGTGACGCTGCACGAGGAATGCACGCCCCATCTGCAGAGGGCGCTCGCCTTCCTCCGGCAAAAGGGCGTCAAGGCCGGCGTGGCGCTGAACCCGGCGACGGGGCTGGAAACGCTCAGGTACGTGCTGGACGACATAGACCTGCTGCTCGTGATGACGGTGAACCCCGGCTTCGGCGGGCAGAAGCTGATCCCCGCGACGGTCAAGAAGATCCGTGAGGCCAGGGAGCTGATCGGGGAGAGGGACATCCTCCTGGAGGTGGACGGCGGCGTTTCCCCCGCGACCGGGCCCATGCTCATCCAGGCCGGGGCGCAGCTGCTGGTGGCCGGTTCCGCGGTGTTCGGTGCCCAAGACATGGCCGCCGCGATGCGGGCCATCCTCGGGGAATAAAACGCTTTTTACCTCAAATTCAGAGAACCGCATAAAGCAGAAGGACCGCCGGAAGTTCCGGCGGTCCTTTTACGTTTTCCAATATGTGGCCTTTACAGGAAGCGGCGGATGAGCCGCTCCTTGGCTTTTGTGAAGGGCATGTAGCGCACGGACAGGTCGGGCTTTAGGCCCTTATCCAAAATGGACTTATAGTGCGTGAACGTCTCGAAACTCTTTTCCCCGTGATAGCTGCCCATGCCGGAGGCGCCGACGCCGCCGAAGGGCAGGCGCTCGTTGCTCAGGTGCAGGATCACGTCGTTGACGCAGCCGCCGCCGAAGGGAAGCTCCTCGCGAACACGGAGCTTGGCCTCGTTGTCAGCGGTGAACAGGTACAACGCCAGGGGCTGGGGCCGCGCGCGGACGAACTCGACGGCCTGATCCAGACCGTCCACCGTGAGAAAGGGCAGGATGGGCCCGAAGATCTCCTCCTGCATGGCGGGATGGTCGGCGTCCACGTGGTCGATGACCGTGGGTTCGATGCGCAGCGTGTCCGCGTCCGTCCGTCCGCCAATGGGGATGTCGCCCTTCAGCAGGGTGGAGAGCCGCTGGAAGTGGCGCTTGTTCACGATGCGCGGGTAGTCCTTGTCGCCAAAGGGATCGGGGCAGAGGAGCTTCGCCTGCCGCGCCATGGCCTCCAGCAGGGCGTCGTGGACGCCTTTCTGCACCAGGACGTAATCCGGGGCCACGCAGGTCTGCCCGGCGTTTAGGATCTTGCCGAACAGCAGCCGCTTGGCCGTCAGCTCCACGTCCGCGTCGTCCAGCACGATCACCGGGCTCTTGCCGCCCAGCTCCAGGACGCAGGGGGTCAGGTTCTCCGCTGCGGCGTGCAGCACCTGCTTGCCCACGAAGCCGCCGCCGGTGAAGAAGATGAAGTCGAAGGGCGTGGACAGGAGCGCCTGGTTCTCGGCGCGGCCGCCCTCGACCACCTGTACGAGCCCCGACGGGAAGCAGGCCAGCAGTTTTTTAAGCGCCTTGGACACGTTGGGCGAATAGCTGGACGGCTTGAGCAGCACGCAGTTCCCGGCGGCCACGGCCCCCACCAGCGGCAGCAGGCTCAGCTGCACGGGATAGTTCCAGGGCGAGAGGACGAGGCAGACGCCGAAGGGCTCGGGATAGATGCAGGAGCGGGCGGGAAAGAGCGCCAGGGGCGTGGAGACGCGCTTGGGCTTTGTCAAATGCGGCAGCCGCTTCTGCATGAGGACGATCTCCTTCTTGACCAGGCCGATCTCCGTCATGTAGCCCTCCGCGGCGCCCTTGCCCAGGTCCTCGTGCAGGGCGCCCAGCAGCTCCTTTTCCATCTGCTCGATGCGCGAGAGCAGCGTGCCCAGCATGGAGATGCGCACGCGGACGTCCCTGGCCGCGCCGGAGTCAAAATAGGCGCGCATTTCCTCCAAAACGGCGTGGGCTTGTGCTTGGTCCATGGATCTTATCCACCTTTCTTTCGTGTGTCAGGTCTTATCGGCAGGTACGGTCACGTCGATCTCCCCGGGCAGCGGCGGCTCGAACAGGGACGAGAACTTCTTGAGCAGCCCTTCGTCCACCAAATAGGCCCGCGTTTCCCCGCGCAGGACGGCCTCGTTGCGCCTTTGGATACGCGCTTTCCATTCTTCGCCGTCCACATCCAGCCAATACAGACGAGTGGGAACGCTCCGCGCGGCGAAGGCTTCCCGAACGGCGCGGCGGCTTTCTCTGGTCCAGAAACCCCAGTCGAGCACGACGGGAACGTCCGCACAGGAGAGTTCCACCGCCTGCCGGAACAGATACTCCTTGGCCCGCCGGGCGTATTCGTCGTGCAGCTCCCCGGCGTCGGGGCCGAAGAGCGCGAGCATGAGCTCGTCCACGGAAAGGACGACCGCACCGTTTTCCTCACGCAGGTGGGCGGCATAGTGGCTCTTGCCGCTGCAGAGCCTGCCGCAGAGGAGATGGACCGTTTCCATGGCGATTACGCCCCTTTCCGCTCTGTTTCCTTATCCTGTATGATACGCCGTGAGAGGCGCTTTTTCAAGCGCTGCCGCCCCAAAATCGGGTAAAGTTACGCCGGCCGAAGGCGCGTTCGCTTTCGGCCGGCGCTGCGTTTTATGCGGGGGAAGTTTTAGACGTTGATCTCGGCGTGGACGCTCTCGGCGTTCTGCACGATGGGGTAGATCTCCTTCTGCAGGAAGGCGTCCACCTGCTCGGGGCAGCGGCCGATGTAGAGGGATGGATCCAGCACGGCGTAGATCTGCTCCAGCGTCATGCCGAAGTCGGGGTCGGCGGCCAGGCGGCTGGCCAGGTCGCAGTCCAGCCCTTCCTCCTTCATCAGGCGGGAAGCCTCCATGGAGTGCCTGCGGATCTTCTCGTGCAGCATCTGCCGGTCGCCGCCACGCTTGACGGCCTCCATCAGTATGTTCTCCGTGGCCAGGAAGGGCAGGAACTCCTTGAGCCTGCGCTCGATGATCTTCTCGTAGACCACCATGCCGTCGGTCACGTTCAGCATCAGGCACAGCACCGCGTCTGCGGCCAGGAAGCCCTCGGAGATGGCCAGGCGGCGGTTGGCGGAATCGTCCAGCGTGCGCTCCAGCCACTGCACGGAGGCGGTCATGGAGGGGTTCAGCGACTGCGCGGTCACAAAGCGGGACAGGGAGCAGATGCGCTCGCAGCGCATGGGGTTGCGCTTGTAGGCCATGGCGGAGGAGCCGACCTGGTTCTTCTCGAAGGGTTCCTCCATCTCGCGCATGTGCTGCAGCAGGCGCATGTCGTTGCCGAAGCGGTTGCAGGAGACGGCGATGCCGTTGAGCACCGCAAAGACGCGGGCGTCCAGCTTGCGGGGATAGGTCTGGCCGCTGACCGGGAACACGGGCAAGCCGAACTTCCTGCTGATCTTCTCATCCAGCGCGTCCACCTTTTCGTGGTCGCCGTCGAACAGGGCCAGGAAGCTGGCCTGGGTGCCCGTGGTGCCGCGGCTGCCCAGCAGCTTCAAGGTGGAAAGCACATAGTCCAGGTCGTTTAGGTCCATGAGCAGGTCCTGCATCCAGAGGGTGGCGCGCTTGCCCACGGTCACGGGCTGGGCGGGCTGCAGGTGGGTGTAGCCCAGGCAGGGGAGGGACTTGTACTTCTCCGCGAAGCGGGCCAGGTTCTTGAGCACGCCCACCAACTTTTCGCGCAGGATGCGCAGGCCCTTCTGCAGGATGAGCACATCCGCGTTGTCGGTGACGTAGCAGGAGGTGGCGCCTAAGTGGATGATGCCCTTGGCGCTGGGCGCGGCCAGGCCATAGGCGTAGACGTGGGCCATCACGTCGTGGCGGATCTCCTTCTCCTTGGCGGCCACGGCGTCGTAGTCGATGTCGTCCAGGTGCTGATACAGCTCGTCCACCTGCGCCTGTGTAACGGGCAGGCCCAGCTCCATCTCCGCCTCGGCCAGCGCGGCCCAGAGCCTGCGCCACAGGCCGTAGCGGGAGTCGTTGGAGAACAGGGAGAGCATCTCGCGGGATGCGTAACGGCCGGAAAGGGCGCTTTCATACCGATCGTTGGCCATGGGGAACAACCTCCTTGAGATCCGTTATATCCGTTGAACAGTTTGGAATCGTACCATTCGGGGAACATCCATAGTATAATTCGGAAATCCTGCTTCAATAAAGGTAGAAAAGGTAAAATTTGTGTGCATCCGAGGATAAAATCCGAACATTAAATTTGTGATAAATCAACTTTGTACGTGATTTTTGACTTGCAGAATGCAAACGGCTCTTATACAATACCCACATGAGCAAAGCTTGCATTTGCAGGCGCGCTCATAAAGGAGAGGCCAAACGGGACTTTAAGACCCGTGCGGCCAGGGAGGAGACCTTCGAGGAATGAAAAAGGTAGCCATCATCATGGGAAGCGACTCGGACTTCCCGGCGCTCAAGGGCGCGTTCGCCGTGCTCAAGAGCTACGGCGTGCCCGTGGAGGCACACGTGTTTTCCGCACACAGGACCCCGGAGCAGGCCTCGGCCTTTGCCCTGAACGCCCGCGAAAACGGTTTTGGCGTTCTCATCGCCGCGGCGGGCAAGGCGGCGCATCTGGCCGGCGCTCTGGCGGCCAAGACCACGCTGCCCGTGATCGGCATCCCCATCAAGTCTTCCACATTGGACGGGCTGGACGCCCTCCTTTCCACCGTGCAGATGCCCAAGGGCGTGCCGGTGGCCACCGTCGCCATCGACGGCGCGGACAACGCAGCCCTTTTGGCCGTGCAGATGCTGGCCATCGAGGATAAGGAACTGGCCGAGAAGCTGCTCGCCGCCAAGCGGGCCATGGCCGAAGAAGTGATCGCAAAGGACCAAAGGATCCAACAGGAGGTCGCAAAGCTATGAAAAAGGAACAGCTCTACGAAGGAAAGGCCAAGAAGGTCTACGCCACCGAGGACGAAAACGTGCTCATCGTATCCTACAAGGACGACGCCACCGCCTTTAACGGCCTGAAGAAGGGCACCATCGTGGGCAAGGGCGCCATCAACAACCGCATGAGCAACTACCTGATGCGCAAGCTGGAGGAAGAGGAGGGCGTTCCCACCCACTACATCCGCGAGCTGAACGAGACCGAGACCGAGGTCAAGCGCGTGACCATCGTTCCCCTGGAAGTGATCGTGCGCAACATCGCCGCCGGTTCCCTTTCCAAGCGCTTGGGCCTTCCCGAGGGGCAGAAGCTCAAGAAGACCGTGCTGGAGTTCAGCTACAAGAACGACGAGCTGGGCGACCCCATGGTCAACGACTACCACATCTTCGCCATGGAGCTGGCCACGCCCGAGGAGCTCAAGCAGATCTCGGACTATGCCTTGAAGGTCAACGAATATTTGAGCCGCTTCCTGCTGGAGTGCGGCATCGTGCTGGTGGACTTCAAGCTCGAGTTCGGCCGCACCGCCGACGGCACCATCATCCTGGCGGATGAGATCTCTCCCGATACCTGCCGCTTCTGGGACGCCAAGACCGGCGAAAAGCTGGATAAGGACCGCTTCCGCCGCGACCTGGGCAACGTGGAAGGGGCCTACGCCGAGGTGTTCAAGAGGATCATGGGCTAAGGGAGAGCTAAAGACATGTGGATGGAAAATAAGCTGCACGAGGAGTGCGGCGTGTTCGGCATCGCGGACATGAGCGGCAGGCGCGACGTGGTGGGCACCACCTACATGGCCCTGTACGCCCTGCAGCACAGGGGCCAGATGAGCTGCGGCATCGCCGTGAGCGACGACGGCGTGCTGCGCGGCGTGCGCGACGCGGGCCTGGTGCCCGACGTGCTGGACCAGAACGCGCTCAACTATTTGGGCCACGGCGAGATCGCCATCGGCCATGTTCGCTACGGCACCAATGAAAACGCGGATAGGGCCAGCGCCCAGCCGCTGGTGGTGCGCCACATCAAGGGCAACGTGGCCCTGTGCTTTAACGGCGCCCTGACCAACGCTGCGGAGCTTCGCCGCGAGCTGGAGCTGAGCGGCGCCATCTTCCACACCATGACCGACTGCGAGGTCATCGCCTACATCTTCACCCGCGAGCGGCTCAAGGCCCGCTCCACCGAGGAAGCGCTGGAAAAGGCGATGCTCAAGCTGAAGGGCGCCTACTCCATCGTGCTGATGAGCGCCCGCAAGCTGATCGCCGCCCGCGACCCCAAGGGCTTCAGGCCCCTGGCCATCGGCCGCATCGGCGACAGCTACGCCTTCGCCTCCGAGTCCTGCGCCTTCGACGCCCTGGGCGGCAGCCTGGTGCGCGACGTGGAGCCCGGCGAGATCGTGGTGGTCAAGGAAGGCGAGCTTTCCTCCATCCGCACGCACTGCGGGCAGGGGAGCGGCCTTTGCGTGTTCGAGTTCGTGTACTTCGCCCGCCCCGATTCCGTGATCGACGGCTCCTCCGTGCATGAGGCGCGGCAGCGCGCCGGCGCGTTCCTGGCCCTGAACCACCCCGTCGCGGCGGACGTGGTCGTGGGCGTGCCCGATTCCGGCCTGGACGCGGCCCTGGGCTACGCCCGGCAGTCCGGCATCCCCTACGGCATCGGCCTGATGAAGAACCGCTACATCGGCCGCACGTTCATCGAGCCCACCCAGACCGAGCGCGAGACCGCCGTGCGCATCAAGCTGAACGCCGTGCGCCACGTGGTCGAGGGAAAGCGCGTGGTGCTGGTGGACGACTCCATCGTGCGCGGCACCACCTCCGCCCGGATCGTGGGCATACTGCGCGAGGCCGGGGCCAGGGAAGTGCACATGCGCATCTCCTCGCCGCCCTTCGTCAACCCCTGCTACTTCGGCACGGACATCGACTCCCGCGATAAGCTCATCGCCTGCCGCATGAACCACGACGAGATCGCCCGGAGCATCGGCGTGGATTCCCTGGGGTATTTGAGCGTCGAGGACGTCAAGAAGATCGCCCTTAACAACAACCTGAACTTCTGTGTGGGCTGCTTTACCGGGGAATACCCGGTCGAACCGCCCGCCTGCGTGGAGCACGACAAGTATTCCACCCCCATCAGCCAAAGCGCCAAGAAGCCCAAGGAGGAGCGGAACTAACATGAACAACAGCCATTCCGACAGCTACAAGGCGGCTGGCGTGGACGTGACCGCCGGTTACAAGGCCGTGGAGCTGATGAAGGGCTCCATCGCCCGCACCAACGTGCCGGGCGTGTACAGTGGCATCGGCGGCTTCGGCGGCCTGTTCGCCCCGGACATTTCCGGCATGAAGAAGCCCATCCTGGTCTCCGGCACGGACGGCGTTGGCACCAAGCTGAAGCTGGCCTTCCTTGCGGGGAAGCATGACACCGTGGGCATCGACTGCGTGGCCATGTGCGTGAACGACGTTCTCTGCGTGGGCGCAAAGCCCCTGTTCTTCCTGGATTACATCGCCTGCGGCAAGAACCGCCCGGAGCGCATCGCCTCCATCGTGGAAGGCGTTGCCGAGGGCTGCGTGCAGGCGGGCTGCGCGCTCATCGGCGGCGAGACCGCCGAGATGCCCGGCTTCTACCCGGAGGACGAGTACGACCTGGCCGGCTTCTGCGTGGGCCTGGTGGACGAGAAAAAGATACTCAACAAGCAGAACGTGCAGGCCGGGGACGCCGTGATCGGCATCGCCTCCTCGGGGCTGCACTCCAACGGCTTCTCCCTGGTGCGCAAGGTGCTGGGCGTGGGCGAGTGGGACCTTTCCGTGTTCGATAAGCTGCTGGGCAGCTCCGCGCTGGAAACGCTGCTCACCCCCACGAAGATCTACGTAAAGCCTGTCCTAAAGCTGCTGGAGCAGGTGAACGTGCGCTCCCTGTCCCACGTGACCGGCGGCGGCTTCTTCGAGAACATACCGCGCGCCCTGCCGGACGGCCTGCAGGCGCGCATCCAGAAGGACAGCTATCCCGTGCCCCAGATCTTCCGCGTTTTGCAGTCCGTGGGCGCCATCGACGAGAGGGATATGTACAACACCTTCAACATGGGCATCGGCATGTGCGCCATCGTGCCCGCGGAGGAGGCATCCAAGGCCATCTCCGTGCTGCACGAGGCGGGCGAGAACGCCTACAAGATCGGCGTGGTCGAACCCGGGGAAGAGGGTGTGCGGCTGTGGTAAAGCTGGCCGTGCTCGTTTCCGGCGGCGGCACCAATCTGCAGGCCCTGCTGGACGCGCAGGCAAGGGGAGAACTGGGCAGCGCTTCCATTTCGCTGGTGCTCTCCAACCGCAAGGCGGCCTACGCGCTGGAGCGGGCAAGGAACGCGGGCGTGCCCACGGAGGTCCTCTCTAAGGTGATGGAGCCGGACCCCGTCCGCTACGACGAGAGGATGCTGGGCATCCTGCAAGGATACGGCATCCAGATGATCGCGCTGGCCGGGTTTTTGACCATCCTGGGCGAAAAGACCGTGGGCGCCTATGAGGACCGCATCATCAACATCCATCCCGCCCTGATCCCCTCCTTCTGCGGCAAGGGCTATTACGGCCTGCGCGTGCATGAGGAGGCGCTCAAGCGGGGCGTGAAGATCACCGGCGCGACGGCCCACCTGGTGAACCTGGGCGTGGACGAGGGCCCGATCCTCGTGCAGAAGGCCGTGGAGGTGCAGGAAGGGGACACCCCCGAGATCCTGCAGCGCCGCGTGATGGAGCAGGCCGAATGGAAGATCCTGCCGCAGGCCGTGAAGCTGCTTGCGGACAAACTGGAAAGAGGAGAAGCGCTATGACCAAGACACTGCACGAGGCCCTTTCCGCGACCAGCTATCCCGGCCGCGGCATCCTGCTGGGCCAGAGCAAGTGCGGCCGCTACGGCCTGATCGCCTACTTCATCATGGGCCGCAGCGTCAATTCCCGCAACCGCGTGTTCGTGACCGACGGCGACGGCGTGCGCACCAAGGCCTACGACGAGGCCAAGCTCACCGATCCCTCTTTGGTGATCTACTGGCCCCTGCGGCTGCTGGGGGAGGACACCATCGTCACCAACGGCGACCAGACCGACACCATCTACAACGCCCTGCAGGTGGGCGGCAGCTTTGAAGGCGCGCTGCGCACCCGCGAGTTTGAGCCGGACGCGCCCAACTACACACCGCGCATCTCCGGCATACTGCACGCCCACGACGGAAAAATGTCCTACAAGCTCTCGATCTTAAAGAGCGACAGCGAGGGCAAAAGCTGCGAGCGATATTTCTATGAGTACGCGCAGCCCATCCCCGGCGAGGGCCGCCTGATCCACACCTACCTGGGCGATGGAGACCCGCTGCCCTCCTTCGCGGGCGACCCCACGCGGGTAAGCCTCGAGGGGACCTTGGAGGAAATGGCCCGGACCGCCTGGGAAGCGCTGGATGAGGACAACAAGGTGTCCCTGCTCGTGCGCTCCATCGACCTTACGACCGGCCAGTACAGGCAGATCATCTTCAACAAGAACAACGGATAGAAGGAGAGCGTCTTTTACCATGGCTAACGAACTGATGCTCAAATACGGCTGCAACCCCAACCAGAAACCCTCCCGCGTGTTCATGAAGGACGGCGGGGAGCTGCCCGTGACGGTCCTGTGCGGCAAGCCGGGCTACATCAACCTTCTGGACGCGCTCAACGGCTACCAGCTGGTGCGCGAGCTCAAGCGGGCGACCGGACTGCCCGCCGCGGCGTCCTTCAAGCACGTGAGCCCCGCCGGCGCGGCCGTGGGCCTGCCCCTGACCGAAACGCTGCGCAAGATCTACTTCGTGGAGAAGAAGGCGGAGCTCAGCCCCCTCGCCTGTGCCTACGCCAGGGCAAGGGGCGCGGACCGCATGTCCAGCTTCGGCGACTTCATCTCCCTCTCCGACGTGTGCGACGTGCCCACCGCCCGCCTCATCTCCAAGGAGGTCTCCGACGGCGTGATCGCCCCGGGCTATGAGGAGGAGGCGCTTGCCATCCTCAGCCAGAAGCGCAAGGGCGCCTACAACGTGCTGAAGATCGACCCCGACTATGCGCCCGCGCCCGTGGAGCAGAAGGACGTCTACGGCGTGACCTTCGAGCAGGGCCGCAACGAGCTGAAGATCGACGAGCAGCTGCTTCAAGAGATCGTGACGCAGAACAAGGAGCTGCCCGAAAGCGCCCGCCGCGACCTGCTGATCTCGCTCATCACGCTCAAATACACCCAGTCCAACTCCGTGTGCTACGCCTATGACGGCCAGGCCATCGGCATCGGCGCGGGGCAGCAGAGCCGCATCCACTGCACCCGCCTGGCCGGCAACAAGGCCGACAACTGGTTCCTGCGCCAGCACCCGAAGGTCTTAGGGCTCAAGTTCGTCAAGGGCCTGGGCCGCGCGGACAGGGACAACGCCATCGATGTGTACATCTCCGAGGATTGGGAGGACGTGCTGGGCGACGACGTTTGGGACAAGACATTCGCCATCCGTCCCGTGCCCCTGACCCGCGAGGAGAAGAAGGCCTGGCTGGCCCAGCAGGGCGGCGTTTCCTTAGGTTCCGACGCGTTCTTCCCCTTCGGCGACAACATCGAGCGCGCCCACAAGTCGGGCGTTCAGTACATCGCGCAGCCCTGCGGTTCCATCCGCGACGACAACGTGATCGAGGTCTGCGACAAATACAACATGGTGATGGTCAAGACGGGCATCCGCCTGTTCCACCACTAAAAACTTTAGACGCATCGTCTCCCGGCCGTATGTTTGGCGCGGGAGACGATGCCGCGAAAGAAGCACTTTTTCAGGAGGTTCCGATGGATATTCTGGTCGTTGGCTCCGGCGGGCGCGAACACGCCCTCATCAAGAAGCTCAAGGAAAGCCCGTCCTGCGGGCGCATCATCTGCGCGCCCGGCAACGGCGGCATCTCCGTGGACGCGGAGATCGCGGACGTGAAGGCCGTGGACATCGAGGGCATGGTGGCCCTGGCCAAGCGCAGCAAGGTCGGCCTGGCGGTGATCGCGCCGGACGATCCGCTGGTGATGGGCATGGCCGACGCCATGGAGGAGGCCGGGATCCCCGCCTTCGGGCCCTCCCGACTGGCCGCGCGCCTGGAGGGGAGCAAGCTGTTCGCCAAGAACCTGATGCTTAAAAATAACATCCCCACGGCCGCCTTCGAGAGCTTTGACGACGCGGAAAAGGCGGCGGACTACATCCGCGCGAACACGAGCTGGCCCATCGTCATCAAGGCGGACGGGCTGGCCCTGGGCAAGGGCGTTCTGATCTGCCAGGACGAGCAGGAGGCGCTGCAGGCTATCCATGAGATCATGGAGGAGAGGCGCTTTGGCAGCAGCGGGGACAAGATCGTGATCGAGGAGTTCCTGACCGGCCCCGAGGTCTCCGTGCTGTGCCTGACGGACGGCAGGACCATCCGGCCCTTAGCGTCCTCCATGGACCACAAGCGCGTCCACACCGGCGACATCGGCCCCAACACCGGCGGCATGGGCACCATCGCGCCCAACCCCTTCTACACCGAGGAAGTGGCCGATGTTTGCATGGAGCGCATCTTCCTGCCCACCCTGCGCGCCATGGAGGCGCTGGGCTGCCCCTTCAAGGGCTGCCTGTACTTTGGCCTGATGCTCACCGAGAAGGGCCCATATGTGATCGAGTACAACTGCCGCTTCGGCGACCCGGAAACGCAGGTGGTGCTGCCCCTGCTGGACGGCGACCTGGTGGAGCTGATGCTGGCCTGCCGCAACGGCACGCTGGACCAGGTCTCCATGGCGATCAAGCCCGGCGCGGCGGCCTGCGTGGTGATGGCCAGCGGCGGCTATCCGGGCAAGTACAATACCGACCTGCCCATCTCCGGCCTGGACGCCAAGGGCGGCTGCCCCGGCGTGACCGTGATCCACGCCGGAACCCGGCGGGAGCATGAGCGCTTCTACACCGCGGGAGGCCGCGTGCTGGGCCTGGTGGCCACAGGCGACGACCTGCGCGAGGCGCTTTTGGCCGCCTACGCGGCCACCACGATGGTCCGCTTCAGCGGCAGGCATTATCGCAAGGATATTGGAAGAAAGGCGGTCGAAGCCCAGTGATCCACCGCATTTACGCCGAAAAGAAGCCACAACACGCCGTGGAGGCGTCCGCCTTGCTGGCGGAACTCAAAAGCGTGCAGGGCATTGCGGGCCTTACGCGCGTGCGCATACTCAACCGCTACGACGTGGAAGGCCTGAGCGACGAGGAGTTCGCGGGCGCGGCGCGCACGGTGTTCTCCGAGCCCCAGCTGGACGACGTCTATTATGCGCTGCCCAAGGAAGCGGAAAAGGCGCGCGTGCTGGCCGTTGAGTACCTGCCCGGACAGTTCGACCAGAGGGCCGATTCCGCCGCCCAGTGCATCCAGTTCCAGACCTGCAAGGAGCGCCCGTTGGTGCGCTCGGCCAAGGTGTACCTGTTCGAGGGCGCGATCGACGACGGCGAGATGGAGAAGATCCGCCGCGCGCTCATCAACCCCGTGGAGGCGAGGGAGGCCTCCCTGGAGCTGCCGGGGACGCTGCGCATGGAGACCCAGCCCCCGGAGATGGTCAAGACGCTGGACGGCTTTACCCGCCTGGACGAGCAGGGCCTTTCCGCGATGGTCAGGGACTTAGGGCTTGCCATGGACGAGAGCGACATCGCCTTCTGCCAGGCGTATTTCCGCGACGAGGAGCACAGAGACCCCACGCTCACGGAGCTGCGCATGATCGACACCTACTGGTCCGATCACTGCCGCCATACCACGTTCCTGACCCACATCAACAACGCGGAGCTTGAACACGAGGGCGTGAAGGAAGCCTTTGCGGAATACAAGGCGCTGCGTAAGGAGCTGGGCCGGGAGAATAAGCCGATCACCCTCATGGACATCGCCACCATCGGCGCGAAAGCGCTCAAGAAGCGCGGCCTGCTGGACGCGCTGGACGAATCCGAGGAGATCAACGCCTGCTCGGTCAAGGTGGAGATCGAGGTGGACGGCAAGCCCGAAAAGTGGCTGCTGCAGTTCAAGAACGAGACGCACAACCACCCCACGGAGATCGAGCCCTTCGGCGGCGCGGCGACCTGCCTGGGCGGGGCCATCCGCGACCCGCTGTCCGGCCGGGCCTACGTGTACCAGGCCATGCGCGTCACCGGCGCGGCCGACCCCACCGTATCGGTGGAGGAAACGCTGACGGGCAAGCTGCCCCAGCGCAAGATCACCCAGACGGCGGCCGCGGGATACAGCGCCTACGGCAACCAGATCGGCCTGGCGACGGGGCACGTGGCGGAGGTGTACCACCCCGGCTATGTGGCCAAGCGCCTGGAGATCGGCGCGGTGGTGGGCGCCTGCCCCGAGGACCACGTGCGCAGGGAGGAACCCAAGCCCGGCGACGTGGTGATCCTGCTGGGCGGCCGCACGGGCCGCGACGGCTGCGGCGGCGCGACTGGCTCCTCCAAGTCCCACACGCTGGAATCTTTGGAGAGCTGCGGCACGGAGGTGCAGAAGGGCAATCCCCCGGAGGAGCGCAAGCTGCAGCGCCTGATGCGCGACGGCGAGGCCACCCGCATGATCCTGCGCTGCAACGACTTCGGCGCGGGTGGCGTGTCCGTGGCCATCGGCGAGCTGGCCGACGGCCTCAAGATAGATCTGGACACCGTTCCTCGCAAATACGAGGGCTTGGACGGCACGGAGCTAGCCATTTCCGAGTCACAGGAGCGCATGGCCGTGGTGGTGGAGCCCCACAATGTGAAGGCTTTCATCGAGAAGGCCCGCGCGGAGAACCTGGAGGCCACGCAGGTGGCCCGCGTGACGGAGGAGAAGCGGCTGGTCATGACCTGGCGCGGCGTGCCCATCGTCAACATCGCGCGCAGCTTCCTGAACTCCAACGGCGCGCCGAAGGCGACGGACGTGCGCGTGGACGCTCCGGCCGTGAAGAAGGATGCACAGGAAAAGACTCCCTGGACGGAGAGGACGGAGGCGCTGTTCCGCGACCTGAACGTCTGCTCCCAGAAGGGATTGGTGGAGCGCTTCGACTCCACCATCGGCGCGGGCACGGTGCTGATGCCCTTTGGCGGCAGGCGCCAGCTGACGCCAGCGCAGGCGATGGCCGCGAAGCTGCCCGTGCTGAACGGGCAGACGATGGACTGCTCCATCATGGCCTACGGCTTCGACCCGGCGCTCTCCAGCGCAGACCCCTTCGACGGGGCACAGCGCGCGGTGATCGCCTCGGTCGCCAAGGTGATCGCGGCGGGCGGCGACCTGGGCCGCTGCTGGCTCACCTTCCAGGAGTATTTCGAGCGCACCAAGGAGGACCCGGCCCGCTGGGGCCAGCCGTTCTCGGCGCTGTTGGGCGCTTTGCGCGCGCAGCTCGGCCTGGGGCTGGCGGCGATCGGCGGGAAGGATTCCATGTCCGGCAGCTTCGAGGACATCGACGTGCCGCCCACGCTGGTCTCCTTCGCGGTGAGCATGGGCAAGGCCGGAAGCCTTGTTTCCGACGAGTTCAAGCAGGCGGGCGACGCGCTGTGGCTGCTCAAGACGGAAAAGGACGGCATCGACTACACCGACGTTACGAACACGCTCAAGAAGCTGCAGGCGCTCATCGAGAAGGGCGTCGTGCGGTCTGCCTATGTGCTCGGGCACGGCGGCCTCGTGGAGGCGCTGGGCAAGATGGGCTTCGGCAACCGCCTGGGCGCTAAGGTGGAGGATGCGCTCCCGGAAGAGCTGCTCTTTAAACCGCAGGTCTGCGCCGTCGTGCTGGAGACCGAGGCGGGCGCCAAGGTGGAAGGCGCTAGGTATTTAGGAGAGGTGCAGGAGGAATACGAGCTTTCGATCGGGGGCAACGGCGTCTGCATGCAGGCGCTGCAGGACGCCTTCGAGGCACCCTTGCAGGATGTGTTCCCGTATCTAAAGCCCAGCTTTGAGGAGAGGCCCAAGACGTTCGCCTATGCCGCGCCGCAGCTGCGCTCCAAACGCGATTATGCCTCCCCGCGTGTGCTGATCCCCGTGTTCCCCGGGACCAACTGCGAATACGACACGGCCCGGGCCTTCGAGCGGGCGGGCATCTCCGCGGACATACTGGTTGTGCGGAATTTGAGCCCGAAGGACATCGAGGAAGCCGTGCAGGCCTTCGTGCAGAAGGCCAAGCAGGCGCAGATCATCGCGCTGCCGGGCGGCTTCTCCGGCGGTGACGAGCCCGAGGGTTCGGCCAAGTTCATCCTGTCCTTCCTGCGCAACCCCTACTGCCGCGACGCGGTGCACGAGCTGCTCAAAGCGCGCGACGGGCTGATGCTGGGCATCTGCAACGGCTTCCAGGCGCTGGTCAAGCTGGGCCTCGTGCCCTTCGGCGAGATCGTGGATACGGACGAGAACTGCCCGACACTGACGTTCAACGCTATCGGCAGGCACCAGTCCAACCTGGTGACCACGCGCATCTCCTCCAATAAGTCCCCTTGGCTGATGGGCTTTGAGGTGGGGCAGAAGCACACGGTGGCCATTTCCCACGGCGAGGGCCGCTTCGTGGCCTCCCCGGAGCTGATCGAGAAGCTGGAGAAAAACGGCCAGATCGCCACGCAGTACGTGGACCTGGACGGCCAGCCCAGCATGGACATCCGCTTCAACCCCAACGGCAGCACGCAGGCCATCGAGGGCATCTGCTCGCCGGACGGACGGGTGCTGGGCAAGATGGCCCACTCCGAGAGGATGGGCGAGGGCTTGTACCAGAATGTGCCCGGCGACAAGTTCCAGGACCTGTTCGCCAACGCAGCCAGGTATTTCCGCTAAAAAAATCCAAACAAATAAGCCCCTTTCCACAGAAAATGCGGAAAGGGGCTTATTTTGACCAGGAGGCGGGTGGGCCGCTGCCTTCGGCAGCAAAGCCCACCCGCCTCCCTCCCGGCGAACGGCCGAAAGGCCGTTCGCCGGGACATCGGCCCCCGCTGACGCGGGGGCTTTGTTTCGCTTCGCGTATTACAGCCGCTCGGCTACGGCGTTCAGGAAGCCCTGCGTGTGCACGCTTTGGGCCTGGCCCTGGAACTGGCTGGCCAGGTCGCCGGTCATGACGCCGGATTCGATGGTGTCCATCACGGCCTTATCCAGCTTATCTGCGAAGGCGGAGAGCTCCGGCAGACCGTCCAGCTGACCGCGCTTGCGCAGGGCGCCCGTCCAGGCGTAGATGGTCGCCACGGGGTTGGTGGAGGTGGTCTCGCCCTTCAGGTAGCGGTAATAATGGCGGGTCACGGTGCCGTGGGCGGCCTCGTATTCGTAGTTGCCCTCCGGGGAGACCAGGACCGAGGTCATCATGGACAGGGAGCCAAACACGGTGGCGACCATGTCGCTCATCACGTCGCCGTCGTAGTTCTTGCAGGCCCAGATGAAGCCGCCTTTGGAGCGGATCACGCGGGCGACGGCGTCGTCGATGAGCGTGTAGAAGTATTCGATCCCGGCGTCCTCGAAGGCCTGCCTGTACTCCTTCTCGTAGAGCTCCGCGAAGATGTCCTTGAAGCTATGGTCGTAGGTCTTGGAGATGGTGTCCTTGGTGGAGAACCAGAGGTCCTGCTTGGTGTCCAGGGCGAAGTTAAAGCAGGCGCGGGCAAAGGAGGTGATGGAGGCGGCGGTGTTGTGCATCCCCTGCAGGATGCCCGCGCCCTGGAAGTCGTGGATCAAGGCGCGCTGCTCGCTGCCGTCCTCGGCGGTGAAGACCAGCTCGGCCCTGCCGGGGCCGGGGACCTTCAGCTCCGTGGCCTTGTAGATATCGCCGTAGGCGTGACGGGCGATGGTGATGGGCGCCTGCCAGCCGCGGATATAGGGCTCGATGCCGCGGACCATGATGGGCGCGCGGAATACCGTGCCGTCCAAAATGGCGCGGATGGTGGCGTTGGGGGACTTCCACATGGAATGGAGCTTGTATTCCTCCATGCGCTGGCTGTTGGGCGTGATGGTGGCGCACTTGACGCCCACGCCGTATTTCTTGATGGCGTTCGCCGCGTCCACGGTCACCTGGTCGCCGGTCTCGTCGCGGTGGGGAAGGCCCAGGTCGTAATACTCGGTTTTCAGATCGATATACGGCAGAAGGAGCGTGTCCTTGATCATCTGCCAGAGGATGCGCGTCATTTCGTCGCCGTCCATTTCGACCAGAGGCGTTTTCATCTGTATCTTTTGCATGTTCTTGATCCCTCCTGCTGTCAAATACACCATGAAATCGGCTTCTATTGTATATAAAATGCGGGATTTTTGCAAGAGGGAAAGGTTAAAAATTCAAAATCGGCAAAAACCGTCTGTGAAGGGTCTCTGAACTTTTTATGAATAGAGCAACAAATACAGTCTCTGCTGTGTTAGAATAGGAGAAAGGGAGGAGATGGAGCGATGAAGCTGCCCGTATTCGAGCTCGTGGAAGGCACGGTGGAGCTGCTCAGGCAGAACAAGGCACAGCTGGAGATGATGGCGTCCCAGCTGGAGGAGATCTTCGCCGTGGTCTTTGAGGACGGAAGCGAGAGTCTGGTGACCATCACGAGCCGCGTCAAGAGCGAGGACAGCCTGCGGGAAAAGATCCTGCGCAAGAGCCTGTACAAGCGCCACGCCTATCCCCAGGGGATCTATCAGAACCTGTCGGACCTGATCGGGCTGCGGGTGGAGTGCCGCTTTCTGGAGGATGAAAGGCGGCTGTTCCAGCGGCTGCAGGACCAGTTCACCGCGCAGGCGGAGGACGGCTATTCCTACTGCCCCGGGAACCACGAGGTGCGCCTGGACCTGCGCGAACCGCAGCCCCAGAGCCAGAACAACGGCTTTTCCATCTACCGTATCGATGGGCTGTACGGCGAGCTCGACGACTGCGTGCGCTTTGAATTGCAGATCAAGGCCATGGTGCACGTGTTCTGGACCGAGGTCGAGCACGAGATCATCTACAAGAACAATTCCTATATGCTCATGGACTCCTTCATGAAGGAGCTGCTATCCCTGGCCTACGCAAACCTGTCCCTGGTTGACAACCAGATCTACATGATCTACCGCCAGACCAAGAGCCAGTCCGAGCCGGTGCAAAACTACGTGCAGGCGGGCGCGATCAGGGCGCTTTTCGCCAAGGCCATTTCGGATACGTTTTACCACAAGATGCGGCAGAGTTTAGGATTTACCGTGAACTTCCGCCATTCCTGCGACATATTGAGCCGCTACCTTCTGGAAAAGCAGGGGCGCGAGCGGGGGATGGAGCCTGTGTCCGTGCAGGCGCTGATGGACCGCGTCAACAAGGTGATGAGCCTGGAGATCGACTTTGAGGAGCCGCTGCTGCTGGAAAAGCCCTTCCGCACCCGCGACCCCTTTGAGAACATACTGGCCGAGCATCTGCTGTCTCAGATGAACAGCGATTACGAGTGGAACATCTTCTTCCGCATGCTGTTCGTTCTGGAGCCCGGCAACAACGCGGAGGACTTCGCGGAGCTGCTGCGCGTGGTGCGCGCCCGCTTGAGCGACGCGGAGCTGTACGCGCCGATCTTCGAGGCCTGGCCGGAGCGGGAAGCGGAGGGCTTCCGGCAGTACACGCTGATCGTGGCAGCTCATCAGCTGGCCGCGGACGGCGACGTTCGCATCATTTACGAGAACGCGCTGGAACAGGTACGCGAAAACATCCGCCGCGAGATCCGCGAGCTGGCCAAGGGAGAGCCGCCCAAGGGAAGGGTGCCCCTGCGCTTGTGGGCGCCGGAGGAGTGAGGCGGAAACCGTATGTATTTCCGACAATGAAGCCGATCGACTGACACAATCGACCGAGGAGAAAGGCAAAGATAACGTCCGAAAGACGTCACTCGGAAATACCTTGTATTTCCGAGTGACGTCGCTGACTTTAGGGTCTGCATGTAGTAGAATAAGAAGGACGACAAATCGCTGTTTATGGAGGATTCAAATAATGCCTCAGATGAATAAAGGTGGCAAATTTATATTCGGAAAATCATTGATTCGGAGTGATGGCGTGCTGCA
>CANQPP010000020.1 GCA_947625765.1 uncultured Clostridia bacterium
CGTTCTACGTCGATGTTCTCACTGGCAAAGTGCATGAGAACTGGCTTTTGCCCATAAGCACACGCTTGATCCAAACGTCCGCAGCGGGAAGGGGTCATGATCTCCCCGCGGTAAGCCGCTTCCATCTCCCCGCGGACGGAGAGCTGCAGGTCATAAGTCAGGTTGAATCCCCGGGCAATCAGCACACAGATGGCCGCGCTGGAGGAGAGGCCCTTCTTGATAGGCAGCGTGACCTTGGTGATGTCCACGGACAGTCCGCCCACGTCGTAATACTCCAGCATGAAGGCGGCGACGCCGGCCACATAGGAGTAATAGCCGCCCTCCTCGGCGGTCGCTTTCAGCTGTTTGACCGACATGGGCCACTCGATCCATTCGTCGTGGGTACCGTCCGGCTTCATCGCCCGGAAGCGAAACTTATCCGAACGCTCCACATAACCGTAGATGCCCTGCTCGATCCCGGTCACGATGGCCATGCCGGGCTCGACATCCGCGTTCGTGCGGTTATACAAACCGGCCCAATCGCTGTGCTCGCCGAACAGGCACAGCCGACCAGGTACGAAAATGTTCATTGTTCCATCACCATCCCTATTTTCAAGCTGATGCAATCAATTTGTCCCATATCTGTCGCTGATGATATATGGTAAAACCCAAATTCTTATGAAGCGCCTCGATTGCTGAATACTGCTGGAATCGTCATTAGCAACAGCTTCAAGTCAAATAAAAGGCTTTGCTTCTGAACATACTCTATGTCCATTTCCATCCATTGATTGAAGTCAATATTGTTTCTGCCCGATACCTGCCAGATGCATGTAATGCCCGGCTTGACCAATTCACGTGCCTTGTAAATACCTGTCACGCCATCTTCTTCGATAACGGGCAGTGGCCTTGGTCCGACTAAACTCATTTTTCCTCGAAACACGTCATATAGTTGAGGGAGCTCATCGATACTGGTCTTACGGATAATTCGCCCGACCTTTGTGACGCGCGGATCATTTTTCATTTTGAAAACAGGACCGCTCATTTCGTTCTGTGTCATCAGGGATGCCTTCATGGCGTCAGCCGAACTGCACATTGATGTAAATTTATGGCAAATGAACGGTACACCATCTTTTCCCCCTCGTAGCGCATTATAAAACACCTTGCCCTTTGGATTCTCGATCTTAATCGCAACTGCCGTAATCAGCATGATGGGCGACAACAAGATGAGCGCTAATCCGGAAACAGCGATGTCGATGAATCGCTTGGTGAAAAGATAAATCGCATTGGTATTAGGCTTAATCCCGGCTGTTCCAGTAAATTGTCTTCTATCTTTAATGGCCTGTGTATCGATGCTGCTAACCTGATATTCGGTGTTGGCAATCTCCTGACCATTGTTCTGAACTGGTTGCATACGCCTCTACGCTCCCATTATCCATTCTGATATGAACACCACGATAGTACTTGATGACTTTATCCAGCCCCGCATCCAACGACACCTTCGGCTCCCAGTTCAGAAGCACTTTTGCCCGTGAGATATCCGGCTTCCTCTGCTTCGGATCATCCTTGGGTAAATCCCTGTACGTCAGCTTTGATCCGCATGGAACTTTCTCCAGCACCTTCTGTGCCAGTTCTAGCATCGTGAATTCTCCGGGATTTCCCAAGTTGACCGGTCCTGTCACGTCATCAGGCGTGTGCATCATTCGCACAATTCCCTCGATCAGGTCATCCACATAGCAGAAACTTCGCGTTTGACTTCCGTCACCATAGATCGTGATGTCCTCGCCTCTCAACGCCTGATTGACGAAGTTGCTAATCACGCGACCGTCTTCCGAATTCATCTTTGGCCCATAGGTATTAAAAATGCGAATCACCTTGATTTTTGTTCCGTACATCCGGCGGTAGTCAAAGCATAGCGTCTCTGCAGCTCGTTTTCCCTCGTCATAGCAACTACGGATGCCGTCTGGATTTACGTTTCCCCAATATTCCTCAGACTGGGGATGTACCTGTGCATCGCCGTACACCTCTGAAGTGGAGAATTGCAATAGTGTCGCATTATTCCTCTTAGCCAATTCCAGCATGTTAAGCATACCAATTACGCTAGTCTTCAGCGTATGAACAGGATCAGCTTGATACGCAGGCGGACTTGCTGGGCAGGCAGCATTATAAATTTTGTCAACAGTTAAAATGATTGGGTCAACAATATCGTGTTGAATAAATTCAAAGTTTGGCAAATTCATTAACTCAGAGATGTTTTGCAGACTGCCTGTTTGAAGATTATCAAGGCAAATAATTTGATTTTCCTGTTGTTTTACAAGTCTCGTACATAGGTTTGAGCCTATAAATCCTGCTCCGCCCGTTACCAAAATTCGCATAATTCTTCTTCCCTTCGTACCGTCAATCGCACTGATATAAGTCTCTTGTATATACCTTGGTCTTCACAGCATTTAATGTGCTTTCATAGCGATTGGCGATAATAACGTCGCTCATCTCGGCAAAGCGCTTAAATGTATTCTCGACTTCGTATCCCTGAAAGCTCTTCACGTCTTTCAGCGTAGGCTCATAAACGACCACGCGGACGGCCTTATCCTTCAGCCGCGCCATAATGTCCTGCACGGCGCTCTGACGGAAGTTGTCCGAATTGGCTTTCATTGTCAGGCGGTATACGCCGATCACGGGCGATTCGATCTGTTCCACGCGCTTCAGCACCTGCTCGACAATGTGTTCCTTGCGCACGTCGTTCGTTTCCACAATCGCACCAATCAGCTTTTGCGGCAGATTCCCATAGTTCGCCCTCAGCTGCTTGGTATCTTTCGGGAAGCAGTATCCGCCATAGCCAAAGGACGGGTTATTGTACTGCATCCCGATTCTCGGCTCCAGACAGACGCCCTCAATAATCTTCCGGACGTCAAATCCCTTGCTTTCCGCATAGCTGTCCAATTCGTTGAAGAACCCGACCCTCATCGCCAGATAGGAATTGGCAAATAATTTAACAGACTCCGCTTCGTTGGTGCCCATCAGCAGCATCGGCGTATCTTCCTTCAGCGCGCACTCCTTCAGCATGCAAGCAAACTGCTCAGCCTTGGCAACCATCTCGGCGTCATGCTCGTCCACGCCCACGATGATCCGGCTTGGATACAGATTGTCACGCAGCGCACGACCTTCCCGCAAAAACTCCGGGCTGAACAGAATGCGGCGGCACGACAGCTTCTCTCGCAGCTCCGCCGTATACCCCACGGGAATCGTCGATTTGATGACAAGAACCGCCTCCGGATTGATGCCGATGACCTGCCTCGCCACGGACTCTACAGCGGACGTATCAAAGTAATTCTTTTCGGGATCGTAGTTGGTCGGCACCGCGATGATGACAAAATCCGCTTCTCTGTACCCTTCTTCTGCCTTTGTCGTGGCATGAAGACACAGCGTTTCCTCCTGGAGCAACTTTTCAATGTCTGCATCCACAATCGGCGACTGTTTATGATTGAGCTTCTCCACCCGTTCAGGCACAATGTCCACCGCGCAGACATCATATTTTCTCGCCAGCAACACCGCCAGAGAAAGCCCAACATAGCCGGTCCCTGCCACCGCGATTTTCGTTACGTCATTACTTCTTGCCATTGATTGGTTTCCCATTGCCCGTTGTTTCAGATTCATTTCCATCCGTCCTTTTTCAGCTTTCAGAATTTCGCCATTTACAACATGGGGGAGGAGCCAACTACCCCCCCCCCGGATATTTTCAGAGCAGTTCTGTTGCAACCCTATTCTGCTATTAGACATGCTCTTCTTTTCACCACCTAACGGCTTGCTTTAGATATAGCCTAAAATACTCTGTAAACTTGCGCGATACTGCGCTTCAGACATCCCTTTTTCTCGCCCAAACCCGCTCTATATCTGTATCCATTTCCATACATCGAACCGCTGTCATGTTCACGAAACATTTTACAACTGCTTCGGTTCGATACATGGAAACGAATGCCGATATAAAGCCAGAACCCACTGTCCTAACCGGCTTCAACTTCCGGGAAAACCCCGTTTTGATGTCTGAAGTCGGCGTTGCACAAATTCGTTGTTTGAATTACACAAAAATAGGCTCTAATATGCTCCAATTTATCGTGTAAACTGCGCACTAAATCCATACATCGAAGGTTCAGGCAAAGAAAGGGCGTCCCGTTTTTTCCTCCCCGCGGAGCGCGGTAAAACACGGTCCCTTTGGGATCTTCCAGCTTGATCTCCTGCTCCGGCAGCTGGAGCTCCGCATCATGGACGCCGCCCGCCCGTTGTGCGGCGTCGCCCAGCGGATATGCAGCGCCGTCCAGCCCCATATTCTGTTTTTGTATCGGTTGTACGTCCAAGTTCGTTCACACTTCCTCCAACCACTTCGTTCTAACATCGCTCGATCAAGATCGGTCATCGTGCCTGTCAATGCCTGCTTTCTCCTTCGTTGCAGATCACAACAAGGCGTCAAGGGCATGGCTCCGCCACCCGCGGTCCTGCGGCCGCGGCTGAACGAAGCGATATGTCCGTGCCCTTCTCCCGCCGCGCCACCGCTGCGTGCGGGGAAAAACACTTTTGCCAGGGGGACGTTTGACCGTCCGTTACTTTGTCAAATAGATCTGCGCATAGCACTTTGGGCAGAGCTGCCCCGCGCCTTCGATGTAGTGCTTGCGCTGGATGATCGGCGTTTCCTTGGTGTATCCCGTATCCTTGCCGCAGACCACGCAATACTCGCGCTCGTCCTTCTCTTCCTTTTTCATACTGCCTGCACCAATCTCTTGTCCTGTCGTTAAGTTGCGGCCGCCAGCGGCTTGTCCCAGCGCATGCCGATCTGTTCCAGCCGCGCGACCTGGTCCCCGTTCGCACCGGAGGTCTTGAGCCTGCTTCTATCCTTTTGCTGCCTGGCGACCCAGCGGCCGAGCCAAAGCCCCGTCTCCGTGCGGTACGTGACCGGCACGTCCAGATCTCCGTGTTCCCGATAAAACCGCCGCGCCTCCGCGTAGTAGTTCTCCCAGTCCCGTTCGGCCGGGAAGAGCCAGTCCATGCCGATCCTTTCGAGCTTCTGCACGCACTCCTGCGTCAGCGCGCCCTTTCGGCGGTTGTTCCGCTGGGTGCGGAGCCACTCCCACAGGTCCGCTCCGTTTTCGGCCTTATATCGCACGGGTACATCCAGATCTCCGTGTTTTCGGAAATACCCTTCCGCCGCCCGATACGCGTCCTCCCACTGCCGTTCGGAAACGTCCCACACCATGCCGATCTTCTCCAGCCGCGCCGCCCGTTCGTCGGTGACGCAGTGATACCGCGAGGGATGGTTCCGATCATTCCGCTGGTTGATGATCCAGCTGCGCAGCTTGTACCCGTCCTTGCAGACATAGCCCGCCGGCACGAGCAGGTCTCCATGCTCCCGGAAATACGCCTCCGCGTGCGCAAAGCCCCGCTCCCAAGGATCGGGCAGCTCCCAGGTCATGCCGACCGCGTCCAGTCGATTGATCTGTTCCTCCGTCAGCCTGCCCTTCTTCCGGGCCGTGCGCTGCATGAGGATCCAGTTCCCGATCATTCTGCCATCCGAGAGCACCATATCCTTCGGGATCTCTAGGTCGCCGTGCTCGTCGAAATATGCTTTGACCGCCCGGTACCTGGTTTCCCAGGCCACCTCGTTCGGATTGCGCCACTCCATCCCGATGGATTCCAGCCGCCGGATCTGCTCGTCCGTCAGCGGCTGCTTCGGGCGCTTGCCGCGATAGGATTGCTTCTGTTCGTTGATCCACTTGCTCAGGCAAATACCGTCCACCGTGTAGCTTCCCGGCAGCTCCAGGTCGCCGTGTTCCCTGTAATACGCCTCCGCCAGGGCAAAGCGTATCTCCCAGGGATCTTCCTTCTGCCAGACCATGCCGATGGCTTCCAGGCGCTCGACGCGCTCCGGCTGCAGTTTCCCAGCGCGGTAGGCGTCCCGCTGGTTGCGCAGCCAGTCGCCCAGCCGCAGCCCGGCGGCCGTTACATGATCGTAGGCCATCTCCAAACTGCCGTGGGTTTCGTAATACGCCTTCGCCGCTGCATAATTCTGCTCCCAGACGCGGTGGAACTTTCTTTCCCACGCCATGCCCAGGGCATCCAGCCGGGTGATCTGCTCCTCCGTGAGACGGCACTGTCCCGCTGCTCTCGCCGCGCGCAGGTTGTCCAGCCACATCCCCAGCCGAATGCCGTCCCGATCCACGTAGGCGGACGGCACGTCCAGGTCGCCGTGCTCGCGGTGGTACTGCATGGCTGCGTTGTAATTCCTCTCCCACAGGTAGTCCGGCACGTTCCACACCATGCCCAGCTCATCCAGCTTTTCGATGCGCTCCTGTGTGAGGAACTGTCCGCGGATATTGCTCTTTCGATAGGTGCGCAGGTTGGCGATCCAGTTTCCCAAACGAACGCCGCCGTCGGCAATATAGCCCGCGGGCACGCGCAGGTCGCCGTATGCCCGCACGTATTTCTCCGCAGCGGCATAGGAACGTTCCCACATGCGGTCCGAAGCGGAGTTCCACAGCATCCCGATGGCGTTCAGCTTCCCGATGCGTTCCTCGCCCAGCGCGCCGGGGATCTCGCCGCGATAGATGCCCCTTTGCGTAAAGATCCAGTGCCCCAAGGAATAGCCGTCCGGCGTCTTGTATTTGTGCGGCACGTCCAGATCGCCATAGCTTTCGGCGTATTGCCTGGCATAGCCATACATCGTGTCCCAGGAGGCGGTGAGCGTATCATTCAGCTTCTCGAACAGCTCGCGGCAGTCCCGCAGCTCGTCGATCACGCGGAAAGTCTCGTTGACGATCCTGTCCTTGTCTCCGAGCTGCCGGTAGTAGGTCATCGCCACCCGCATCTCCTCCTCCACGGAATCGATGCTGTACAGGTTTTCGATGTTCATGACGATGTCGAAGATGACGGGCTCCTTCGACTTGCTCGCCGACAGGGCGCGGCCGATCTGCTGCTTATAGATGATGGGGGAGATCGTGGGGCGAAGCAGGATCACGCCGCTGACGTTCTCCACGTGGATGCCCTCGTTGAGCGCGTCGATGCAGTAGAGCAGGCGCAGATGCTCATCGTCCCCGTCCGCCTTGAACGCGTCGAACGACTCAGACGCACCGGGATCCTCCGAATACACCGAATAGACGTGCGGCTGCTCGTCCACCCTGTGGAACCACTCGCCCGTCTTTTCCATCATCTCGTCCATGTGCTCCTTGTTGGCGCAGAAGACGATGTATTTTCCCGTTCGATCGGTCATGTGCTTGTCGAAGATCAGGTCCAGACCCTCGGCATTTTCCAGCGCCCGGCGCAGGGCTTCCAGATACTTCTCTGCCGCATCCCGCACGGCTCTGTTCTTCGCCCGGCGGACGCGGCTTTGGTACCGCTCCAGATCCTTCTGGAAGGCGAAAACGGAGAGGACGTATTTGGGCGGGGCCAGGATGCCCCGGACGATGGCCTCGCCCAGCGTCATTTCCGAGGCGACGTTGCCGTCGAACAGCTCCTCCGCCATGTCGCGCCGGTCGTCGAGGTAGCGGATCGCCGTCGCGGACAGCCCCAGCACCGGGACGTCCGGGTAGTGCTCCACGAGCTTCTGCAGGCCCTCCTGCCAGCGAGCGGCGCCGCCGCGGTGGAACTCATCCCATACGCAGAGCTCCGGCCGGAGCTCCCCGATCTGCGCATCCGTCATGTTCATGAGCTTCGCGTATGTCAGAAACCGAATATTCTTTGGTTCTTCTCCGCCGGCGGCCCGAAGGTTTTCTATCTGGGTTTGAAAGATGTACTCCGAAGGAGAGAGCCACAGGACGGTCTTGTCCGGGTTGTCCTCGCAGAGTTTGAAGCCGATGAAGGATTTTCCCGTGCCGGTGGGGTGCACGACGGCGGCCTTGCCCGTCTCCGCGAGCATGGAGACAGCGGACTCGTATGCGAGCCGGTTGTGTTCATACAGCTCGATGCTCAGATCCCGTCCCCTCCTTTCCGGCAAGCACAAAATAACGGCGGCAAAACGCTTATGGACAGCGCTTATTTGCCGCCGTAATGATTGGGCCCGAAGGCCCTGATCCCCGTTTTCCCAGCGCTACCACATTATCGGCATAATGTGGTACAAGAGAGGAACACAAAGGCCCAGGGCGCCGAATAAAAAGGAGCAATCGTTCTCCCCGTAGGTTTTTAGGCATGACAAAAGGACCCTTCTGCCTTCGCCTTTCAAGCGGAAGAGCTTCAAGGGTTTTCACAGCATGTCTTAAAACCCATGTATTTGACAAAATTGGAAATAGTGTAATTTCTTGTTTGGGGAAAAGGGCGATTTTTTTGCCGTATATATCTTGAAATATAGATCGAACCATGCTACTATATGCAGTAGCATAGCTTGCTATGCGCCGCTGAACTATACAGACACCACATTATGCCGATAATGTGGTGTCTTTTCTTCTTTCAAAATACCTCTTCTCGATCACCCTTTCCATGCGCGAGCGGACCTCTTTCTCCGTCGTCTTCACATAGATCCTCGTCGTGTTGATGCTGCTATGCCCCAGGATGCAGGCCAACTGCACGATGTCGCGCGTCTGTTCGTAGAACGTGCGGGCAAACAACTTGCGCAGATTGTGCGGGAAGACCTTGCTCGGCGCGACCTTCGCCCTTTTGCACAGCCGCTTCATCTGCTTCCAGATGTTGCTCCTGTCCAGCGCCCGCCCGCTCTTCGTGCAGAAGATCGGCCCGGACCTGAGCCCCTTTTCCTTGATGTAGCTTACGATATCGCGTTTCAGGCCGTCGGGCACCAACACCCGGCGGTTTTTCTTTTTGCACCGCACCGTCACGCGGACGGAATCCCTCTGGGAACGAAAGGATTCCACTGTAAAATACTTCAGCTCCGACACGCGGATGCCGGTCGAAAAGATCACGAGCAGCAAAAGATAGAGCCGCCGGTCGTCTTTGGACGCGTTCAGCAGTCGCTCAAATTCCCCCTGCGTCAGGCACTGCTCCTCCGGGTTGAAGGGCATCTCCTGAATGCGCAGGTTTTTCACCATGCAGTCGGAGCGGCCGATGAATTTGAGGAACGCCCGGATAGACGATAAAATGGAATTGACGCTGGAGTCCGCATAGCGGCCGCGCTCCATGAGCTCGGCCTTATACGCGAGCGTCTTTTCCTTGGACAACGGCTCTTCCCCGAGAAACACCGCAAACGCAGCCACATCGCGCAGATATTTGGCGATGGTAAGCTCGGACTTCTCCTCGCAGATCAGGTAAGAACGGAACGCAGCAAGCATTTCGGCATGGATACGATCATTTTCCGGCATGGCATTTTCTCCTTTTTGTTCTCATTCCATAAGGATCATGAAAATCGTCGACGCCTTCTATTTTACCGAAAAATATGCTTTTCTTACCGACGCAGCAAAACAAAACCGTCTCTGCGCTTCTTTAGAAACGGCATTCCTTTTCTCATATCCATTTAGCTTTTTCCTGCCGCGCAATAGCCGGGTAAACACAAAGAAACGCCATGCGGTCCGGGTTTTCCGCATGGCGTTTCTTGTTGTCCTATCTTCGCGGTTAGATGTCATTTGCATTGGCGGGTGTCGAAGCCGGCGGCGCGCAGGGCGCGGTTCATCACCGCCAGGCCCACGCCCGTCTCCGGCACGCCCTGCAGCAGCACCAGGCCCGCGCCGCGGTCGTCCGCCTCCCTAAGGGCCGCGAACAGCCGGGCGGCGATCTCCTGGTCGCTCAAGCCCAGCGGCAGGCAGTCCCTGGGCTTGAGCGACCGCGCCAGCCCGTCCCGGCAGAGCAGCAGGGGCCTTTCCCCCCGCCGCGCCGCCTCGTCGTAGGCCGCCGCCATCTCCCGGCACTGGGCCTCCGGCTCGCCCTCGAACAGCAGCACACGGGCCTTTGGCTTATAGTGGGTGTGCTTAAGGCCGGGCGAGAGGGCCTTTTCCCCCGCGGCCAAGGGTTCTAAAACACCGTGGCCTAGGTCCACCGGCTCGCCCAGGGCCTCCTCCAGCATCTCGCGGGTGACGCCGCCGGGCCGCAGGAGCACCGCCCTTCCCGGCCGGGACACGTCCAGCACCGTGGACTCCAGCCCCACCTGGCAGGGCCCGCCGTCCAAGATCAGCGGGATGCGGCCGCGCAGGTCGGACAGCACATGCTGGGCCGTGGTGGTGCTGGGGCGGCCGGAGAGGTTGGCGCTGGGCGCGGCGATGGGGATCCCCCGCGCCAGCAGGGCCCGCGCCGCCGGGTGAGAGGGACAGCGCAGCGCCACCGTGGGCAGCGCCGCGGTCACGCAGTCGGGCACGGCGGCGCTCTTTTCCAGGATAAGGGTCAGCGGCCCGGGCCAAAAGCGCCGGATGAGCCGCTCCGCCCGCTCCGGCACGGACCGGGTGAGGCCGCCCAGCTGCGAGCGGTCGTGCACGTGCACGATCAGGGGGTTGTCCTGGGGGCGGCCCTTGGCCACGAAGATCTTGGGCACGGCCCGCTCGTTGAGGGCGTCCGCGCCAAGACCGTACACCGTCTCCGTGGGCAGGCCCACCAGCTCGCCCGCGCGCAGCAGCCGTTCCGCCAGGTCGATGCCCTTCTCGTCCGCGGGCAGCACTTTCGTTTCGTACATCAGCGCATCTCCTGCTCCAGGCGGCTGGTCTGGTCGGCCAGCGTCAGGGCGTCCAGCATCTCGTCCATGTCCCCCTGCAGGAACTGGGGCAGCTTGTAGAGCGTCAGCCCTATGCGGTGGTCGGTGACGCGGCCCTGCGGGTAGTTGTAGGTGCGGATGCGCTCAGAGCGGTCGCCCGTGCCCACCTGGCTGCGCCTCTCCTGGCTGGTCTGGGCGTTGCGCGCCTGCACGGCGGCGTCCCAGAGCTTGGAGCGCAGCATGCGCATGGCCTGCTCACGGTTCTGTATCTGGCTGCGCTCGTTCTGGCACTGCACCACGATGCCCGTGGGCAGGTGGGTGATGCGCACGGCGGAGTCGGTGCGGTTGACGTGCTGGCCGCCCGCGCCGCCCGCGCGGTAGGTGTCGATGCGCAGATCGTTCGGGTCGATCTGCACCTCCAGGTCGTCCATCTCGGGCATCACGGCCACGGTGGTGGTGGAGGTGTGGATGCGGCCGCCGGTCTCGGTCTCGGGCACGCGCTGCACCCGGTGCACGCCGGACTCGTACTTTAGGCGCGAATAGGCGCCCAGGCCCTTCACCTGCAGGGACAGCTCCTTGACGCCGCCCAGCTCCGTGATGTTGGAGTCCAGCTCCTGCACCTGCCAGCCGCGCCCCTCGGCGTAGTGGATATACATGCGCATGAGCTCCGCGCCGAACAGGGCCGCCTCCTCGCCGCCCGCGCCCGCGCGGATCTCCAGGATCACGTCCTTCTCGTCGTTGGGGTCCTTGGGCAGGAGCAGCAGCTGGATGCGCTTTTCCAGCGCCTCGATCCGGGGCTCCAGCTCGTCCAGCTCCTCCTTGGCGATGGGGCGCATTTCCGCGTCCGACAGCATCTCCCGGGCCTGGGCGGCGTTCTCCGACGCCTGCTTGTACTCCCGGTAGGCGTCCATGATCTCCTCCATGCCCGCGTGCTCGCGCATCAGCCTGCGGAACAGCTCCATGTCCGCCACCGTCTCCGGCTGGGCCAGGCGCGCTTCCAGCTCCGCGTAGCGCGCGGCCAGGTCCTCCAGCTTTTCCATATACATAAGGAGTTTGTCTCCTTTCCTTTAAATCTTCACTTCCAGCACCCGGAGGATGCCGTTTAGGTCCTTATGCGCCTGCGTTTTATACGGCGCGAACAGCGCTGCCAGCGCCTCCGCCTGCCCCCTGCCCATTTCGAGCAGGAGCGTCCCGCCGGGCAGCAGGAAGCGCGTGAACGCCGCCCGGATGCGGCGATAGAAGTCCAGCCCGTCCGGCCCGCCGTACAGCGCCAGCTTCGGCTCGCGTTTGACCTCCGTTTGCAGCGCCTGCATGTCCCGCGCCGTCAGGTACGGCGGGTTGCAGAGGATGAGGTCGAACCTCTCCCCCGGCGGCAGGGCGGCGAACAGGTCGCCCTGAAAGAAGCGGACGGGCGCGCGGTGCCGGGCGGCGTTCTCCCGGGCCAGGGACAGGGCCTCCGGGCTTATGTCCGTGGCCGTGACCTCGGTTTTGTTCAAGGCCGCCAGGCTCACCGCCACGGCGCCGGAGCCCGTGCAAAGCTCCAGCGGCCGCTTGGGATGCTTCTCCAGCGCCAGCTCGCATAAAAGCTCCGTATCCTGCCGGGGGATGAGCGCCCGGTGATCCACGCGAAAGGCAAGGCCCATGAACCAGGCTTCGCCCAAAATGTATTGCAGCGGCTCGCCGCCCCTGCGGCGCGTGAGCAGCGCGGAATAGGCGGCCTGTTCCGCTTCGTCCGCCTCCCTGTCCAGCAGGGCGGCGGCGCTCCTTTGCGCATGCAAAACGTGCGCCAGCAGCTCCAAGGCGTCGTTGCGGGCGTCCGGCGAGGGGGACAACAGCCGCTCGCCTTCCCGCAAAAGGGCGAAGGCGGGCTTCATGCGCCCTGCGCCCCGTCCGGCTCGTTCGCGGGTTCGGCCTCGGTCGCGGCTCCCGCTTCCGGCGCGGCCTCGTCGGCGGTCTCCGCCTCGTAGGGCATGCCCGCCGCGGCCTTCATGGCCTGGATGGCCACCTCCAGCATCTCGTCGTCCGGCTGCCGGGCGGTAAGCCTCTGCAGCTGCATCCCCGGCCAGCGCAGCACGCGCACCCAGGCGTTCTCGTGCCTGCCCAGCGCCTGCAGGATCTCATAGGAAAGGCCCATCACCACGGGCAGCAGCAGCAGGCGGCTCATCAGCCGGGTGTACCAGGTCAGGTCCCAGCTGAACACCGTGAAGAACAGGATGGAGAAGATCATCACGATCAGCAGGAAGGCCGTGCCGCAGCGGGGGTGCATGATGGGGTACTTGCGGCAGTTCTCCACGGTCAGCTCCTCGCCGTGCTCGTAGCAGTGCACGGTCTTGTGCTCCGCGCCGTGGTAGCCGAACACCCGGCGGATCTCCTTCATGGCCGAGATGGAGACCACATAGGCCAGGAAGATGGCAAGGCGCACCGCGCCCTCCAAAAGGTTGGACAAAAGGCGGTTGTCGATCACGCTCTTAAAGAAGCTGCCGGCCAGGGAGGGCAGCACGAAGAAGAGGCCGACGGCCAGCACCAGCGCCACGGCCACGGCCATAAAGACCACCACGTCCTCGGCCTTCTTTCCCAGCTTTGCCGCCAGCCACTTCTCGAAGCGGGAGGGCTCTTCCTCCTCCTCGCCCAGCATGCGGGCGGACTCGTTGATGGTGTCCATGCCGCTGCGCAGCGTGGAGATGAACGCCCTCACCCCGCGGATCACCGGCCAGCGCAGTACGCTGCCCTTCTTCGCGGGCGGCTCCACGGGCTTTACGCTGACCTCGATCTTGTGGTCGGCCGCCCGGCGCACGGCGATGGCCAGCCTGTCCGGGGAGCGCATCATCACGCCCTCCAGCACGGCCTGCCCGCCGATGTAGGGCCTCTTTTCCTTCTTTTCGCTCGTCATTTTTTTAAGAACACCCGCCTTTCCTGCCGCATGTTGTTGGCAGCTGCCAGCCTCGTTTTTCAGGGATAAAACAAAAGAGGCCCCCTTCTTTTTCGGCGCGGCGATAGAAGCCCTTCAAACCCCCAAACGGCTCCTACGCGCGCAACGCACGAGGAGCCGCAGGATCGAGCAGACACACCGAAAAATGGAAGCCTCTTTTGTTCTACATACCGTAGCGCTTCTTGAAGCGGTCCACGCGTCCGCCGGTATCCACCAGCTTCTGCTTGCCCGTAAAGAACGGGTGGCACTTGGAGCAAATTTCGACCTTCAGCTCCGGCTTCACGGAACCGGTCTCGAACGTCTCGCCGCAGGCGCAGCGGACGATGCACTTGCCGTACTTGGGATGCACCTTTTCCTTCATGTTACCTCACCTCTTTCAAACCACAGTACCATCTGTGGTTGATAACACATAAGCCGCTTACAAACATACCATGTTTTCGCTCCCGGCGCAAGCCTTTTTTTCGGCAAAGGGAAAAATTAACTTCTTCTTTGGGCCTTTGCGCGCAAAACGCGTCTTTTTTGCGCCGCTCCCCTTTGCTTCTGTCCGCGCTTTGTTGTATACTAGTAAAGGAAAGAAGGGGAGAAAGCTCCCCCCGAACGAGCACCTTCGACCGTTCCCATTCTTCACACCAAACAAGGGAGGAAAAGACGAATGAAACTGAGCGTATTCGCGGTCCTGCTTGCGGACAAGTCCCTGGACGAGGCCTGCAAGTACCTGGCCCAGTCCGGCGTGCAGGCCGTCGAGATTGGCTGCGGCGGCTTCCCCGGCAAGGCGCACTGCAACCCCGAGGAGCTGCTCAAGGACGAGAGCAAGATCGCGGAGTTCAAGGCCACCATCGACAAGTACGGCCTGGAGATCGCCGCCCTGTCCACCCACGGCAACGCCGTGCACCCCGACAAGGCCGTGGCCAAGGCCTTCCACGACGACTTCGTGAACACCGTGCTGCTTGCCGAGAAGCTGGGCGTCAAGCGCGTGATCACCTTCTCCGGCTGCCCCGGCGGCAGTCCCGAGGACAAGACCCCCAACTGGGTCACCTGCCCCTGGCCGGACGACTACTCCAACATCCTTGAGTACCAGTGGAACGAGGTGCTGATCCCCTACTGGAAGAAGACCTCCGCCTGGGCCGCCGAGCACGGCATCGAGAAGATCGCCTTCGAGATGCACCCCGGCTTCTGCGTCTACAACCCCGAGACCATGATGCGCATCCGCAACGCCGTGGGCCCCATCCTGGGCGCGAACCTGGATCCCAGCCACTTGTTCTGGCAGGGCATCGACCCGGTGTACGCCATCCGCTACCTGGGCGACGCCATCTACTTCTTCCACGCCAAGGACACCAAGATCGACGAGATCAACACCAAGACCAACGGCGTTCTGGACACCAAGCATTACAGCGACGAGATCCACCGCGCCTGGATCTTCCGCTCCGTGGGCTACGGCCACGACTACCAGGTCTGGAAGGACATCGTCTCCAACCTGCGCATGGTGGGCTATGACGACGTGATGAGCATCGAGCACGAGGACAGCCTCATGTCCCCCGGCGAGGGCCTGCAGAAGGCCATCGCCATCCTCAAGGAGACCATGGCCTTCGAGGACAAGGGCGGCATGTGGTGGGCATAAAAACGCCCGCTGAAAAGGAAGCCGCGTTTTGACGCGGCTTCCTTAACTTTTGTCCATGCTTGACTTAAAAAACAGAGTGGAAACCGGGAGGGGAAATAAAATGCGCTGTCCCTACTGTCAGGAAGAAATGCGGCCCGGCTACATTCCCAACGGAGAACAGCCCGTTCAATGGATCCCGAACGGAGAAAGACCGTCCCACATCTCTTTTTCCGTTGCGGAAACGGGCGTTGCCCTCATCAACCAGTTCAAGCCGCTGCAGGCGAACGGATATAGAGCGGAAGCCCATTACTGCCCAAAATGCGGGATCGCGATCGCGCCGACGAGCAAATAGTTGTGCTGCACAGTATCGGCGCGCAGAGCGGCCCTAACCTAATTCGGAACTTAAGGGAGTTAATCATTTGCAGATAAAAACGATCGCTCCATCGGATGCTCTGTGGGAAAGGGTCGTCGTCTGCCTTGACGGGGAAAACATCCTTGGATACTGCACCGTCGCCAGGGACGACTGCATCCCGGGCGCTCCGTACACGTCCTGCATCGGCTATGTGTTCGTGGGAGAAACGCACAGGGGCCGGCGAATGCGCCATGGGTTATCTGCGCTCCGTCGGCTTCGACCGCGTCCACATCGTCAGCGACCACGTGGACCTGTACGAAAAGTACGTTTTCACCGTGATCGGCCGAAAAACGGCTCCGTGGGGCGAAGAAGAAAAGATCTATCTGCGCACGCTTTGAGAGACCCTATCCGCCGATCCGGCTTTCGATCCTTCAGGAGGCTTTTTTCTTGTCACACCGCCTTTCCCTCACCGGCAACCAGCTCAAATCCCTCGCCTTCTGCGCCATGGTGTTCGACCACGCGGCGCTTTTGTTCGTGCCGCATTCCTGGGATATGTATCCTTTCCTGCGGCTGCCCGGCCGCATCGCCGCGCCCATCATGTGCTACATGGTGGCGGAGGGCTTCTTCCACACCTCGAACCTGAAAAAATACCTCCTGCGGCTGCTGCTCTTCGCCCTTTTGTCCCATGTGCCCTACGCGCTGTGCTTCCGGCACGGCCTCTTTGAGACCACCAGCGTCCTGTGGAGCCTGTTTTTGGGGCTGCTGGCCTTGAGCTGCGTCCGGTCCGGCCGTCTCGCCCTCTGGCAGAAAATACTGGCTCTGCTGCTGTGCTGCGCCCTTTCCTTCTGGGCCAACTGGAACTACGTGGGCGTGTTGTGGATCGTGGGCTTTGGCCTAAACCGCGGCAATTTCCGCAGGCAGGCGCTTACCTTCTGCGCCGTGGCGGCGGCCGCGCACCTGTTCGTCAACTGCTTCTGCCTGGGGCTCCTGGTGGATGGGAACCCGCGGCTCTATCAGCTGGGCGTGTTCCTGGCCCTGCCGCTGCTTGCGCTCTACAACGGGGAGCGCGGCGGGAAGGGGAAGCTAAGCACCTGGTTCTTCTACGCGGGCTACCCGCTGCAGCTCCTGCTGCTCTGGGCCCTGCGCACCGTGTTCCCGTGAAGCGAGCGCACGAACTTTTTTCGTCTCTTGCCTAAGCCCGCGCTTAGGTATACAATAGGAATGGTTTTCTTTTGTATCTATCCCAAAAGTTTCCGCTCCGCACCCCCCGGTCGGGCGTCCTTCCCGGCGGGCATCTCACGCGGAGCGCAGCAAAGGAGGTCCACGCTTTTCATGGATGTAGCCAAGTTCCTGGAGGAGGTCTGCGCGCTGCCCGGCCATTCCGGCTTCGAGTCGCCGGTGGCCCAGCGCATCGCGCAGGAGTTCCGCAAATACACGCCCAACGTGCGCATCGACACCCTGGGCAACGTGCGCGGGGAAATGGGCGAAGGCGGGCCCACGGTGCTGGTCTGCGCCCACATGGACGAGATCGGCATGATCGTCACCGGCATCGAGGAGGACGGTTTCCTGCGCTTCTGGCAGATCGGCGGCATCGACCCGCGCATACTGCCCGGCAGCGAGGTCACGGTGTTCGGCCGCGAGCCCCTCTTCGGCGTCATCGGCGTCAAGCCCCCGCATTTGACGCAGGGCGCCCACAAGGCCGCCCGCATGGACGAGCTGACCATCGACTTAGGAATCCCTAAGGAGAAGGTCGAACGGCTCGTGCGCGTGGGCGATCCCATCTCCTTCCGCGTGCCCTTTACGCGCCTTATGAACGACCGCATCTCCTACAAGACGTTCGACGACCGCGCCTGCGTGGCCTGCATGCTCGTGGCCATGGAGGAGCTCAAGAACGTCTCCCTGGGCTGCCGCGTGGTCTTTACCGCCACGGTGCAGGAGGAGGTCGGCTCCCGCGGCGCATTGGTGGCCGCCAACGACGTGCACCCGGACATGGCCGTGGCCTTCGACGTCTGCCACGCCAACATGCCCGGCGCGGACCCCTGGGACACCATGTCCATCGACAAGGTGAGCGTGGGCCAGGGCCCGACGCTGCACCCCGCCATGCTCAAGCGTTTGCTGGATACCGCCAAGCGTTTGCACGTGGACGTGCAGACGGACATCTCCAGCCGCCGCACCGCCACCGACGCGGACTCCGCCTTCATCTCCAACGAGGGCGTGCCCACCGCGCTGATCTCCCTGCCCCTGGCCTACATGCACACGATGGTGGAGACCATCAGCGAACAGAGCGCCCAGGAGGCGGGCCGCCTGCTGGCCGGTTTCCTCAAGGGCATCGACGAGAATTGGGGGGAATGGCTATGCTACTAAAGGAACTGCTGAAATTGCGAGGCGTTTCCGGCAACGAGGGCGAGGTGCGCGCCTTCATACTGGAGAAGGCCCGTCCCCTGGCCGACCGCGTGCTGGTGGACGCCCTGGGCAGCGTGCTGGCCTGGAAGGATTCCAAGAAGAAAAACGCCAAGACCGTGATGCTGGCCGCCCACATGGACGAGGTGGGCTTCATCGTGCAGTACGTGCGCGAGGACGGCCTGCTGCGCTACCTGCCCGTGGGCAGCGTGGACCCCGCGGTCTGCGTCTCCAAGCGGGTGCTGGTGGGGCCGGATCTGGTCCCGGGCGTCTTGGGTTCCAAGGCCGTGCACCTGCAGGAGCCCGAGGAGCGCACCCATCCCTTCACCCACGACAACCTCTTTATCGACATAGGCGCCAAGGATAAGAAGGACGCCCTCACCAAGGTCAAGCCCGGCGACTTCGTGAGCTTCGACGGCCCCATCGTGGAGTTTGGCGACGGCTTCATCAAGTCCCGCGCTTTGGACGACCGCGTGGGCTGCTCCGTGCTGCTGGAGCTGCTCAAGGGCGAGTACGACGTGAACCTCTGCTGCGCCTTCACCGTGCAGGAGGAGATCGGCCTAAACGGCGCTCTGGTCAGCTCCCGCCGCGTGGACCCCGACTTCGGCATCGCCTTTGAGGGCACCACCGCCAACGACACCCCCGGCGCGCGCGTGCACGAGGAGATCTGCACCTTAGGCAAGGGTCCCACCGTCTCCTTCATGGACAACTCCTCCCTGGCCAACCCCGCCCTCTTTGCCCACCTCTGCCATGTGGCCGAGGAAAAGGGCCTGCCCTGGCAGATCAAGCGCGGCGTGGCCGGCGGCAACGACGCCGGCGCGATGCAGCGGGCCAACAAGGGCGTGGCCACGGCGGTCATCTCCGTGCCCTGCCGCTACATCCACTCCCCCGCCTCCGTCTGCTGCCTAAAGGACGTGGAGGCCGCCGCCGCCCTGGGCCGCGCCTTCCTAGAGAGCGCGGGCAGCCTGTAAGCCCGAAAAAACCCCGATACTTTCCATAAAGAGAGAAATCAAAAGGAGATACGATCATGGTCAAAGATACGCTTCTGAAACTGCTGGCCGTGCCCGGCCCCACCGGCTTTGAGGGCGCCTGCGCCAGCCTGATCGAAAAGGAGATCGCGCCTTACGTGGACGAGATCCGCCGCGACGTGATGGGCAACCTCATCTGCGTCAAGCACGGCAAGGCCAACGGCCGCAAGATCATGCTCTCCGCCCACATGGACGAGATCGGCTTCATCGTCACCGGCATCGAGGACGACGGCTTCCTGCGCGTGATGGCGCTGGGCGGCATCCACTTCGAGCAGATGCTTGCCTGCCACGTGACGCTCAAGTCCGGCGCGCAGGGCGTGGTCTTCGCCGAGGGCGGACACGCGCCCGGCACCCCCGTGAACGCCGCCCGCCTGTTCCTGGACATCGGCGCCTCCACCAAGGAGGAGGCCCAAACAAGGGCCGCCATCGGCGACTGGGCCGTGGTCCGTCCGCAGGTGTCCGATATGGGCGATCGCGTCGCCTCCCCCTACATGGACGACCGCGCCGGCTGCGCCGTGCTTCTGGAGGCGGTCAAGCTGGTCAAGGAGAGCGACAACGAGATCTACGCGGTGTTCTCCACCCAGGAGGAGGTCGGCCTGCGCGGCGCGCGCACGGCTGCCTTCGCCATCCAGCCCGACATGGGCATCGCCCTGGACGTGACCATCGCCGACGACTACCCCATGGCCAAAAAGCGCGTGACCACCTCCCAGCTGGGCAAGGGCGCGGCCATCAAGGTCATGGACCGCAGCTCCATCTCCCACCCGGCGGTGAAGGACGCCATGGAGGAGGCCGCCAAGAAGGCCGGCGTTCCCTACCAGTTCGAGGTGCTGACCGCGGGCGGCACCGACGCGGGCGCCATCCACCTGACCGGCGGCGGCGTGCCCTCCGGCACGCTGTCCATCCCCTGCCGCTACGTCCACGCCCCCTGTGAGACGGTGGACGTGCGCGACCTGGAGGCCTGCGTAAAGCTCCTGGCCGCCATGCTGTAAGGCCTTAACTCTCGCATCTTCCCCGTTCCCGCGCGGCCCTTTTTCGCCCTGCGCGGGAACGGCTTTTCTCTGCGGCCCAGACCTGTATAGAAAGGAGCCTGCCCCATGCCCAAGAAACGCGGTCGGGACGGCGACGCGCCACGCGCGCCCTTCGCCTCGCCCCTGGTCTGCGCCGTCCTGTTCGCGGCGCTGCTGTTCCTCGTCACGGCCCTGGCGCTGGAGGGGGACTTAGGCTCCTTCCTGTACGGCATGGCCCCGACCGACGCGCCGGTCTCCACACAGGCGCCCGTCCCGGCGGAAACGCTGCCCGCCTCGTCCGGGGCCGTCCCGACGGAAACGCCGGAAGCAAGCCCCGCTTTGAGCCCTTCGCCCGGCCCGTCGGATGAACAGGCCCCCGCGGAGACGGGCTTCCAGATGCACGTCCTGCGGGTTGGCAAGGCCGACTGCCTGCTCCTGTGCTGCGACGGGCAGACCATGCTGGTGGACGGGGGCAACACCGAGGACGAGGACTACATCAAGGCCTATCTGGACGCCCGCGGGATCGAGCGGCTGGACTATGTGATAAACACCCACCCCCACGAGGACCACTTAGGCGCTTTGGACCAGATCGTCCGCGCCTATCCCGTGGGGCAGGCCTTCCTCTCGCCCAAGACGCACACCACCCGCCACTACGAGCAGCTGCTGGACGCGCTGGACGACTGTAACGTGCCCGTTTCCATCCCCGAGCCCGGCGATACGCTCGCCTTCGGCGGCTCCACCATCACCTTCCTCTCCCCCGAGCCGGACGCGGACTTCGGCGAGGAGATCAACAACTGGTCCATCGTGTTCCTTCTGGAATACGGCCGCCACCGCTTCCTGTTCATGGGCGACGCGGAGTCGAAGGCCGAGTCCGCCCTGCGCGACGGCCCCTTCGACCTGTCTGCCGATGTGCTCAAAGTGGGCCACCACGGCAGCAACACCTCCTCCAAGCAGCGCTTTCTGGAAAAGGTCTCCCCGCGCTATGCCGTCATCACCTGCGACAAGGAGGAGGAAAAGGGCGAGCCCAGCGACAAGGTGCTTTCCCGCCTGCAGGAGCTGGACGTGAAGATCTACCGCACCGACGAGGACGGGGACGTGGTCATCCGCTCCGACGGACAGACACTGTTCCTGCCCTGACAGTCTGTTTCCGCGCCCCTTTCAACGCGTTTCGTCGTTCCGCTTGGCGGTCTCTGTCAAAAAATCTTCTGTTTTTGTTAAGGGGCGATTGATTTTTTATATTCTTAGCACTATAATAATATACATATCGGATAGAGTATTTCCGGCCCTTGGGCAGCCGGATATCTTCGGGAAAGGAGGGTGTTCTTATGCCGCGCAGAAAATCCGTCAACAAGGAAATGGTGGAGCAGGTGGCCAAGACCACCTTCGACGTTTTACCCATGCTGAAAAAGCGCCTTTTGCGCATGGACGTGGTGCAGGCGGAGCACAACGTGCCCATGTCCCACGTGCAGGTGCTGACCATGCTGGGCGAAACGGGCGTGATGACCGTCTCGGAGATCAGCCAGCGCCTGGGCATCTCCAAGCCCAACATCACCCCCCTGATCGACCGCCTGATCTCGGAGGGCTACGTGGAGCGCCGCCGCGACGAGTCCGACCGCCGCGTGGTGAAGGTGGTGCTGCTGCCCGAGGGCGAGGAGCGCTTCTCCGCCATCCGCGAGACCATCGTGCGCCAGGCCATGCGCTGGGTGGCCACCATACCCGACAAGGACTTCTACGAGCTGGAACGCTCGCTCAACTCCATCGTGCGCATCCTGAGCCAGGTGGAACAATAAACTTACCTTGTTTGCCATTTTCTTTTTTCCTTATCTTTTTCCACTCCCCCCGCGCCCGCAGGCCCGGGGCTTTTCTTTTGCCTGTACGATTCCAAAAAACGTTGCCGCCGCCTTTCTCGAAAGATACACAAAAAAACATTTCCAACGTAAACGGAGCAAACGCCCTTTCCCGCAGGGGCGGCGATGGATAGATGCGCCACATTTTAACCCGAACGCACTTTTTCCGCGCCCTTCTTCGTGCTATGATGAAAGACACATTTTGTAAGAAACGAGGTCTATTTTCAGGGAATGGAGATCATACGCGCCGAAAACCTGCGCTTTACCTATGAAGGGGCCGAGACGCCCGCCGTGGACGGCGTGAGTCTTTCCATCAAGAAGGGCGAATGGATCGCCGTGGTGGGCCACAACGGCTCCGGCAAATCCACGTTCATAAAGCTGTTAAACGGCCTGTTCCTGCCCTCGGAGGGGAAGGTGCTGGTGAACGGCCTGGACACCGCGGACGAAAAGACCATCTGGGACATCCGCCGCCGGGTGGGCATGGTGTTCCAGAACCCGGACAACCAGCTGGTGGCCACCATCGTGGAGGAGGACGTGGCCTTCGGGCTGGAGAACCTGGGCGTTGAGCCTTTGGAGATCCAGCGCCGCGTCCGCGAGGCCCTGCGCCGCGTGGGCATGGAGGCCTTCGCCGGGGCCGCGCCGCACAACCTGTCCGGCGGGCAGAAGCAGCGCGTGGCCATCGCGGGCATACTGGCCATGGAGCCGGAGGTGCTGCTGATGGACGAGCCCACCGCCATGCTGGACCCCTCCGGCAGGCGGGAGGTCATGCGGACCGTGCGCGAATTGCACGAGCAGCAGGGCATCACCGTGGTCCACGTGACGCACTTCATGCAGGAGGCGCTGCTGGCCGACCGCGTGCTGGTGATGGAGCAGGGCCGCATCGCCGAGGAGGCCGCTCCCCGGCAGCTGTTTACCGACGTGGAGAGGCTTAAAAAACTGGGCCTAGACGCCCCGCCCATGGCCCTGCTGGCCCACGAGCTGCGCGCCCAGGGGATGGAACTGCCCCAGGGGATCATGACTGTGGAAGAGATGGTGAACGCCCTATGCCCGTTGCTGTAAAGGAATTGGGCCACGTCTACATGGCGGGAACGCCGCTGGAGTCCGTGGCCCTAAAGGATATGAGCTTTACCATCCAGGACGGCGAGTTCGTGGGCATCATCGGCCACACGGGCAGCGGCAAGTCCACGCTGATCCAGCACTTGAACGGCCTCATCAAGCCCGACACCGGCACGGTGATCGTGGACGAGATCGACTTGAGCGACAAGAACGCGAACCTCAAGGAGGTCCGCCGCCGGGTGGGCCTCGTGTTCCAGTACCCCGAGTACCAGCTCTTCGAGGAGACCGTGGCCCAGGACATCGGCTTCGGCCCCCGGAACCTGGGGCTTTCAAAAGAGGAGATCGACCGCCGCGTGCGCGCCGCCGTCGCGGACGTGGGCCTGCCCGAAAGCTGCCTGGAGCGCTCCCCCTTCGACCTCTCCGGCGGGCAGAAGCGCCGCGTGGCCATCGCGGGCGTGCTGGCCATGGAGCCCAGCGTGCTCATACTCGACGAGCCCACCGCCGGGCTGGACCCCACCGGCCGCGAGGAGATCCTTTCCCTCACCGCCAAGTGGCGGCAGGGCGGCCGCACCATCGTGATGGTCTCCCACTCCATGGACGACGTCGCCCGCTACGCGGACCGCATCCTGGTGCTCAACCAGGGCCGCCTGGCCATGCAGGGCACGCCCCGGCAGGTGTTCTCCCGCCAGCGCGAGCTGGTCAAGATGGGCCTGGACGTGCCGGAGGTGTCCAAGCTCTGCGCCGCCCTGCGCGAGCGCGGCTTCGACCTGCCGGACGGCATGTACGACCTAAAGGAGATGGAGCGCGCCATCCTGCAGCGCGTGAAGGGAGGGAAGGAAACTTGCTAGGCGATATCACCCTGGGCCAGTTCTTTCCCGGCAATTCGGTCGTCCACCGCGTCGACCCGCGGGTAAAGCTGCTGCTCACGCTCTGCTACATCGTGGCCATCTTCCTCATCCAGGGCTTCGCTGGCTACGCCGTGCTGCTTGCCTTCCTGGCCCTGTGCACGCTGCTTTCGGGGCTCAAGGCTTCCTTCCTTTTAAAGAGCGTCAAGCCCATACTCTTCATCGTGGTCTTCACCTTCGTGTTGAACCTCTTCTTCGTGCGCGGCGACACCTACCTGTTCTCCTGGTGGATCTTCCGTTTGACCTTGGAGAGCCTTATGTACGCGGTGTTCATGTCCCTGCGTCTGGTGTTCCTGATCTTAGGCACCTCGCTGCTCACGCTGACCACCTCGCCCATCGCCCTGACCGACGCGCTGGAGCGGGTGCTAAAGCCCCTAAAGGCCGTGCGCTTCCCCGTGCACGAGATGTCCATGATGATGACCATCGCCCTGCGCTTTATCCCCACGCTGCTGGAGGAGACCGACAAGATCATGAAGGCCCAGTCCGCCCGCGGGGCGGACTTCGACACCGGCAATCTTTTGCAGCGGGCCAAGTCCATGGTGCCGCTGCTGGTGCCGCTGTTCATCTCCGCCTTCCGCCGGGCCGACGAGCTGGCCGTGGCGATGGAGTCCCGCTGCTACCACGGCGGCGCGGGCCGCACGCGCATGAAGATCCTCAAGATGGGCCGCATCGACGTCTACGCCATCCTGCTCATGGCGCTGGTGCTGGGCCTGGTGATCGCCGAGAGGTTCCTATGACGCGGCGCATCCGTTTGACCGTGGAATACGACGGCAGCGCCTACTGCGGCTGGCAGAGGCAGTTGAACGGCCCCTCCGTGCAGGAGGAACTGGAAAAGGCCCTCTCCCGCCTTGTCGGCGGGCCGCTGACCGTGACCGGCGCCTCCCGCACGGACGCGGGCGTGCACGCGCTGGGCCAGACCGTCCACTTTGATACCGAAAGCCGCATCCCGGCGGAAAAGTTCAGCTTCGCGCTCAACACCATGCTGCCGCCGGATATACGCATAAGCGATTCCCGCGAGGCGGCCGCGGACTTCCACGCCCGCTTCAGCGCCTGCGGCAAGACCTACATCTACCGCATACTCAACCGTCCGCACCACGGGGCCCTACAGCGCAACACCCACGCCCACGTTCCCCTGCCGCTGGATGTAGGACGCATGGACGCGGCGGCGCGGCTGTTCTTAGGGGAGCACGACTTCCGCGCCTTCATGGCCGCGGGCGGCTCCTCCAAGACGTTCTTAAGGACCATCTACTTTTCGCAGGTGACGGGGGAAAACGGCGAGGTCCGCTTCACCGTGAGCGGGAACGGCTTCCTCTATAACATGGTGCGCATCATGGCCGGGACGCTGATCGAGATCGGCCTGAATAAGCGCGAAACAAGCGACATCGAGGCGGCCTTTGCCACCGGCGACCGGCTGTGCCTGGGCGTCACCGCGCCGGCCTGCGGGCTCACGCTGGCCCGCGTTTACTACCCCGGCGAGGCGCTGCCCTCCGTTTCGTCGCCTCCCGGGCCCTTTCTGCTGTGAAAAAACGCCTTTTCGAGTGGAAATTAACCAGATTTCCGCTTGACGAACGCGCGGAAATCAAATACAATAGAGGATGCGTTGAACAGATGACCCTTAGCCCCGGTCGTTTGGAACGACAGCCTGCGGCGCCTGACCATCGAGCGCAGGGAGTTTTCCGCTATTTCGCGCGGCCGAAAACACACGGCCGCGGGCGCCTTATGCAACGAGGCGCGCAACATTGGAGGAATCGTTACAGTGAAAACGTTCATGGCTAAGGCCGAAACCATCGAGAGAAAGTGGTATCTGGTCGACGCTTCCGGCATGGTGCTGGGCCGTCTGGCCAGCCAGGTCGCCGCTATCCTGCGCGGCAAGAACAAGCCCACCTTCACTCCCCATGTGGACACGGGCGATCACGTGATCATCGTCAACGCCGACAAGGTGATCCTGACCGGCTCCAAGCTGGATCAGAAGAAGTACTATCACCATTCCGGTTATGTGGGCGGTCTCAAGGAGACCAGCTACCGCGACCTGATGGCCAGGAAGTCCGACTTCGTCGTGACCGAGGCGATCCGCGGCATGCTGCCCCACAACTCCCTTGGCCGCCAGATGCTCAAGAAGCTGCGCGTGTACAAGGGCGGCGAGCATGAGCAGCAGGCCCAGAAGCCCGAAGTGCTCGTGCTGGAAAAGTAATCGGGAAGGAGGAACACATCAATGCCCGCTTTAACCTACCAGGCCGTTGGCCGCAGAAAGTCTTCCATCGCGCGCGTGCGTCTCGTTCCCGGTGAGGGCAAGATCGTCATCAACCGCCGCGACATCGATAACTACTTCGGTCTTGAGACCCTGAAGATGACCGTCCGTCAGCCCCTGGATCTGACCGAGACGAACGGCCGCTTCGACGTTCTGGTGAACGTGTGCGGCGGCGGCGTTTCCGGCCAGGCCGGCGCCATCCGCCACGGCATCTCCCGCGCCCTCTGCAAGGCCGACGCCGAGCTGCGTCCCGCCCTCAAGAAGGCCGGTTTCCTGACCCGCGACCCGCGCATGAAGGAGCGCAAAAAGTACGGCCTGCACGCCGCGCGCCGTGCTCCCCAGTTCTCCAAGCGCTAAAGTACGCTTGGCAAATCCATCCTCTTGGCGGTCCCGGAACGAATCCCGTTTCGGGACCGTTTTTTCTCCCCGCAGATGCGCCTCCATCCCGCGGGGAGATGGGCTTGAGACTTTCGCCCTTCTAGTATCATGGCGCTTATCAACATCTAAAGGAGAGAAACGAGATGGCAGAGCAGTATCTGTGCAAGATCGCGTCCTTGGAGGAAATGAACACAAAGTGGGATTACGAGATCGCACACAAGGACAAGGGCAGGGAAAACTGGGTGATCTGGAAAAAGGAGCAGCTGGAGCACTTCCGTCACGGCTGGGTCCTGCCCTATTACGGCATACTGGACGGGCAGATCATCTGCGAGGCAACCGCGAACATCCGCCCGGAGGCCGTGCAGAACAGCGAGGGGCTGGTGGACGAAAAGACCGTATACCTCTCCGCCTTCCGAACGATCCCCGCGTTCCAGGGGCAGGGCTATTTCTCCCGCCTGTTCCGCTTCATGCTCGCCGACCTGCGTGCGCGCGGCTTTACCCGGGCGACGCTGGGCGTGGAGCCGGAGGAGCGCACGAACAAGGCGATCTACTTCCACTACGGCTTCCGCAGCTTCATCAAGGCCGAGCGGGAGTATTACCCCGACGGCACCGCGGTGGACGTGGAGTATTACGGTAAAGATTTGGACTGACGCGCCTGGGCCGCAGCAGGGAAGCAGACAAAAGAAGCGGAGGCGGGTCCCATGGGACGCGGCATTTTGGTCTGCGGCCTCAACGGCTGCGGGAAAAGCACGCTGGGCAGGGCGCTGGCGGAACGCATGAAGGCGCGCTTCATCGACAACGAGGACCTGTTCTTCCCCAAGACGGACCCCCGCTATGCCTTCTCCGCCCCGCGCTCGAGGAAAGAGGCGGAGGAACTCCTGTGGGAGGAAGTGCAGGCGCACGAGCGCTTCGTGTTCGCGGCGGTGCGCGGGGACTACGGCGAACGTGTGCTGCCGCTCTACGAGCTGGCGGTACTTCTGGAGGTCCCGAGGGAGCAGCGGCTGCAGCGGGTGCGGGAGCGCTCCTTCCACAGGTTCGGCAGCCGGATGCTCAAGGGCGGCGACCTGTACGAACAAGAAGAAGGCTTCTTCCGCCTCGTGGAGAGCCGCCCGGAGGACTATGTGGAAACGTGGGCGCGCTCCCTGTCCTGCCCCGTCCTGCGGCTGGACGGCCGGGCGCCCGTGGAGGAAAACATCTCCGTCATCCTTGAAAAGCTCAAATAGGCAAATCGGCCCGCCCCTGAACAGGGGCGGGCCGCTCTATATGTAAGGAGCTCACTCTTTGTACACGAAGTGGACGATGTTCTCCGGGAGGTCCAGCAGGTACGGCTTTGCGGCGGCGGGGTAGACGGTCACGTTCGGCAGCGCCTCCAGCGGCACCCAGCACATGTCCAGGTCGATCCGCTCCTGACCCAGCTCGTCCACCGCCCGGAAGCTCCCTTCCGTCGCCAGCTGCGTTTCGTCCTCCAGCGCCGCCAGATAATACAGATTGATCTGCTGGCAGGGCTTGTCTCCCCAGGGGAAGAAGTTCTCCCCGACCATCAGCAGGCGCTCGACCCGGATGTCGGCGCGCAGCTCCTCTTTAAACTCCCTTTTGAGCGCCTCGGCGCCGGTCTCCCCGAAGGCGACGTGGCCGCCCACGATGGCATAGCCCTCGTCCCCCGGCACCCGTTGCAGCAGCATCTTCCCCTTGTGGATCAGCACGCCGCCCACGCGGTACGAGAACACGTGCGTCTCCGTCCTAAACAGTATGTCAGCCATGGTGTACCTCCCTTTATGTAGTTGTTCACAGCTCGATCCAGAAGCGCTTGAGGCGAACGTCCTTCTCCGGCTCGCGCACTGTCGATTCGTAAACGCCGCCGTTTGCCAAGATCGTCCTCTCGCTGGCGATATTGTCCTCCCGGCAGGTGATAAGCACTTGTCTTAGCCCCAGCTCCCGGCAAAAGGGCAGCGCCGCTTTCAGCATTTTCTTCGCATATCCCTTTCGCCTCTCGCTCGGGCGGATAGAATAGCCGATGTGGCCGCCGTACTTCTCCAAAGTCTCGTTGAGGAAATGCCGGACAGCGAGCATGCCCACCAGCCTGTCGTCGCGCCTGCGGACGAACAGAAGCTGCGTGGCGGGGACCAGATGCGCCGGGACGTTTTCCCCCTTCTCCAATTCGGCGCAGGCCCGGATGTACGCCCGCGGGTCCTCGATCACGCGCAAAGGCCCCGTTCCGTCCATGGAATCGCCCGCCTCTGCAAACTCCTGCCTGTACTGGGCGATCTGCTCCGCGTATTCCTCCGTCGGCCGCGTCAATAGAAACTCCTCCATACCGGGCCTCCTTCCCGTGCATCTTCTCCCCATTAAGGGGCAAAAACCAACGGTCCGCCCCTTTTGCCCAGGGGCGGCCGTTATTGATATTCATTTCAAATCGTTCCGTGAGGGGATGGCGGCTTATTCCTCCGTCTCCGCATCCTCGTCCGCATCCAGGGCGGCGGCGGGCCCGCGCATCAGCGTGAGGGAATCCAGCGGCTCCTCGCCCTCCTTCGCCCAGGCGTCCTCCCGGCGGTAGGCGGTCCTGAACCCGGCGGCCAGGAAGCAGCGCAGGGCGGGCTCGTTGTCCTCCAGCAGGTTGGCGGTGAGCCCGCGGAAGCCGTACTTCTCGCAGGCCGCGCGGCAGACGCTCTGCACCGCCTGCTCGCCCAGGCCCACGCCGCGCCAGCGCGTATCCACCAGCAGGTGGGCCACCCGCGCGCGCCTGACCTCCCAATCCATATCCGTCAGGGAGATGAGACCCAGCACCGCGTTCAGCTCCGGCGCCTCGATGGCGTAATCGAAGCGGGGCGCGCCCGCGTGGTGCCTGCCCGTGCTGAATACGCCCGTAAGCGTCTCCATGTCCGGGTTTTCGGCAAAGATGCCGCCGCCCACGTCGAACAGGCGCTTTTCGTCCAATTCGGAAAGCATGCGCCCGACCGCGTCCAAATGCTCCTTGCGCAGGGGCGAGAGCAGGATCTCCACCTGGCGGAAGGCCTCCTTCTCCCACTTATACATGCGGCAGCGGCCGCCGGGGGAGCGGGTCTGGCCCTTCAGGCGGTACCCGGCCCGATCGAACAGGCCCTGCTGGCGGCCCAGGGGGCTTTCCAGCGTGTAGACGGCCGAGGGGGCCTGGCTCTCCAGAAGGCGCAGGGCCTCGCCGCCGATCCCGCGCCCCTGCAGGGCCGGGTCCACGAACAGCTCCTCGATGGCGGCGTCCTTTTCGCCCGGGCGCAGGGCCGCGCCGCCCACCAGCCGATCGTCCAGCCACAGGGCGTAGCGCTGGCAGCCGTCCTCCTCCATAAGGCGGGCAAGGAAGTCCTCCTCCGCCTCCAGGCAGGGGCTTTCCGGGGAGGAATCCAGCGCATAGGGGCGCAGATACGCCAGGTATCTCAGTTCAAACAGGGCGTGCCCGTCCTTGGGCTGCGCCTTTTTCAGCGTAAGCTCTCCCCGCATGGGCTTTTCCTCCTTCTATGGTCGGTCGGTTTATAAGCTATACGTTCAGGGAAGGTCCGGCAGCCGCTGGGCCCGGAAGGCCTGGTCCGCGCTGGCGCGAAGGAGCGCCGCGCGCGCCTCCTCTCCGCTCGTGTCCGAGGCGACCAGAGCGCCGTACAGACAGAGGGCGTCCATCCGCGGCATGCCGTCGTAGAGGGGCGGCAGCGTCTCCAACGCCATGGAGCCTTCATAGCCCTGCGGCGCTTCGAGGACCTCTCCAGTGTCTTTGAGGCCATAGCCCTGCTCGGTCAGCGTCTCGATCAGCTGCTCCCCCGGCAGGAACAGGCCCATCACCGCATCCGGCGTTTGGTCCTTGACCGCCTGTTCGGCCTCGTCCCTGTCCACGGCGCGGACGTTCTCAAGGCCCAAAATACCGCAGAGAGTGTTCGCCAATTCCTCGCCCGGCCCGCCGTCGGTCAGCGTCAGGACCTCCATGCCCTTCGTCCAGCGCTCGGGCTCGTCCTTTGCGAACACGCAGAAGGCGCCCAGCAGCAGGTCGTCCAGCCTCTCCAGGTTGTCCAGGGCGTTGCCGTTGTAGCCGCCGTCGCCGTTCAGGGCGCTGCGCAGGCTGGCCTCGCACACCACGGCGAACTCGCAGTTGCCCAGGGACAGCTGCTCCAGGGCCGCGCGGTCGCTCAGGGCCTGCGCGGTCGCGCCGCCCGCGGCCTCCGCCAGCGCGGCGGCGGCGGGGCTTGCGGGGCCGGAGGAAAGCAGCACGTATGTGTCGCCCTTGGCCGCGCAGCCGCTTAAAGCCAGGAGGGCCAGCAGCAGGGCCAGCGCCTTTTTCATGGCAGACCTCCTATTTGTTGAACGCCGCGTAGATGGCGTTCACCGCGCGCTCGAAGTCGGCGCTCTCCACCGCCGTGATGATGTTGATCTCCGAGGAGCCCTGGTCGATCATGCGGATGTTGATGCCCGCGTCCGCCAGCGCCGCGAAGATGCGGGATGCGGTGCCGGGATAGCGCACCATGCCCCGGCCGACGGTGGCGATGAGGGACAGGCCGGAGATGACCTCGATGTGGTCAGGCTGGCAGCTGCGGCGGATCTTCTCGATCACCTGCTCGATCTTGCCCGAGAGGTTGGCGTCGGAGCAGAGCACGGTCATGGTGTCGATGCCGGTGGGAAGGTGCTCAAAGGAGATGCCGCAGTCCTCCAGCGCGCCCAGGATCCGGCGGCCGAAGCCCAGCTCCGCGTTCATCATGTTCTTCTCTATGGCGATGGCGGTAAAGCCCTTCCTGCCCGCGATGGCGGTGATAGCCCCGCGCACGTGGCTCTCGTCCGCGCGCAGGATCATGGTGCCGGGGGCGGAGGGGTCGTTGGTGTTGCGTATGTTGATGGGGATGCCCGCGGTGCGCACGGGAAAGATGGCCTCGTCGTGCAGGACGGAGGCGCCCATGTACGCAAGCTCCCGCAGCTCCCGATAGGTGATGACGGCGATGGGCTTCGGCTTTTTGACGATGCGCGGATCGGCCATGAGGAAGCCGGGCACGTCGGTCCAGTTCTCGTACAGCTCCGCGGCCGCGGCGCGGGCCACGATGGCGCCGCTGATGTCCGAGCCGCCCCGGGAGAACGTCTTGACCATGCCGTCCGGCATGGAGCCGTAGAAGCCGGGGATCACCGCGTGCTCAACGCCCGCCAGCCTGCGGGAGAGCACTTCCTGGGTGCGCTCCTGGTCGAACACGCCGCGGTTGTCGAACAAAACGCCCTCCGAGGCGTCGATGAACTCCCAGCCCATAAAGTCCGCCAGCATCCGGGCGCTCAAATATTCGCCCCGGGAAACGGCGTAGTCGCGGGTGTGGCGGCCGCTGGTCAGCGCAAAGTGCAGCTGCTCCATCTCCGCCTCCATGTTGAGGCTCAAATCCAGCTCCCGGCTCATCTCCAGGAAGCGGCCGCGGAGCTTCTCGAACAGCTCGTCGATGTTCTCGCCCTGCGCCGCCCTGTCGTGGCAGGCGTACAGAAGGTCGGTCACCTTGTCGTCGCCGTCCTCGCGCTTGCCCGGCGCGGAGACCACGGCCAGCCTGCGCCTGTCGTCCGCCAGCAGAATATCGCGCACCTTGCGGAACTGCCCGGCGTCCGCCAGGGAGCTGCCGCCGAATTTTGCCACGATCACGCCCATGTTATTTCCACCCTCGCTTTTGAACCAGCCGCTAGGCTTCTTGTTTTCCCTGTCAGGAATTGCTTCAATTATTATAGATTCTATCCCGAAACTTTGCAAGAAATGTTTTTGAAAAGCCGTTTTGCGCGCCGCCGCCCGTCCCCCGCATCATTTCCTGCAAAAGCCCCCGTTTTGCAGGACGGGCAGAGAACAGCCGCCGAAACCGCCCGCAAAGGCGGCCCTTTCCACCCAAAAACGGCAATTTTCAAACTCCTAACTTGCAAACATAAGCCCCAGCCGTTATACTAAACAGCGAGAAAAGACCCCGCCGTTTCGGGAAGGGAAAGTCGCCCCGTTTCTTGCTGTTTGCAGGGCCCCTCCCGGCGGCCGAACGCCTTTGCATCTTTCAGGCAGGAAAGGACGGAAGAGAAGATGAGCTATGTAGACAAGATCATGGAGACCGTGGTCGCCCGCAATCCCGGCGAGGCGGTGTTCCATCAGGCGGCCCGCGAGGTGCTGGACTCCCTGCGCCTGGCCGTGGACGCCCATCCCGAGTACGAGCGCGAGGGGCTGCTGGAGCGCCTGGTGGAGCCCGAGCGCGTGATCATGTTCCGCGTGCCCTGGGTCGACGACAAGGGCCGGGTGCAGGTGAACCGCGGCTTCCGCGTGCAGTTCAACTCCGCCATCGGCCCCTACAAGGGCGGCCTGCGCCTGCACCCCAGCGTGAACCTGGGCGTGATCAAGTTCTTAGGCTTTGAGCAGGTGTTCAAGAACTCCCTGACCGGCCTGCCCATCGGCGGCGGCAAGGGCGGCTCCGACTTCGACCCCAAGGGCAAGTCCGACCGCGAGGTCATGGCCTTCTGCCAGAGCTTCATGACCGAGCTGTACCGCCACGTGGGCGCCAACATCGACGTGCCCGCCGGCGACATCGGCGTGGGGGCCCGCGAGATCGGCTATCTCTACGGGCAGTATAAGCGCATCACCGGCCTGTACGAGGGCGTGCTCACCGGCAAGGGCCTGACCTACGGCGGCTCCCTGGCCCGCACCGAGGCCACCGGCTACGGCCTTGTGTACCTGACCCGCGAGATGCTGGCCGAGAAGGGCCTCTCCTTCGAGGGCAAGCGCGTGGCCATCTCCGGCTCCGGCAACGTGGCCCTGTACGCGGCCGAGAAGGCCATGGCCTTGGGCGGCAAGGTCGTCACCATGTCCGACTCCTCCGGCGCGCTGATCGACGAGGACGGCATCGACCTGCCTGCCATGAAGCTCATCAAGGAAGTCAAGCGCGGCCGCGTGAGCGACTACCTGGCCGAGCACAAGAAGGCCACCTTCCTGCCCGGCAAGCGCGTCTGGAACGTGCCCTGCGACATCGCCCTGCCCTGCGCCACCCAGAACGAGCTGGACGGCGACGACGCCAAGGCGCTGGTCAAGAACGGTTGCGTGGCCGTGGCCGAGGGCGCGAACATGCCCTCCACCCCCGAGGCCATCGAGTGCTTCCAGTCCAACGGCCTGCTCTATGCCCCCGGCAAGGCGGCCAACGCCGGCGGCGTGGCCACCTCCGCGCTGGAGATGAGCCAGAACTCCCTGCGCCTGTCCTGGACCTTCGACGAGGTGGACAAGCGCCTGGAAGGCATCATGGTCGGCATCTACCGCCAGATGAGCGAGACCGCCAAGGAATACGGCGTGCCCGGCAACTTCGTGGCCGGCGCCAACATCGCCGGCTTCCAGAAGGTCGCCACCGCCATGCTGGCCCAGGGCGCGGTGTAAGCCCCGCTCCGAAGGGAGACCATCCCGTATTTTCGTCCATCCCCGCCCAAAGAAGGGCCGGGGATGGACTTTTTTCAGCGTCTATGTTATAGTGGAGGTAAGATTTGCCGGGAAGCTCCCCGGCAGAAAGCGAGGGGAAACACCTTGAAAGAGACCACACAGAACAAGGGCTTTCTTCTGAACAAGTCCCTTGGCTATTTCCGGAACAAGGGCGTGGACGTGATGGCCTTCGACGACATCTATCCCGCCGGGCACCAGTCGGGCGTGAGCATCCTCATGCACGGCCACCGCGTGGCCACCAACGGCGACATCCGCTTTGAGCAGACGCCCGGCCAGTGGCAGCCCATCCCCAAGCAGGGCGAGCGCGTGATGGACGAGGAAGCCAACACTATCGTCACCCACCTTTCCTACCCCGATCTTTCCGGGCACCTGAAGGGCTTTAACCCCATGATCTACCCGGATTACGAGTTCGAGTACGACGTGACCGTCAAGGGCGAGGGAAAGAGCGTCGTGGTGACCGTGGACCTGGACAAGCCCATCCCGGAGGCCTTCCAGGGCAAGCTGTGCTTTAACCTGGAGCTGTTCCCCGGGGCTTTGTTCGGCAAGCCCTGGATCATGGACGACAAGCAAGGCATCTTCCCCCAGCAGCCCAACGGCCCCACATTGAGCCAGAAGAGCAACTACGAGATGACGGGCCACCTGCCCGAGGCCGAGGGCGGCGCGGACCGCAAGCGCCTCTCCGGCGACCACAAGGGCTATAACCCCATCATCGCCGACGACCTGATCGCCGAGCCCTACGCCGTGGGCCGCCGCTTCACCGTGCGGCCGGAGTGCCCCTACGACCGCTTCACCGTGGAGAGCCAGACCGCCGACCTTAAGCTCTACGACGGCCGCATGAACCACAACAACGGCTGGTTCGTCGTCAGCAGCGAGGTGCCCGCGGGCATGGACAAGGGCGCCATCCGCTGGATCATCACGCCCAACGTGGTGGAGGATTGGCTCTACTCCCCCGTGGTGCAGACCTCCCAGGTGGGCTACCACCCCGCCCAGCCCAAGGTCGCCATCGTGGAGCTGGACAGCCGCGACGAAAAGCGCCTGCCCGCGACCCTCTGCCGCATCACCGCCTGCGGCGAGGAGACCGTGGAGACCATCACAGGCAGGGAATGGGGCAAGTTCCTGCGCTATAACTACGTTTTGTTCGACTTTAGTTCCGTGAAGGACGAGGGCCTCTACCGCCTGCGCTACGGCGAGAGCGCCTCCTCCATCTTCCGCATCGCGCAGGACGTGTACGACCGCGGCGTCTGGCAGCCGGTGCTCGAATACTTCCTGCCCGTGCAGATGTGCCACATGCGCGTCAGCGAAAAGTACCGCGTCTGGCACGGCCTGTGCCACAACGACGACGCCCGCATGGCCCCCGTCAACTACAACCACATCGACGGCTATGCCCAGGGCCCGTCCACGCTCACCAAGTATAAGAGCGGCGACGTGGTGCCCGGCCTCAACGTGGGCGGCTGGCACGACGCCGGCGACTTCGACCTGCGCGTGGAGTCCCAGGCCGGTGAGTCCTACATACTCGCCCTGGCCTACGAGGCCTTCCACGTGGACTACGACGTGACCACCATCGACCAGGCCCGCAAGGTCACCGAGATCCACCAGCCCGACGGCAAAAACGACATACTGCAGCAGGTGGAGCACG
>CANQPP010000021.1 GCA_947625765.1 uncultured Clostridia bacterium
CACAGGCGAGGTCCGCCTGCAGATAGGGCCACATGTACTGGTCGAAGCGGCCCAGCGTGTTGTGGTAGTCGCCCTCGCACCACATGCAGAAGTGCAGGATGCGCAGGGACTGCAGCGCCTCCCGGAAGGAGGTCGCGCCCTTCGCGGGCACGTTCATAAGCACGTCCGCCAGTTCGTTCAGCCCCGCTTCCCGGGCGGCGCGCTCGTAGCGGCGGGTCAGCTCCAGCACCGCGTCGATGGAGAGCCGCATGGCCGCGTGCAGCTCGCCGTCCCCAAGTTTTTCACGCAGGGAAAGCAGGCCGCAGGCCAGCACGCGCCCGTAGTCGGGCGAGAGGTTGCTCACGTTGCCGCGCTCGTGGATGAAGTGTTCCCGCGTGATCTTCTCCCACTCCGCGTCCGAAAAGATGGACGGCAGCGGGCCGCAGATCCTGGTGAAGGCGATGAGCTCGCCGGGGAAAAAGTAGGGCGTTTCCAGCTCCAGCGCCTTGGAAAGGCGCAGGGAGCTGCGCGTGATGTCGTGAAGTTCTTCCCCTCGATAAAACCGCTCCACGCCCGCGGGCGCTTCCCGGCGGGCGGCGTGGTGCCTGCGCTCCCACATCCAGCGCTTGAGCTCCTCGATCCTGTTCGTCATGTCTTCTTCCTCCCCCTCTGTTCCGTCCGCGCCGGGCCTTTTTTGGGTCGAGCCGCCCGATGCGTTCCTCCTTCTATTGATACACTATTATAACAAACATGAAGCGTCAATGGGAATCTATTTTTCTAAAAAAGGCATAGAATGCGCTTTGTGCCAAAGATTTTTCACCTAAAATCAGAGATTTAAACAATCGTCGTTCCAGACCTGCGTCTCGATGTAGGTGTGCCGCTGGGAAATTTCTTCCACAAATCCCTCCAGCGTGCCCGGATGTTCATCGATCGAACGCAGGAGCGTCTCCTTCGTCAGCACCTCAAGGTCGCCCCGCCGCCGCAGGCTGCTCTGGCTGTCGCCGCAGGTGAAGCTGATGAAGTCGGATGGAATGCCTTCCAGCGGGAACGCGGTCACGATCCCGTGGTCGAACCACTTGTCCAGATAGTCTCTCCCCTGCAAAACGAAGGACAGCGGGTGCGTCTCCGCGGGCCTTCCGCCCAGCGCCGCGCCAGGGCGAACGCTTCTTCCCTGGGCAGGCGCAGGATGTTCTGGAGCGCGGCGCCTTGGCAGGGCTGCGTTCACTCGACGCGGACCATTCTCTGCAGCCTCAGCTCCTCGTTGGCGGAGAAGCCGAATCGGGCGTAGAAGGGGACGTTCTGAGGCAGCGCGCTCAGCTCCACAAAGATATGCGTGCCCTTGACGCCGTGGCTGCCGATGAATTTGAGCAGCTCCTCGATGAGCGCCTTCCCGATGCCCCGGCGCTGGTATTCCGGCCGCACGGCGACGTCCTTGATGTAGTAGTCCATCCCCACATCGCCGATCACCCTTGCCATGCCCACGACCGTATCCCCGTCGTACGCGGACACGCGGAACAGCGTGTTCTTGAGGGCAAGCTCGGTCTGCTCAAGGGATGGGCCCTCTCCCCAGACGCTCTCCCACAGCTGAATAAATTCCTCTGCGGTCAGTTCGTTGTGCTTGATGGTCAATTCGCTCATACAGTTTTTTCCCCCCATATTCTCTATCTTTGTCGGGCGGCCGCCCGGCGCTTCCCATTGTACCAACAAGCGGCAGGGAAATCAACCGATGGCGGGCGCGCTTTATCCGCACCCCGCCGGAAAGGGCCTGTCCTTTTGAATGGTTTTATGGTATACTGTCCAAAAAGGAATCCCGGTGATAAGGAAGGAGGCGGCGGCCCGTGAACGCGTCCCTGTATGAGCTCCTGGCCCTGGCGATGCGCTACTGGTTCGCGGCGCTGCTGGCCCTGATCGTGTTTCTGCTCACGCAGTCCTTCGTCCGCGAGTGGCGGATCGAGAAGGCCGTGCAGCGCCGCATCGCCGACACGGCGGCGACCTTAGGCCTGCGCGTGCTCTCCAGCGAGGACAGGCGCGTGCAGCGCGGCCTGCTTTTGCCCCTGGACGGCGACAGCCTGCTGGGCAGCGGCGGCGGCTGCGACCTGCGCCTGCGCACCCGTGCCCTGCGCCGCCGCCATCTGGTCCTGCGCGTGGAGAAGGACCGGGTGTACCTCTACCCGGAGGGCGGCGCGCTGGTGACCGCGGACGGGCAGCGCGTCCGCCGGGGAGATACGCTCCTTCCCGGCCAGAACATGCAGGCCGGCGGCCTTGTGTTCCGCCTGGAACGCCTGCAGGGAGAGGAGGCTGAAGCATGGCTCGACGACTGAAGCGCCCCTCCAGCGACTTCCTGCTTCTGTTTCTCTGCGTGTTCGAGGCCTCCATCTTCGGCCTTCTGGCCTTCCGGCAGGGGCTTTCCTACTTCCCCCTGTTTTTGGCCGCCCTGATGCCCTGCCTGCTGGTGTTCCAGGCCTTAGGGCTGCGCAGGCTCTTTCCCCACATGGACATGCAGCTGCTGGTGATCGGCAACTTCCTATGCGCTTTGGGGCTGGCGCTTCTCTGCCGCCTGCGGCCCGACAAGGCTCCGCGCCAGTTTCTGTTCTATTTAGTCGGCATCGCGGGGATGCTCGGCATCGCGCTGTTCGTGACCAAGGTGCGCAACAAGCGCCCCTTCGTCCTGCCCGTGATGCTGCTGGCCGTGGGCTCTTTAGGGCTGACGCTGCTCATCGGCGAGAGCACCTTCGGCGCCAAGAACTGGATCGACTTCGGCCTGTTCACCCTGCAGCCCTCGGAGTTCGTAAAGCTCGCCCTGGTGTTCGTGATGGCCCTGTACCTGTCGGAGCGGCGGGACCTGCGCGGCAACCTGCCCGCGCTGCTCTTTGCGGCCTGCTGCCTCTGCCTGATCGTGCTGGAGCGGGACCTGGGCGCGGTGCTCATCTGCTTCCTCACCTGCGTGTGCCTCTACTACGCGGCCACGGGCAGCTTAGGCCTCTGCGGCCTGGCCCTGTGCGGCGCGGCCCTGGGCGCCCTGCTCATGTACGCCCTGTTCGACCACGTGCAGCTGCGCGTGGCCATGTGGCGCAACCCCTGGGTCAGCCCCACCGAGGGCGGCTACCAGATCATACAGGCGCTGGTGGCCATAGGCTCGGGCGGCATGTTCGGCTTAGGTCTGGGTCTTGGCAGCCCCACCATCATCCCCGTCAACGACACGGACTTCATCTTCGCCGCCCTCTGCGAGGAGATGGGCCTGTTCTGCGGCCTGCTGGTGCTGGCGGTGTACGTGCTTTTGTTCCTGCGGGCGGGGCTCTTGGCCCTGCGCAGCCGCTCGGCCTTTGACTCGCTGCTCTGCGTGGGCGTGCTCTCGTCCCTGGCGGTGCAGACCTTCCTGATCGTGGGCGGCGTCATCAAGATGATCCCCCTGACCGGCGTCACGCTCCCCTTCATCAGCTACGGCGGCTCCTCCATGGTCAGCTCCATGCTGATGCTGGGCGTGCTCGAGGGCGTGGCCGTGAACGCGGGAAAGCGCGAGGAGGACGCCTGGCTGCGCGCCCAGGGCGGGGAAGCGGAGGAGGAAGCGGAATGAAGGGCATGAAGCGCAACATCCGACTTTTGCTCCTGACCGTGACGGCGGCCTTTCTGGTGCTCTGCATCTACTTCGTGTACGCGGTGTCGGCCTACGGCACCCGCTGGTTCGCCACGCCCTACAACACCCGCCTGGCCCAGGCCAAGGGGCAGGTGCAGGCCGGCTCCATCTACGACCGCAACGCCCACCTGCTGGTGGAGACGGACGCGCAGGGCCGCCGCGTCTACCCCGTCTCCGACAAGGCCAGGGCCGCCATGGCCCAGCTGATCGGCGACACCTCCGGCGCGGTCCCCACCGGCGCGGAGAGCATGTTCGCAAGCTATCTTCTGGGCTTCCAGTCCTCCCTGAAGGAGCGCTTTTTGCAGCTGTTCTCCGGCACGGCGCGCAAGGGCGACGGCATACAGCTCACCGTGGACATCGAGCTGCAGAAGTACGCCTATGACTTATTTCCCGACGGCGGCCGCGGCGGGGCGGTCCTGTACAACTACAAGACCGGCGAGGTCTACTGCCTCTACTCCACCCCCGGCATCACATTAGGCGAGCCCATCGACGAAACGGAGGACGGCCTGCTGCTCAACCGCATCACCCAGGGCCGCTACGCGCCGGGCTCGGTGTTCAAGATGGTGACGCTGGCCTGCGCCCTGGAGAACCTGCCGGACGTGATGGACCGTCACTTCGTCTGCGAGGGGCACCTGCAGGTGACCGAGGACATGGCCCTGACCGACACCGACGGCGAGGGCCACGGGGAGCTCAGCTTCCGGGAGGCCTTCTCCAAGTCCTGCAACATCGCCTTCGGCCAGCTGGCGCTGGAGCTTGGGCAGGAGAGGCTGCGCCGCACGGCCCGCCGCATGGGCTTTGACGGCAACTTCCTCTTCAGCGACATGATCGTCTACGAGTCCCTGTTCCCGGACAGGATCGAGGACGACGGCGAGCTGGCCTGGACGGGCGTGGGCCAGGGGCGGCTGATGGCCAACCCCATGCACATGGCCCTGATCGCCGGGGCCATCGCCAACGGCGGGCAGATGACGGAGCCGCGGCTGCTCCTCTCCTCCGTGGATCAGGACCTGCGCGTGACCAACCGCTTAAGCACCCGCGTCCACTCGCGGATCGTGAGCGCCTCCGTGGCCGCGACCATGCGCGAGATGATGGTGGACGTGGTGGAAAACGGCACCGGCAGCGCGGCAGCGGTGGAAGGGCACAGGATCGGCGGCAAGACGGGCACCGCGCAGGTGAACTCCTCCGGCGGGGCCTACGAGCCCCATTCCTGGTACGCGGGCTTCTGCGACGAGGAGGACGCCCCCTTCGCCGTGTGCGTGCTGGTGGAGAACGGCGGCTCCGGCGGCGGCAGGGCCGCGCGCATCGCGGGCAGGCTGATGGAGCGCGCCATCGAGCGTTTGGGGACCGGCGAGTGAAAACGGGCAGGGGAACTTAGAGCCTTTGTCGAATGAGTATGGACAGAACAAACGCGGCGTTTTATCCGCGTTTAAGCGATAAGAGCAGGAAGGGAGAGACTCACAAAACCATGGACGTTAAACAGGTGCAAACGCTGGCCCAGGCGGTCAAAAACAACATACAGAAGGTGATCGTGGGCAAGGACGAGCAGATCGAGCTGCTGCTCTGCGCCCTGCTTTCCGGCGGCCACGCGCTGCTGGAGGATGTGCCCGGCACGGGCAAGACGATGCTGGCCCGCTCGCTGGCCCTGTCCGTTTCCGGCCGCTTCGGCCGCATCCAGTTCACGCCGGACCTGCTGCCCTCGGACGTGACGGGCATGAGCGTGTTCGACCCGCGGGACACCTCCTTCCACTTCCGTCCCGGCCCGGTGTTCTGCAACGTGCTGCTGGCCGACGAGATCAACCGTGCCACGCCCCGCAGCCAGAGCGCCATGCTGGAGTGCATGGAGGAGAGGCAGGTCTCCTACGACGGCGTGACCTACCCGCTGGAGGCCCCCTTCTTCGTGGTGGCCACCCAGAACCCCATCGAGACGCAGGGCACCTTCCCCCTGCCGGAGGCCCAGCTGGACCGCTTCGCCATCCAGCTCTCCATGGGCTACCCGACCGCCGCGGAGCAGAGCGCGATCCTCGCCCGCTTCCGCGAGGGCACGCCGCAGGCGGAGCTTACCGCCGTGGCGGACAAGGAGGACATCGCCCGGGCCCAGGAGGCCGTGCGGGTCGTCAAAGTCCACGCGGACATACTCACCTATATAGGCCAGATCTGCGAAAAGACCCGCGGCCTCGAGCAGGTGATCTTAGGCGCCAGCCCCCGCGCCGCGCTCACCCTCATGCGTCTCTCCCAGGCGCTGGCCGCCGTCAACGGCCGCGAGTACGTGACCCCGGAGGACGTAAAGAAGGCCGCCGTGCCCGTGCTGGCCCACCGTCTGGTGCTGCGCACCGCCTTCGGCGCGGGCAGCCAGGGGAAGAAGGCCGTGGAGGAGGCGCTGTCCCTCGTCCCCGTCCCCACCGAAACGCTGGACGAATAAAGGAGCGGCTGTCTTCATGAACGCCATCTGGATCCTGATCGTGGCCGGGCTGCTGCTGCTGTTGCAGATGCTGGTCTTCCGCCGGGCGGGGCTCGGCGGCGTGACCGTGCGCCGCCACTTCACCAAGGCGCGCCTGTTCGCGGGCGAAACGCTGGAGATGGTGGAGACCATCGAGAACCGCCGCCTGCTGCCCGTGCCCTGGCTGAAGGTGGAGACCCGCATGCCGGACTCCTTCCTGTTCGGCAGGCAGGAGAATCTGGAGATCGGCGGCCAGCGCTACCACAGCTCCCTGTTCTTCTTAGGGCCCTGGCGCAGGGTGCGCCGCACCCACCAGGTGCGCGCGGTCAGGCGGGGCTACTACCCCTTCGCCTCCGTCACGCTCACCGTGGGCGACCTGTTCGGCTTCGCCACGTCCAGCCGCGTCCAGCCCCTGCAGGAGTCCGTCACCGTCTATCCCGCCCTGCTCTCCCGGGCCGAGGCCGCCCTACCCGCCTCCCGCTGGCAGGGGGAGCGCACGGTGCGCCGCTTCATACAGCCCGACCCCTTCCTCTACAACGGCATCCGCGAGTACAGGCCCGGCGACAGCGTGCGCGACGTGCACTGGCGCGCCTACGCCCGCACCGGGGAGCTCAAGATCAAGCAGCACGACTACACCGCCGCCTCCAAGCTGCTGGTGCTGCTCAACATCGCCCCGGAGGAAAGGCTCTGGGGGGAGATCGGCACGGAGAACTACGAGCGGCTGGAGCGCGCCGTGTCCCTGGCCGTTTCCCTCTGCTGCTACGCTTTGGAGGACGGTCTGGACGCGGGGCTTGGCAGCAACGCGGACCTGACCCAGTTCGAGGACGATACGCTGTATCTCGCCCCCGCCTCCGGCCCCCAGCAGCGGGAGCGCATACTGGAGGCCGCCGCGCGGCTGCGCTTCCACCGGGTGCTCAACTTCCACAACTATCTGGAGACCATGCCCCTGCCCAGCGACACCGACATACTGCTCCTGAGCGCCTACGATTCCCCGCTCATCCGCGAGCAGGTGCAGCGCTTACAGGGCTTCGGCAACACCGTTTCCTACTATCCCTTCCCCGCTTAAAAGGGAAGGTTCCCATCAAGGAGGCCGCTCCATGGCGCTCACCCTGGCCTTGCAGGCGCTCACCCTGCTTCTCGTCTTCTCCCCGCCCATGCTGATCGGTGCGGCTCTCTGCGATTCGCCCGCCTGGGCGAACCTCGTCCTGCTCTTTGTTTCCGTCTTTTTGTGCCTGCTCTCCTCGGCCTATCTTGGGAGCAAAAGGCTCCGGGGCGGGCTGCCCGTGCTGCTCGTTTCCCTTGCCCTCTGCCTGTGGATGGACGGCCTCTCCATTTCCGTCCTGCCCGCGGCGGGCGCTCTGCTGGTCGGCTGCGGAATGGCCCTGCGGCAGGGCTACGGCAAGGGCAACCGCCTGCTGGAGATGCCCGTGGTCGTGCTGGGGCTCCTCTGCTACGCCTTCGGCTACGCCATCTGCTTCTTCTCCACGCCCCTGCGGGGCCTCTGCTCCCCCTTGGGCTGGCTCTGCCTTCTGTTCCTGGCGCTCCTGTTCCTGCAGATCAACCGCATGAGCGTCAAGGAAGCCTCCGGCGGCCAGGCCCGGCGGATGCTGGGCGGCAACCAGGCGCTGACCTTGGGGTTCTTAGGGCTTTTGGCGGCGGTGGTCGCCGTGCGGCCCCTCTGGCGCTGGATCGTGGGCGGCCTGCACCGGGCCTTCGTCTTTATTTTGGGCCTGTTCTACGGCGAGGCGGAGGGCGGCGGCGCGTCCGCGGGCGGCCAAATGGGCAACATGGACCTAAGCGCCCTGGGCGAGGGCACGCCCATGCCCGAGTGGCTGCGCATCGCGGGCGACGTGCTGCTCTATGTGGTCACCATCCCGGCGATGCTGGCGCTGCTGGGCCTGATCGGCTTCGCCCTCTACAAATTGGGCAAGGAGCTGTATAAGAAGTTCCTCGCCTGGTTCCAGGGCTTCCGCGCGGACAACGGCCCCGCCGAGTACGAGGAGGAGAGCGAGCAGCTGCTCTCCGGCCGCTCCATGGCCGAGGAGTTCCGCAAGGACGTGGGCAAGCGTCTGCGCCGCCTCTTCACCCGGCCCGTTCCCTGGGAGCGCTTGGATCCCGCCCAGCGCGTGCGCCGGCTGTACGCGGAGCTCCTGCGCCGCTTGAGCCCCTCTCTCAAGGGCGCGCGCTGCCTGACCCCGGATGCGCTCCTGCGCGTTTCCGGCAAGGAGGAGACCGGCTTTGCCTCCCTCTACAACGCCGTGCGCTACGGCGATTCCCCCGCCGACGCAGAGTCCGCCGAGCGCGCCCGCAGGGCGCTGCGCTCCCGCTGACGTTCATTTTAACGCATAAAGGCCAGACATGATGAACGAAACGCTTGAATTTAAGCTCTCCCAGCTGCCGGACAGCCCCGGCGTGTACCAGATGAAGTCCCACGGGGAGCTGATCTACGTGGGCAAGGCGGTGAACCTCAAGAACCGCGTGCGGCAGTACTTCCACCAGAGCGCCGCGCACCCGCCAAAAGTGCAGGCGATGGTGGACCGCATCGACGACTTCGAGATCATACTCTGCGACACGGAGCTGGAGGCGCTGATCTTAGAGTGCAACCTCATCAAGCGCAACCGCCCCTTCTACAACATACTGCTCAAGGACGACAAGCAGTTCTACCCCTACATCCGCGTGGACGTGAACGCCGACTACCCCACCGTCACCTTCGCCCGCCGGGTGGAGAAGGACGGCGCGCGCTACTTCGGCCCCTACATGAGCGCCACCATCGTGCGCGGCGTGCTGGATACGCTGCACAAGGTGTTCCCGCTGCGGACCTGCAAGCAGGAGCTGCACTTCGGCGGCGCGCCTTCCCGCAAGCGGCCCTGCCTGCGCTGGCAGATGGGCCTCTGCCTGGCCCCCTGCCAGGGCGGGGTGATGCCCGGCGCGTACAGGCCCATGGTGGACCAGGTGGTCTCCTTCCTCTCCGGCCGGGAGGACCAGCTTTTGGAGAAGCTCAAGGCGCAGATGCTGGAGGCCTCCGCCCGCATGGAGTTCGAGCGGGCCGCCGCCCTGCGCGACCGCATCCGCGCAGTGGAGGACCTTTTGCAAAAGCAGAAGGCCTTGAGCGTGGAGGGCGAGGACCGCGACGTGCTGGCCGTGGCCCCGGACGGCGCGGACGCCCTGGTGCAGGCGCTGTTCCTGCGGCAGGGGAAGATCGTGGGCTCCGAGCGCTTCGCCCTGGACGGCGGCAGCGCGGACCTGTCCGAGAGCCTGCAGATGTTCGTGCTGCAATACTACGACGGCGCGCCCTTCATCCCGAAGGAGATCCTGCTCTCCGCGCCCGTGGAGGATCGGGAGGTGCTGGAGGAGCTGCTCTCCGAAAAGAAGGGCGGCCGGGTGTACATCCACGTTCCCCAGCGGGGCGAAAAGCGCCGCCTGGTGGAGATGGCCGAGAAGAACGCGCTGGAGGAGATCCGCAAGCGGGACGAACAGTTCATTCGCCAGCGGCAGCGGACTTTGGGCGCCTGCGAGGACCTGGCCCGCTTTTTGGGGCTGCCTGCCGCGCCCCGCCGCATCGAGGGCTACGACATCTCCAACACGCAGGGCACGCTGTCCGTGGCCTCCGAGGTGGTGATGATCGACGGCATGCCGGCCAAGCAGGAGTACCGCCACTACCGCATCAAGACGGTCGTGGGGCCCAACGACTTTGCCTCCATGGCCGAGGTGATCCACCGCCGCTTTTCGCGGGGCGAGAAGGAGCGTCTGGAAGCGCTTGCCGAGGGGAGAACACCCACGGGCTTTGGCGACCTGCCGGACCTGGTGCTGATCGACGGCGGCCCGGAGCAGCTGAAATACGCCTTGGACGCCATCCACCAGGTGCCCATGGAGAGGTACCCCAACATGTTCGGCCTGGCCAAGCGCTTTGAGGAGATCTACCTGCCGGACCGGGAGGAGCCCATCCGTCTGGATCACCACTCCGAGGCGCTCAGGCTCATCCAGCGGCTGCGCGACGAGGCCCACCGCTTCGCGATCACCCACCACAAGAAGCTGCGCGGGAAGCAGGCGGTGCGCTCGCGTCTGGAGTCCATCCCCGGCGTGGGGCCGGCCCGGCGGCGCTCCCTGCTGACCCACTTCCGCACTTTGGACGAGATCGCCGCCGCCTCCGTGGAGCAGCTGCTGGAGGCTCCCGGCATGACCCGCCCCGCGGCCGAGGCCGTGTACCGCGCCTTCCGTTCCTGACTATACGAATCTAACAATAAGGAGAGAGATAAGATGCTGCTGGGAGAATCCATTCGGGTCAACCGCCTTACACTGCGCGACCGCATCGTCATGCCGCCCATGGCGACGGGCAAGGCGGTCGAGGGAAAGCCGGACGAAAATCTGGTCGCCTACTACGCCGCCCGCGCGGAAAAGACGGCGCTGATCATCGTGGAGCACGAGTACGTTTCGAGAGAGGGCATGGCGCACGGCACCCAGCTGTCCATGGCCGACGACGCCGTGATCCCCGCCTATGCGAGGCTGACGCAGGCCGTCCACGCCCGCGGGGCCGCGATCTTCGCCCAGCTCAGCCACGCCGGCGCGCTAGCGCAGGACTCCGGCCTGCCCGCTCTTTCGCCCAGCGGCGTTTCCATCTGGGAGAAGGTCACACAGACGCAGGCGATGACCGAGGCGGACATCGAGAAGGTCCGGGACAGCTTCGTTTCCGCCGCCCTGCGCGCCAGGGCCGCCGGGTTCGACGGCGTGGAGATCCACAGCGCGCACGGCTACCTGCTCAACCAGTTCTACTCCCCGCTGACCAACAAGCGCACGGACGCCTACAACGGGCAGACGCTGGAAGGGCGCACGCGGCTGCACGCGGAAATTCTGCGGGCCGTCCGTCAGGCCGTGGGCGGGGACTATCCCGTCGCCATCCGCTTCGGCGCCTGCGACTACCGGGAGGGCGGCAGCCGGAAGGAGGAGGTCCCGCAGGCCTGCCGCATCTTCGAGGAGGCCGGGGCCGACCTGCTGGACATCTCCGGCGGCTTCAACGGCTACACGATCAAGGGCGTGACCCAGCCCGGCTGGTTCGCGGAGCTGAGCGCCCCGGCGAAGGAGAGCGTTTCGATCCCCGTGCTGCTGACCGGCGGCGTCAAGACCGGGGAGGACGCGGAGCAGCTGCTGGAATGCGGCGCGGCGGACCTCATCGGCGTGGGCCGCGCCATGCTGCGCTCTCCCGACTGGGCGGTGCAGGCGCTGGGCTAAGGCGCGGCATTTCGACCCAAAAAACACGAGGAGCACATGCCGCAGGCGGCCATGGTCTCGGCGTATGTCTGTCTGGGTCGTATCATTCAGGCCGCTATTGCCTCGGCGTTTAGAAACTTCAAGAAAAAATGGCCGCAAACAAATAAGCTGCAAGGGAAGGGCGTTTTTACCCTTCCCTTCTCTTTTTATCCCGTTTTTCGGGACGACCAACAAAATTCCTGCAAAAGGGGTTTGTGAACGGCCCTTATTTTTGTTATACTTAGGAAAGATAGGCGCCGCCTGCGCCATATGAGGAAAGGACATTGATCCCAAGTGCCGAAGATCCAGCCCTTCACGGGCCTGCCCAAGGAGATGTTCGAGTTCTTCATGGCCATCTCCTTCAACAACAACACGGAGTTCTTCCACGAGAACCACGAGCAGTACCAGCGCTTCGTCCGCGACCCGCTCTATGCTTTGGCCGATTCCCTGGCCGATACGATGCTTAAAATCGACCCGGAGATCGAGGTGCGGCCCGCGAAAGTGGTCTCCCGCATCCGCCGGGACACCCGCTTTTCCGCCAACAAGCTGCCCTACCGCGACCACATGTGGCTGGGCTGGCGGCCCGCGGGCAGGCCCAAGTCCGCCTGCTTCGGGCTTTACTTGGAGGTCAACGCCATGGAGCTCAACTATGGCATCGGCTGGTACGACCAGGACCCCCGCCGCTCCAAGGCCATCCGCCGCCAGCTGCTGGCCCGCACGGACGAGTTCCTGTCCATCGCCACGGAGCCGACCCTCAACGAGCGCTTCACCCTCTGCGGCAGCCGCTACAAGCGCATGAAGGCCCCGGAGGGCTTCCCCGAGGCGCTGCTCCCCTACTACACATCTAAAGGCTTTTACTTAGAGCACCACGAGGAGCTGGCCCCGCGCCACTTGAAACCTGACTTCGTGCCGGGCGTAGAACAGGACTTCCTGCTTCTCAAGGGGCTGTACGGCTTCTTCCGCGACCTGCCCTACGAGGGCATCGACGAATTTGCCTGGTAAAAAAGCAGAGGAGAGAAACATGGACTATCGCAAACTCATCAGCGGCTCCGACCTGCGGGGCGTGAGCCTGGGCCAAAACGTCACGCTGGATGAGGACGCCGCCCGCCGCGCCGGCGCCGCCTTCATCCGCCTGCTGGTTCGGCAGGGGAAACAGCTTCCCCTGACCGTGGCCGTGGGCCGCGACCCGCGCCTTTCCGGCGAACGGCTGCAGGCCGCCCTGATGGAAGGGCTCTGCGCCGTCGGCGCCTCCTGTCTGGACGTGGGGCTTTCCACCACGCCGGCCATGTTCATGGCCACGCTGCGGCCGGATGTGGACGCGGCGGTGATGGTCACCGCCAGCCACCTGCCCATGGAGCGCAACGGCCTGAAATTCGTGACCGAGCAGGGCGGGCTGGAACCCCAGCAGGTGGCCGCCCTGGCGGACGATATGCAAACGGCTGTGCCCGAACATGCCGAGCTGCATGTGCGGACGCTCGACTTCCTGCCCGAATACGCCCGCGGCCTGGTGGAATACATCCGCGACGCGGCGGGTTCGCAGCGGCCCCTGGAGGGGCAGAAGATCGTGGTGGACGCGGGCAACGGCTCCGGCGGCTTCTTCGCCGAGCAGGTGCTGCTCCCCTTGGGCGCGGACGTTTCCGGCAGCGTGAACTTAGAGCCCGACGGCCGCTTCCCCAATCACATCCCCAACCCGGAGGAACCCGCGGCCATGCGCGCCGCCGGGGAGGCCGTGCTGCGGCAGGGCGCGGACCTGGGCATCGTGTTCGACGCGGACTGCGACCGCGCCGCTCTGGTGGACGCCCACGGCCAGCCCATCAACCGCAGCCGCCTGATCGCCCTGCTGGCCGCTTCCCAGGCCGCGACCGGGCCCCTGGGCATGGTGGTGACGGACTCCGTGACCTCCCTGGGGCTGGAGCGCTTCATCCGCTCCCTGGGCGGGGAGCAGCTGCGCTTTAAGCGGGGCTACAAGAACGTGATCGACAAGGCGAAGGAGCTGAACGCTCAAGGCATCGACTGCCCCTTCGCGGTGGAGACCTCCGGCCACTGCGCCTTCCGCGACAACCACTTTCTGGACGACGGGGCCTACATGGCCTGCCGCGTGCTGGCGAGCCTGCGGGGCCGCGACCCCATGGGGCTGCTGACCGGATTGGAGGAGCCCGCCGAGGAGGCGGAGCTGCGCTTTTCCTTGACCGACCCCGATTTCCGCGCCCAGGGACAGCGCATCATCGAGCGGGTGCGCTCGGCCATTTCCGACCGGGACGACTGGTCCCCTTCCGAGGACTACGAGGGCGTGCGCGCCCTGGTGCGCCTGCCGGGCGGCGGCGAGGGCTTCATACTGGCGCGTCTGTCCGTCCACGACCCGGTGCTGCCGGTGAACATGGAGGCCTCTCTGCCCGGCGGCGTGGCCCTGCTGGCCGCGCAGCTCAGCGAGGTGCTGGACGGGGCGGGGCTGGACCTGACGGCCTTGAACAGGCTGGCCGGGCAGGCAAAGTAGAGGCCCGCCGCTTCAAATACTTTCAACTACACTTAGGGGAGGAACCTTTCTCATGACAAGACCCATGGAACTCAAGCTCATCAACGCCATCCGCACGCTGTCCGCGGACGCCATCGAGAAGGCCAAGTCCGGCCATCCCGGCACGCCGCTGGGCGCCGCGCCCGCCGTGTACGCGCTCTACGGCCGCGTCATGCGCCACGACCCCGCCTGCCCGGCCTGGCACGACCGCGACCGCTTCGTGCTCAGCGCGGGCCACGCCTCCATGCTGCTTTACAGCGTGAACCACCTCTTCGGCTACGGCCTGACCATGGACGACCTTAAGAACTTCCGCCAGTGGGGCTCCCTGACCCCCGGCCACCCCGAGTACGGCCACACCCCGATGGTGGAGACCACCACCGGCCCCCTTGGGCAGGGCATCGCCAACGCGGTGGGCATGGCCATGGCGGAAAAGCACCTGGCCGCCGTGTTCAACCGCGAGGGCTTCCCCGTGGTGGACCACTACACCTACTGCCTGATGGGCGACGGCTGCGTGATGGAAGGCATCTCCGCCGAGGCCAGCTCCCTGGCCGCGACGCTGGGCCTGGGCAAGCTGATCGTGCTCTACGACATGAACCGCATCTCCATCGAGGGCGACATCTCCATCGCCATGCAGGAGGATACCGCCGCCCGCTACCGCGCCTACGGCTGGCAGGTGCAGGACGTGGCCGACGGCAACGACGTGGACGCGATCGAAAGCGCCCTGCGCGCGGCCCAGGCCGAGACGCAGCGGCCCTCCCTCATCATCGTGCACACCAAGATCGGCGCCTTCAGCCCCAAGGAGGGCACTTCCGCCTCCCACGGCGCGCCCCTGGGCGAGGAGGGCGTGCGCGCCCTGAAGGCCAACTTAGGCCTCGACCCCGACAAGAGCTTCTGGGCCGACCCCGAGGCCTATGAGTGCGCCAAGCAGTGCGTGCAAAAGGGCAAGCAGGCCCGCGCCGACTGGGAGAAAATGATGGAAGGCTACAAGGCCGCCTATCCCGAGCTGTATGCAAAGTACATGGCGCAGCTCGAGGGCGAGGCCCCGGATTTAAGCGGGGATGACGACTTCTTCGCCTTTGAGAAGAACGACTCCACCCGCAACGCCTCCGGCCAGTGCCTGGCCCGCCTGGCCGAGCGCTACGACCGCCTGATCGGCGGCTCCGCGGACCTTGCCTCCTCCAACATGAGCTACATCAAGGGCCGCGGCGACTTCTCCGCCCAGACGCCCGAAGGCGCCAACCTGCACTTCGGCGTGCGCGAGCAGGCCATGGCCGCCGTCTGCAACGGCATGCAGGTGCACGGCGGGCTGCACGCCTACTGCGCCACCTTCCTGGTGTTCTCCGACTATCTCAAGCACGGCATCCGGCTCTCGGCCCTGATGAAGCTGCCCGTGCTCTACATCCTGACCCATGACTCCATCGGCGTGGGCGAGGACGGCCCCACCCACCAGCCCATCGAGCAGCTGGCCGCCGTCCGCTCCATGCCGAACGCCGCCCTGTTCCGCCCCGCGGACAGCCGCGAGACCGCCGCCGCCTACGCCGCCGCCATCCGCCGCAAGGGCCCGAGCTGCCTGGCGCTCTCCCGCCAGACGCTGCCCCTGCTGCCCGGAAGCGGCAAGAAGGCGTTGAAGGGCGGCTACGTCCTCCGCGACAGCGACAAGGCCGTGCCGGACCTTATCCTCATGGCCTCCGGCTCCGAGGTGAGCCTCTGCCTGCAGGCCCGCGAGCTGCTGCTGCAGAAGGGCGTGGACGCCCGCGTGGTCTCCATGCCCTGCATGGAGCTGTTCGACGAGCAGGACGAAAGCTACCGCGAGTCCGTGCTGCCCAAGAACGTGCGCGCCCGCCTGGCCGTGGAGGCGGCGACCTCCTTCGGCTGGCACAAGTACGTGGGCCTAGACGGCGGCACCGTTTGCCTGGACCACTTCGGCGCGTCCGCCCCGGCGGGCAAGCTGTTCGAGGCCTTCGGCTTCACCCCGGAAAACGTGGCCGCGCAGGCCCTGGCCCTGCTGTAAAGCCCAAAAGCCAACGAAACCAGCGCCTCCGTTCCGTCGAGCGGAGGCGCTTCCTCTTTTCCCCATCGAAAATTGTATCCGACTTGTAAAAAAGTATCTATACTTTTACCCCCCCCTCCGGTTGACAGAGAAGCCTCTACGCGGGATACTGTTTTTACCAAGGATGAAAACATCTGCGGAAAGGAGATGTCCAACGTGAAGAAAGTGATGGTCCCTCTGCTCGTCCTCGTGCTGTTGTTGGCCTTTCTGCCCTTGAGCGCGGCAGCGGAGGGCGAAAGCCCCGTTACGACCGACCAATATACCGCTGAAGACTGGGATCCCGATACCACGGTGCACCACCTCGTCACCAGCAGCGATTACAACAAGGTCTACACCTGCCCTGTGCGCAAGAACAGCGTCGAGATCAAGTTCTCCAAAAGCGAAGGCCCTGCCTCCGCTATTCTCAAGGTGGAGATCAAAAACGCGGACGGCCAGTGGGAAGCCTTAGAGGAAACCAAGGCCGTGGACCTCGCCCATACGGTCTCCTTCGACCTGGGCGGCCCATATCGTTACCGCGTCTATGCGGTGAGCACCGCCGGGGACTCGGGCGCCTGCTATTTCGAGCTGGATGCCGAACCCTAAGACCTAAATATAACTTCTAACTTTCCAGCGCTTGGGACCATCCCGGGCGCCTTTTCTTCTGCCTTTTTTCTGAATCTCAAACATATAAAAAACGACGGACGCTCCAATCGAGGGAACGCCCGCCGCCTTTATCGAGTGGCAGTCGTCAGCCGAAGGGGAAAGCCCTTAGGCGACCAGGAAGAACTTCACCAGGAACAGCGCGGAGATGACGTAGGTCAGCACGGAGACTTCCTTCGCCTTGCCGGTGAACAGCTTCATGACGGTGTAGGTGATCAGGCCCAGGCCGATCGCATGGCCGATGGAGCTGGAGATGGGCATGGCGATGAGCATGATGGCCACGGGGACCAGCTGCGTCATGTCGGTGAAGTCGATGTTCTTAAGGCCGGCCAGCATCAGGACGCCGACGTAGATCAGAGCGGAGGACGTAGCGGCCGCAGGGATCAGGGCGGCGATGGGGCTTAGGAACATGCAGGCCAGGAACAGGATGCCGGTGGTCAGGGCGGTCAGGCCGGTGCGGCCGCCGGCCTCCACGCCGGAAGCGGATTCCACGAAGGTGGTGACGGTGGAGGTGCCCGTGCAGGCGCCGGCGACGGTGCCGATGGCGTCGGAGAGCAGGGCTTCCTTCATCTGGGGCATGTTGCCTTCCTTATCGAGCATGCCGGCGCGGGAGGCGGTGCCCACCAGGGTGCCGATGGTGTCGAACATGTCGATGATGCAGAAGGTGATGATCAGGGTGATGGCGGTGAACCAGCCGATGCTGAAGAAGGTCTTAAAGTCGAACTTGAACAGCGTGGTGTCGATCATGTCCTTGAAGGGGGGCACGAAGGACGCGGTGGCCAGGGAGGCGAAGGGATTGGTGTGCAGGAACAGGAAGGAGCCGATCCAGTTCACCACGGAGGCGACCAGCATGCCGATCAGCACGGAGCCCTTGACCTTCTTGTGGTCCAGGATCACGATCACGAACAGGCCCACGAACATGGTCACGACGGTGAGCACCATGGTGCTGTAGCCGCTGCCCATGTTGGCCTGCGCCACGCTGGGGGTCAGGGAGCCGAAGAAGTTGGCCATGGCGTAGAAGGGGCCGCCGGTCTCGGAGTACACGCCCGCGTTGGAGCCGAAGCCGATGTTCATCAGCATAAGGCCGATGGCGGGAGCGATGCCCAGGCGCACGCCCAGAGGAATGGCGGCGACGATCTTTTCACGGACGTTGAGCACGGAAAGGATGATGAAGATGATGCCCTCGATCAGGATGATGCACAGGGCGGCCTGGAAGCTCTGCACGTAGGACAGGCCGGTGATGCCCACGATGTTGGCGACCACGACGGCAAAGAAGCTGTTGAGGCCCATGCCGGGAGCCATCGCGAAGGGCTTGTTGGCCAGGAACGCCATGCAGAACATGCCGATGGCCGAGGCGATGCAGGTGGCCATGAACACGCCGTTCCACAGCGCGCTGCCCACGTCGAAGTTGGTCAGCAGGTTGGGGTTCAGGGCGATGATGTAGGCCATCGTCATGAAGGTGGTGAGGCCGGCGACGATCTCTGTGCGGACCGTAGAACCGTTCTCACGGATCTTGAACAGTTTTTCCACGAAAGTCCCTCCTTTAGCAGAGTACGGTCTTGGGAAATACAGGAACAGCATAACACAGCCGGCGGCATTCTTCAACCTTTTTCGCCGACAAAATTAAAAAAATTTGTAGGAATATCCGTCTTTCGCCGGGAGGCACCCGTCCGCCCCCCGCCCTTTTTACAACTTTGAAATTGAAAAGGCGAACATTCACAGTTCGTTCACAGGTGGTTTTGGGGTTATTTTTCCATCTCGCCCGGCAGCGGCAGCCCCCGCAGGCGGGCGTAACCCTCCAGGTTGTCGTGCACGCTGGCCAGCACCTGCGACGCGCCCACGCCCTCCATCACGCACAGCAGCACCAGCGCGCCCTGGTGGATGATCTGCGCGCGGGTGGGGCTGATGCCCGGCAGGCAGGCGCGCTCCTGCTCGTCCATCGCCCAGAGCCTGTCCACGGCGGCGCGGGCGAACTTCAGGTCCAGCGGGCAGCCGTCCACGCGGGTGGGGTCGTATGCCCGCAGCTCCTGCTTCCAGGCGGCCAGGGAGGTGATCGTGCCGCCCACGCCGCGCAGGGTCTTGAGCCCGCGGCCAAAGAAGGGGCTTGCCTGCACGCACTTGCGCGCGTAGGCCTCCGCCTGTGCTCGGTCGTTCCCGAACAGGGACTGCAGCCGCACCGCGCCCAGCTGCAGGCTCACGCTCTCCGTGAGCTGCCCGCCCGCGCCCAGTGCCAGCTCCGTGGAGTTGCCGCCTATGTCGAGCACCGCGCCGTCGCCCCGGCCCACCAAAGCGCCAAGATAGGCGCAGAGGGCCTCCTCCCAGCCGGAGAGCACGTCCACCTGCACGCCGCAGGCCTCACGGATGCCCCCCAGCAGCTCCCCCGCGTTGGAGGCGTCCCGCACGGCCGAGGTGGCGAAGGCGCGGGGCTCCTCCCCGGCGGCACGGGCCTCTTCCGCAAAGCGGCGGACGGCCTCCACCGTGCGCGCCATGCTCTCCCGGGTGAGCTGCCCATGGGCAGCGCCCGCGCCTAAACGGGTGGTGTCCAGCTTCTGCACCCGCTCCGCATCCGTCCACAGCAGCAGACGCACGGAGTTGGAGCCTATGTCCATCACCGCAACGCCCATCGAAATGACCTCCTTCCGTTTGCACAAAAGAACAGGGCGGCGTTTGTCCCCGTCCTTGGGACCGCCGCTCTGTTTGTTCATCTTGATTCTATGTGTCCTGATCCCCGGTCCCGCCGTCCGGCGTGGTCTCCGGCTCCGTTTCCGGCTGGATGTTCGTCCCGTCGTCGGGCGTCGTCGTCCCGTCGCCCGGCTCGCTGGCCGTTCCGTTATCCGGTTCGGGCGCGTCCGCCGCCGTGTCGTTCGGCTCCACGGGCGTAACAGCCCCGGATTCGTCCTCCACGAACTTGATCTCGCCCTTCTTCACGAAGCCCAGCTCCTCGCGGGCCACGCGCTCGATGTAGGCGTCGCTGGAGCGGTTCTCCAGGTCGCCCTCCAGCGTGGCCTGCTGCAGCTTGAGCAGGTCCAGCTGCGCCTCCAAAGCGGCGTTTTCCTCGTCCAGGCTGTTCATGCGCAGCTCCTGGCGCACGTAGGTGACCGCAAAATAGCCCAGCACGAACGCCGCGACGCACACGCCCAGCCAGAGCTTGTGTTTCCTCCTGAGTCTCATTTTGCGCATCATCTCCCGTACCGCTTTATTCTAGCAAGCGTTTTCCGGCTTGTCAACGGAACAGGGAGCGAAAAAAGCGCTTGTTACCAATTCTTTGCAAGTAGCGCCGCAGCAGGCGGCACAAAGCCGCCAGCCCCCTGGAGAGGGAGAGCAGATACAGGCACCAGCCGACCCCCATGCCCAGCAGCGTATAGGCGCGCAGCTCCCCGCCGTTTAAGCGCAAGAGCCACGCAAAGGCAAAAAGCACCGCGCAGAGGGCGAAGGCCCCCTCCAGCACCGCCTCCGCGCGGGGGAAGCGCAGGAGCGGCCGGAGCAGGCCCATGAGGTCGTGGGCCAGGCCCAGCAGAGCGCCCAGGGCCGCCGTCACCAGGAACACCTGCGCCTGCCCGGCGGTGGAGAACAGCACCCGCCCGCCCCCTTACTTGCCGAACATGCGGCCAAAGAGGCCCTTCTTCGCGGGCCGGGGGCTGTCTATGTACTCCACGGCCAGCACGCGGCCCTCCACCACCAGCTGGCCGTCCTCCAGGTCCAGGCGGGAGATGTGCAGCTCCTCGCCCGAGAGCATCGCCGCGCCCTGCTCGGTGAGCAGCACGACCTCCTCCTCGTTGAAGCTCTCCACGTCCGTGACGCCGGTGAAGCTGGCACGCTCGCGGTTTTCCAGGGAAACCAGGTGCGCCCGCTGGCGCAGGGGCTTAAGATCGTCCTTCTCGCGCGTTAGCATCTTCTCGATCGTCCCTTCCCTAATGTGTATGGGACATGTATATGCGGCGGCCCGGCCGTCCATTCCCCTTTCAAAAGAGAAAACCACCTTGACACGCTCTTTCGGTCATATCAAGAGAAGAAGCCCCTTTCGCGCGCTTTTACGGCAATTTCAAGAGAAGAAGCCCCTTTCGCATCAGAAGATGCGAAAGGGGCTTGAAGGTTTCAGGGGCGTTGTTTTACGCGAAGGGATTCTCCGTCTTGTAAAGCATGCCCTTGGGCTGGTTGAAGGCGATGTCCTTGACGCCCAGCAGCTGCATGGCGGAGAACAGGGCCTTGCCCACATGGCCGAAGGCCACGCCGCCGTGGTGCGGGTAGTGCTTGGCCACCAGCACGTGGCGGTAGAAGCGGGCCATCTCGTCGATGGCGAAGACGCCGATGCCGCCGAAGGACTTGGTCTCCACGGGCAGCACCTCGCCCTGGGCGATGTAGCTCTGGAGCTTGGCGTCCGCGGTGGACTGCAGGCGGAAGAAGGTGATGGGGCCGTCCTGGATGTCGCCCTCCAAAGTGCCGCGGGTGATGTCGGGCTCCTTGTCGGGCTCCAGGGAGCGCTTCATGATCTTCTGGTACTTCATCTCGGGCTTGCGCAGGTAGCAAGCCGGGGTGTTGCCGCAGTGGAAGCCCATGAAGGTCTCGCCCAAGGCGTAGTCGTACTTGCCGCGGATGTGCTCCTCGTACATATCCTCGGGCACGGTGTTGTTGATGTCCAGTATGGTGGGGGCCGCGCCGGTGACGCAGCAGATGATGAACTCGGTCACGGCGCCGTAGATGTCCACCTCGCAGGAGACGGGGATGAGCTTGGAGGCCATGCGCGCGTTGACGTAGCAGGGCACGAAGCCGAACTCGGTCTGGAAGGCGGGCCAGCACTTGTTGGCGAACACGCAGTACTTCGCGGCGCCCTTGTTCTCCTCCGCCCAATCCAGCAGTGTGATCTCATACTGGGCGAGCCTGGGCAGGATGCCGGGCATCTTGTTGCCCTCGCCCAGCTCCTTGGCCATGTCCTCGACCACCGCGGGGATCCTGGGGTCGTTGGCGTGGGCCTTGTAGGCGGCGAAGAGGTCCAGCTCGGAGTTCTCCTGGATGTTGATGCCCAGGTCGAACAGGGGCTTGATGGGCGCGTTGCAGGCCAGGAAGTCGTAGGGACGGGGGCCGAAGGAGAACACCTTGAGGCTGGACAGGCCGATGCGCACCGCCGCCACGGGGACGAACTCGGCGATCATGGCGGCCACCTCGTCGCAGGTGCCCACGGGATACTCGGGGATGTAGACGTTCATGCCCTTTAAGCCCAGAGAATAGCTGGCGTTGAGCATGCCGCAGAAGGCGTCGCCGCGGCTGGAGGCCAGCACGGCCACGTCCTCCTCGGCGGCGGCGACGAACATCGCCGGGCCGTTAAAGCGCTGGGCCAGCATGGTCTCGGGGCCCTCGGGGCCGAAGTTGCCCAGGAACACGACCAGCGCGTTGCAGCCGGCCTCCTGCAGCTCCTTCTCGGCCTGGAGCACGTCCTTCTCGTTCTCGATCACAGTCTCGACCTTAAAGATCTCGCCGCCGGCCTCGCGGTACGCCTTGACCACGGCGTCCCTGCGGGTGCGGGAAAGCTCGATGGGGAAGCAGTCGCGGCTGGTGGCCACGAGCCCCAGCTTGACCTTGGGAATGTTGTCATACATGGTCCATGCACCTCCGCGTAAAAATAGCATGCTAGATCAGGTCACGATCCTGGTTGTTACCATTGTATCACATCCCGCGCCGTTTAGGAAGGGCCTGTTTATTATAATGAAGACGCATCACAATGCGCAAAGAAAACTCGCAGACCGCTTGACCGCGCCGGGGCTTTGTTAATTAAATCGTTTGTTTCGCAAAGCATCTTGCTTTTCATGACGAAGAATAGTACAATATATATGTTATGGATCGCACGTTCTTCGGGAGGGAAGTCCCCATGCTCAAGTCCTCTCTGCTGGCCCTGTCCGGCGTCTACCACATCAAGGAGCGCATCTTCTCCAGGCTCCTGCGCGCCAACGGCCTGAACACCATGAGCCCGGCGCAGACGCGCATATTGACCGCCTTGTGGATCCAGGACGACGTGCCCGTGCGCCAGCTGGCCCAGCTGACCTCGCTGGACAAGTCTACCCTTTCCCTCTCCCTTTCCCGCATGGAGCAGAACGGCGTCATCCAGCGCTGCGGCGACCCCACGGACCGCCGCGTGGTGCGCGTGCGCCTGACGGAGCAGGGCCGCGGCTACCGCTCCTCCTGCGACCAGGCCATGACGCAGCTGACGGACATACTCTACAAGGGCATCCCCCAAACCGACCTGGACGCCTTCCTGCGGGTGCTGGACTCCATCTTCGCCAACATCTCCCGCCAGGAGGACTTGGGCGACCCCGACTGACGCCGGGCGGCGCAGGCAAAACGCACGCCGTTCCCTTTGATTGCAAGGGAGCGGTTTTTTCTTCCCTTCTCCGGGGAAACTGTTGGAAACGACCGGGGAAAGGGAGGTTTCTTCCATGCGTCCGCTCAAGCTCACCGCCGCGTCTCTGCTCCTTGTCGGCCTTGTTTTGCTCCTGCTCTGCATCTTCTTTGGGGCCCGCCTTTTCTGGCGCGAGATCGTCTCCGGGCTTTACGGCCTGCTGTGACGGGCCGGCAATAAAATTATTTGTTAAAGACCTGTCAAGGGGTCCTTTCTCCCTTGCAAAGGGACGCGGAAATGGGTATAATTTGAAGCAGTGGAAGCGGCATTCGCTTCAAATAAATTACTGATTGAAGGAGCGTGCTTTGGTTATGAACAAAAAGACCATTGAGGACATCCAGGTAGCGGGCAAGCGCGTCTTGGTGCGCTGCGACTTCAACGTTCCCCTGGACGGCACTTCCATCACGGACGAGACCCGCATCGTGGCCGCCCTGCCCACCATCCAGTATCTGCTCAAGAACAACGCCAAAGTCATCCTCTGCTCGCATCTGGGCCGCCCCAAGGGCGAGTTCAACATGAAGTATTCCCTCGCCCCCGTGGCCAAGCGCCTCTCCGAGCTGCTGGGCCAGGAGGTCGCCCTGGCCGCCGACGTGATCGGCGAGGACGCCAAGCAGAAGGCCGCCGCCCTGAAGGAAGGCCAGGCCATGCTGCTGGAGAACGTCCGCTTCCATAAGGAAGAGGAAAAGAACGATCCCGCCTTCGCCAAGGCCCTGGCGGATCTGGCCGAGATCTACGTCAACGACGCGTTCGGCACCGCCCACAGGGCGCACGCCTCCACCGAGGGCGTGGCCAAGTACCTGCCCGCCGTCGCCGGCTACCTGATCGGCAAGGAGCTGTCCGTGATGGGCAAGGCCCTGTCCGACCCCGCCCGTCCCTTCGTGGCGATCCTGGGCGGCAAGAAGGTCTCCGACAAGATCGGCGTCATCAACAACCTGCTGGAAAAGTGCGACGCCATCCTGATCGGCGGCGCCATGAGCTACACCTTCTCCAAGGCCCAGGGCGGCAAGACCGGCAACTCCCTGGTGGAGGAGGACAAGATCGACCTGGCCAAGTCCCTGCTTGCCAAGGCCGAGGAAAAGGGCGTCAAGATGCTCCTGCCCGTGGACACCGTCTGCGCGCCTGCGTTCGACAACGACGCTCCCCGCACCACCGTGCCGGCGGGCGAGATCCCCGATGGGCTGGAAGGCCTGGACATCGGCCCCGAGACCGTGGCCCTCTTCGCTAAGGAGATCGCCTCCGCCAAGACCATCGTCTGGAACGGCCCCATGGGCGTGTTCGAGATGCCCAACTTCGCGGTGGGCACCAAGGAGATCGCCCGCGCCATGGCCGCCAACTCCGAGGCCGTGACCATCATCGGCGGCGGCGATTCCGCTGCGGCCGTGGAGCAGCTGGGCTTCGCGGACAAGATGACCCACATCTCCACCGGCGGCGGCGCCTCCCTGGAGTTCCTGGAAGGCATCGAGCTGCCCGGCGTGGCCGCCCTGAACGACAAGTAATAGATCTCCTTTCACGCGACCCAATCGGCGGGGCGGCTATCAGCGCCGCCCCGCTTCTTCCTTGAACCGGGAAAAACGCAAAATCCAACACAACAAAGAGAGGAAGTGCCCAAACGTTATGCGCAAGCCCATCATTGCCGGCAACTGGAAGATGAACCTCACCCCCGCCGAGGGTGAGAGCCTGGTCAAGGCCCTGATCGAAAAGGTCAAGGACGCCGCCTGCGACGTGGTCGTCTGCGTGCCCTTCGTGGACATCGCCCCCGTGGCCGCCGCCGCATGCGGCACCAACATCCACGTGGGCGCCCAGAACCTGCACTTTAAGCCCAGCGGAGCCTACACCGGCGAGATCAGCGCCGCCATGCTCAAGAGCGTGGGCGCGGAATACGTCATCATCGGCCACTCCGAGCGCAGGCAGTATTTCGCCGAGACCGACGAGACGGTGAACCTCAAGGTGCACTGCGCGCTGGAGAACGATCTCAAGCCCATCGTGTGCGTGGGCGAGAGCCTGGAGCAGCGGGACGCGGGCGAGACGGACGGCCTTGTCTCCATGCAGACCCGCAAGGCGCTGGAAGGCCTGAGCGCCGAGGAAGCGCTGAAGGTGGTCATCGCCTATGAGCCCATCTGGGCCATCGGCACCGGCCGCACCGCCACCAACGAGCAGGCCGACGAGACCATCGGCGTCATCCGCGCCGCCGTTGCCGGTCTGTACGGCGAGGAGACCGCCCAGAAGATGCGCATCCAGTACGGCGGCAGCATGAACGCCAAGAACTGCGAGGGCCTGATGGCCATGCCCGAGATCGACGGCGGCCTGATCGGCGGCGCCTCCCTGAAGGCCGAGGACTTCTCCATCATCGTCAAGGCGGCCAGCGACACCGTCCGCTGACGCCCCTATCCCACAGAAAAACAGAAAGGTCGAGACCTCTTATGGACAAAAAGACCATGACCGCCCTGATCGTCATGGACGGCTTCGGCATCCGCAAGTGCGCCGAGGGCAACGCCATTTTGGCCGCCGGTACCCCGCATCTGGATGCCCTCAAGGAAAAATATCCCCACACCATCATCGGCGCGTCCGGCCTGGACGTGGGCCTGCCCGACGGGCAGATGGGCAACTCCGAGGTTGGGCACTTGAACATCGGCGCGGGCCGCATCGTCTACCAGGAGCTGACTCGCATCACCAAGTCCATCCAGGACGGCGACTTCTTCGAGAACCCCGCCTTCCTGGCGGCGGTGGAGCACGCCAAGAAGAACGGCGGCAAGCTGCACCTGATGGGCCTGCTCTCCGACGGCGGCGTGCACAGCCACATCACCCACCTCTTCGCCCTGATCGACTTCGCCAAGAAGCAGGGGCTCAAGAACGTGTACGTCCACTGCCTGATGGACGGCCGCGACACCCCGCCCACCTCCGGCGTGGAGTACGTGCGCCAGCTGCTGGACCACATGAAGGAAGTCAACTTCGGCTCTATCGCCACCATCTCCGGCCGCTATTATGCCATGGACCGCGACAAGCGCTGGGACCGCGTGCAGAAGGCCTACCACGCCATTTCCCTGGGCGAGGGCGTCCAGGCCGACTGCCCGGTGAAGGCCATGGAGGATTCCTACGCCGCGGGCGTCACCGACGAGTTCATCGTCCCCACGGTGCTTATGAAGGACGGCAGGCCCGTCGCCACCGTGGAGCCGGGCGACGGCTTCATCTTCTTCAACTTCCGCCCCGACCGCACCCGCGAGCTGACCCGCGCCTTCATCGAGCCGGACTTCGCCGAGTTCGACCGCGGCTGCGCCTACAAGCCCATCTACTTCGTGGGCATGACCCGCTACGACGACAGCTTCACCAACTTGGACACCGCCTTTAAGCCCGTCACCCTCACCAACACCATGGGCGAGTACCTGTCCTCTTTGGGTCTCACCCAGCTGCGCATCGCGGAGACCGAGAAGTACGCCCACGTGACCTTCTTCTTCAACGGCGGCGTGGAGGCTCCCAACCCCGGCGAGGACCGCACGCTGATCCCCTCCCCGAAGGTGGCCACCTACGATCTCAAGCCCGAGATGAGCGCCTATGAGGTCACCGACGCCGTGGTGGAAGCCGTGCATTCCGGCAAGTACGACGTGATGATCCTCAACTTCGCCAACTGCGACATGGTGGGCCACACCGGCGTGATGGAGGCCGCCATGCAGGCGGTGACCACCGTGGACATCTGCGTGGGCCGCGTGGTGGACGCCATTCTGGAAGAGGGCGGCCGCGCTCTGATCACCGCCGACCATGGCAACGCGGACATGATGATCGACCCCGAGACCCACGAGCCTTTCACCGCCCACACCACCAACAAGGTGCCCCTCATCCTGGTGGACGAGGACAAGAAGGGCGCTACCCTGCAGGATGGCGGCCGCCTGGCCGACCTGGCACCGACCATGCTCAAGCTCATGGGCATCCCCCAGCCCGCCGAAATGACCGGCCGGAGCCTGGTGTAAGCCCTTATACCCAACACACAAGGCGGCGTCCTCCCGGCCACGGGCGGCCGCCGCCCTCGTTTATCCGAAAAAAACAGGCGCGCTTGTCGATCATAAGCGCGTCCTTTCAAGGGGGTCACGAAGCTATGAAACTTTCCTTTACCACGCTGGGCTGTCCAAAGTGGAGCTTCGAGCAGGCGGTGAAAAACGCCCGCGCCATGGGTTTTGTCGGCATCGAGCTGCGCGGCGTGCTAGACGAGATGCGCATGGAGCGCATCCCCGCCTTCATGCCCGGCCGCCAGCAGGACACGCTGCGCTTCCTGCGGGGCGAGGGCGTCTCCCTCTGCGGCTTCGGCGCGTCGGCCCATCTGGACCGGGCGGAGGCCCTGCCCGAGGCGCTGGAGGAAGTGCGCGCGGCCATCGACCTGTGCGCCGCCCTGGGCATCCCCATGGTGCGCGTGTTCGGCGACCGGCTGCAGGAGGGCGTGCCGGAAAAACAGACCATCGAGCAGGTGGCCTATGGACTTTCCCGCCTCTGCGAGTACGCGGAGGGTTCGGCCGTGAACGTGCTTTTGGAGGTGCACGGCCAGTTCAACACCGTGGAGCGGCTGCTGCCCGTGTGCCGGGCCCAGACCAGCGAGCGCTTCGGCCTCATCTGGGACGTGGCCCACAGCGACCGCGCGGTCCGCGACGACTTCCTGCCCTTCTACGAGGCCCTAAAGCCCTGGATCCGGCACATGCACATCAAGGACCACTTGAGGACGAAGGACGGCGACCTGCTCTGCCTGGTCGGGCAGGGCGACATACCGCTTGAGCGCATACTGGACGCCCTTTCCGCGGACGGCTACGACGGCTGGCTCTCCTTCGAGTGGGAGAAGCGCTGGCACCCGGAGCTGCCCGAGCCCGAGGAAGCCTTCCCCGCCTACGTGGAATGGATGCGCGCCTGGGAGGCGCGACGCTAGATCGGGCGCAGGTACTCCGCGACGATATCCAGAAGGCCGTCCGCGCAGGCGGGCAGGTAGCGGGGCGAGTGGGCCACGACCACGTAGTCGAAGCGCATGGGCAGCTCGATGGGCTGCCAGCCGTTCAGGCGCGCAAAGGGGATGTCCGGCTCGGGGCCGTTGCGCCTCTCCAGCATGCGGGACAGGGCGGAGGATAAATGCAGCGCGTTTCCCCGGTCGATCTCTCTTGGCACGTCCATCTGGGAATCCGGGCTGTGCAGGCAGAGCAGCCTGTCCACCCAGCGGAAGGCCAGGGCGAACAGCAGGTAGTTGGCCTCGTCCAGCCGCAGGTCCCGCTGGTAGCTTTCCAGCGCGACGCGGGCCCCGGGCAGGCGCGCCAGCACCTGCTCCAGCACGAAGGCGGGGCCGGGGCGGCCGATCCCTAGGTCCGAGTGGGCGTCCACGTGCACGACGGAGAAGGGGGCCCGCAGCCTGCCCTGCTCCAGCAGCTCCCGCCAGAGCCACAGAGCGCCGTCGTGGGTCTCCACCAGGCGGCCGGGCGTGGGGGCCTCCCGCTTGAGACCCAATGTCCCCTGCAGAAAAGCGCGGAAGCGCGTCTCCTCCCAGGCCGCGTCCGCCGGGGCCTCCGGCCGCTGCCCGAGGGGCGCGGGGCCGTACAGCCCCCGCACGAAGAAGTCCAGATCCAGGTCCAGCACCCACGCCATCCCGCATCTTCCCCCATTTCCTCTAAATCAAAGCCTATTATGGCCTTTTCGCTATATTTCCTTAGGAACCGCCGGAAAGCCCGCGCTTTGCGGGCAACTTTCAGAAAAGCCCGGCACCTGATGTTCTCTGAAGGAAACGCCGAAGTCTGCCCATTTTTCGGAAAGGCCCGGCGCGTGCCCTTCTCCGAAAGGAACGCTTAAGACCCGCTCGCCGCTCCCTTTCGTCCGTTTCCATTCTGAAGATCCGTCAAGGCTTTCGCCCTGCATTTCCCCGGAACCGCCGGAGTCTGCCCATTTTCGGAAAGGCCCGGCGCGCGGGTGTTCTCCGAAAGGCACGCCAAAAGCCGCCCATTTTTCGGAAAGGCCCGGCGCCCGGATATTCTCTGAAAGGAACGCCGAAAACCGCCTAATTTTCCGAAAAAACCCGGCGCGTGCCCTTCTCCGAAAAAGAACACATCCGTCCACGTTTAAGGGACGCCGCGACAAAAGCCGCGGCGTCCCTTTTGCTTCCCTTTGCCTCTTTTTCAGGCTCAGCGGAAGAAGTCCTTGTCCTCGGGGCGCAGGTACTTCTCGGCCTTGTTCACGTTGAACTCCACGCCGATGCCGGGCCTGTCCCAAACGGTCACGTGGCCGTCCTTGAAGAAGCCGTCCGGCAGGCCTTCCACGATGTCGTACCACCACTCGGGGTGGCCCTCCGGGTACTCGTAGGCGATGTAGTTCTGGGGCATGGTGCAGGACACCTGGGTCAGGGCCGCCATGCCGAACACGCCGTCGAACACGCCGTGGGGCGCCATCATGATGCCGTGCAGGTTGGCGTACTCCGCGATCCATTTGAGCTCCGCGATGCCGCCCACGTCCGCCGGGTCGGGGCCGATCACGTTGACCGCCTGGGTCTCGATCAGCTCCCGGTAGTTCTGCCGCAGGTACACCTGCTCGCCGGTGTGAATGTTGGTGATGGTGTTGTTGGTGATGTCCCTGTACACCTGGGCCAGGGAATAGGGGGTGTAATCGCCGGTGACCAGATCCTCCAGCCACATGACGTTGCAGTCCTCCACGCCCTTGGCGAACTTGAGGGCGTCCATGGCGGTGAGGCCCGGGCCGCAGTCGAAGGCGATGCCCACCTTGTCGCCCACCACTTCCTTGATGGTGTGCACGTAGTCGATCAGGTAGTTGAGGCCCTTATCGGTCAGCATGCTGCCGTTGGCGTTCTCCATGTACTGCACCGGCGGCTGCACGGGGTAGGAGTTGTAGGCAAAGCCCTCCTCCTCGGCCAGGCGGCGGAACTCAGGGGTGTGGAAGGCCGTGGGGGTCTTTACGATGGTAAAGCCCGCCATCTCGTTTAGGGCCAGAATGTTCTCGCCGCGCTCCTTAGCGTTCTTCGCCTGCGGGTAGGGCAGCTTCTCCGGGGAGTACAGCGTGCAGTAGACGCGCACCTTGTCGCGCACCTTGCCGCCTAAGAGCTTATAGACGGGCACGCCCGCCTCCTTGCCGGCGATGTCCCACAGGGCCATCTCTATGGAGCTGACCACCTTGCCCCAGGGCTTGAAGGCCCCCAGGCGGCGGATGCGGCGCATGACGCCCTCCACGTTCGTGGGGTCACAGCCCACGATCATATCCCGGTAGTAGGGAACGGTGGTGTTCACAAACTCCTTGTGCTCCTCCACCTGGGCGTAGCCGTCGATGCCCTTGTCCGTGACCACGCGCAGGCAGACGTTGGTGCCGATGACGGCGCTCTTAAGGTCCGTGATCTTCATTTCTTCTTGCCCACTCCTTTTGTTCTGTGTCGTTTATTTTTCCAGCGGGCATTCATGCCCGCCTATGGACAAACATAGCTGCATCGCGCCGCCCTGTCAGCGGCGCGGCCCCGGCCTTCCTTAGAAGAACACGTGGGTGGCCCACTGGTCCAGGCACACCAAAGCGCCAAGGAGCAGCGTGTACACCGCAAAGCCCGCCAGGTTCGCCTTTTTGACCAGATAGAGCATGAACTTGATGGCGAACAGGGAGGAGAGCGCCGCGGCGATGGTCCCCACGAGCACGGGAACGACGGGCAGGGACGCGGCCTGCCCCGCGAACACGTCCTTGAGCTGCAGGACCACGGAGCCCAAGATCGCGGGGATGGACATGAGGAAGGAGAACTTGGCCGCCTGCTCCCGGTCGATGCCCCGGAACAGACCGCCGGAGATGGTGGAGCCGGAGCGGGAAAGGCCCGGCAGTATGGCGCAGGCCTGGAACAGGCCCATCACCAGCGCGTCCAGGTAGCCAAGCTCCTTACGCTCCCCCTGCCGTTTGCCGGAGATGAACAGCACCAGCGAGGTGAGCAGGAAGCCGATGCCTAAGAATTTTCCCGTGAAGGCCGTCTCGAAGAAGTCGCCCAGCAGCAAGGTCGCCACCACCGCCGGGATCGTGGCCACGACCAGCAGGTACACCGGCTTGGACAGGGGCTTCTTGATCATGGCCCAGATGTCCTTCCAGAAGACCACCAGGATGGCGGCCAGCGTGCCCACGTGCAGGAGCGTATCCAACAGGATGCCCGGCTCGTCGATGCCGAAGATCCTTTGCAGCAGCACCAGGTGGCCCGAGGAGCTCACGGGCAGAAATTCGGTCAGCCCCTGCACGAGGCCCAGGAGCAGCGCCTGCCAAGTCGTCATATCGCAGTTTCCTCCTACACTTTCAATGCAGATTTTTTCTAACGAGGTCTTAGAACGCGGGACTTTCCTCCGCGGCCTTCAGGATGCGCCGGATGATGCGCGCGCTGCGCACGGACTCCCGCACGTCATAGGGCAGCTTTCCGCCGTTTTGCACGCAGTCCGAGAAGGATTCGACCTCCATGGTGTAGCGGTGGCAGGCGGGCACGGGGACCTTCTCCTCCCTGCCGCCCGCGCGCAGCACGATGGGCGCGTCGGAGTCGCCGAAGGCGTCCGTGAGGATGAGGCTGCCCTTCGTCCCGTTGATCTCCGCCAGCAGCGCGCACTGGCCGTTGAAGCCGCAACTGAGGGTGCACAGGGCGCCGCTTTCGTAGCGCAGCACGGCGGAGAGTGCGTTGTCCACGCCCTGGAAGTCCAGCTTCTCCGCGCGGACGCTGACGGGCTCTGCATCCAGCAGCATGCCGATCAGGTTGACCGGGTAGCAGCCCACGTCCCAGAGGCTGCCGCCGCCCAGTGCGGCGTTCACCCGGATGTCCCCGCTGTCGTTTAGGACGAAGCGGTGGGAGGCGTAGATGGAGCGGATCTCGCCGATGGCGCCGTCTTTGACCAGTTCCTGCAGCTTCATGGCGCGGTTGGCGAAGCGGTACATGAAGGCCTCGCCCAGCAGGACGCCCTTTTCCTCCGCCGCCGCGATCATCTCCTCGCAGTCCTCGGGCGTCAGCGCCAGCGGCTTTTCGCAGAGCACGTGCTTGCCGGCCGCGATGGCCTTGATCGTCCATTCCTTGTGCAGGGCGTTGGGCAGGGGGATGTAGACGGCCTCCACATCTTCGTCCCGGAGCAGCGCCTCGTAGGTATCGTAGGCCCTCTCGAAGCCGAACTTCCGGACCGCCGCGTCCAGCTTTTCCCGGCTGCGCGAGGCCACGGCAAAGGGGGCGGCGTTCTGCGCCTCCACGATGGCGGGGATGACTTGGTTGCGGGCGATCCCGGCGTAGCCTAAAACGCCCCAGCGAACGGGTCTGGTCATGGCGAGTCCCTCCTAGATCTTTATGTCGCATATGTTTTTTATTGCGGCGCGCTTTGCCCCGCCTATACGCCGCAAACGTCGTATAAAGAGTGTATCACGCCCCGGCGTTCTTTGCAAGCGGGCTTTCGGGCCGTGTGGAGAGGGAACTTTCCGCGTATTTCGGTATTGTGGAACCGGCCCCGGCTATGATACAATCAGGGGGAAGAAAAGGGGCTTTCAAAGCCCCGGCGCGGCTTATGTCCCGCGCTCGTTAAAGAGAACAAAAGGAGATGCCAAAGCCAATGAAATTGGGCGTCGTAGGCCTGCCGAACGTGGGCAAGAGCACGCTGTTCAACGCGCTGACCAAGGCCGGCGCGCAGGCCGCCAACTATCCCTTCTGCACCATAGAGCCCAACACCGGCGTGGTGGCCGTGCCGGACAAGCGCCTGGACGCGCTCACCGCCATGTACGATTCCGCCAAGACCACCCCCGCCGTGATCGAATTTGTGGACATCGCGGGCCTGGTCCGCGGTGCCAGCAAGGGGGAAGGGCTGGGCAACAAGTTCCTCTCCCACATCCGCGAGGTGGACGCCATCGTGCACGTGGTGCGCTGCTTTGAGGACGAGAACATCACCCACGTGGACGGCAGCGTGGACCCGGCGCGGGACATGGAGACCATCAACATGGAGCTCATCTACGCGGACATGGAGTCGCTGGATAAGCGCATGAACCGCACCCGCAAGATCGCCCAGAGCGGCGACGCGGCGGCCAAGGCGGAGATGAGCCTGATGGAGGCCTACATGGACGCGCTCAACCGCGGCCTGCCCGCCCGCAGCGTGCCCGTGCCCGACAGCCAGAAGGAGTTCGCCCGCCAGCTGTTCCTTTTGACCACCAAGCCCGTGCTGTACGCGGCCAACATCGCCGAGGAGGACTTAGGCCAGCCGGAGAACGCGATGGTCGCCCAGGTGCGCGCCGCCGCCGAGCGGGAGGGCGCGAAGGTCCTGGTGATCTGCGCCCGCGTGGAGGAGGAGCTTGCACAGCTTCCGCCCGAGGAGCAGGCCGAGTTTTTGGAGGCCTTGGGGCTGGAGGACAGCGGCCTTGACCGCCTGATCGCCGCCAGCTATGACCTGCTTGGCCTCATCTCGTACCTGACCGCCGGGCCCAAGGAGTCCCGCGCCTGGACCATCACCCGGGGCATGACCGCGCCCCAGGCGGCGGGCAAGATCCACTCCGACTTCGAGCGCGGCTTCATCCGCGCCGAGATCGTCTCCTACGACGACCTGATGGCCGCCGGTTCCATGGCCGCCTGCAAGGAAAAGGGCCTTGTGCGCTCCGAGGGCAAGGACTACGTGATGAAGGACGGCGACGTGGTGCTGTTCCGCTTTAACGTCTGATCCGGCGGCCGGAAGGCGGCCGCCTTATGAAAGAGGAGGAAGAACCCTATGCTCGTTTCCACGCAGACCGATTTCCTGGCCAGGACCCTGGGCGATGAACAGGCCCTGCGCCCACCGCGGCCTACGGCTTCGACGCCGTGGACTTCGGCTTGTTCCACTACCCGCTGGGCGAGGGCCCGCTGTTCCTGCCGGACGGCGCCTTTGAGGACTATTACCGCTCCCTGAAGGCCGTCGCCGACGAGTGCGGCCTGAAGATCGGCCAGGTCCACTCGCCCTTCCCCACCTACCTAAACGACAAGGACGACGAGCTGCGTCTGGAGGCCCAGCACCGCTCCGTGCGCGCCTGCGCCCTGCTGGGCTGCCGCTACATGGTCATGCACCCGGCCATCCCCGGCTATCGGCTCTACGACCAGGGCGTGGAGGAGTGCAAGGCGCTCAACATGCAGCGCTATGAGGCGGTCATCCCGGATCTGGAGAAGTACGACGTCTCCATCGCCGTGGAGAACATGTTCTCCTACGACAGGACCATCGGCCGCCACTGCCCCACCGTCTGCTCCACGGCCGAGGAAATGGCGGACTACATCGACACGCTCAACCGCCTCTCCCCGCACTTCGTCGCCTGCCTGGACGTGGGCCACGCCCTGATTACCGGCGACACGCCCGACCACATGGCCCGCATCTTAGGCGACCGACTTAAGGTCTTGCACGTGCAGGACAACGACGGCAACGGCGACTGGCACGTGATCCCCCACATGGGCAAGGTGGACTGGCCCGCCTTCACAAAGGCCCTGCGCGAGATCGGCTACAAGGGCACTTTCTCCCTGGAGGCCGACAACTTCCCCCGCCTCTTTGGCCTGGACCACGCCGACACAGTCTACCCGCTCATGCTCTCCGTGGCCAAAAAGCTGGCCGAGAAGGTCGGCTGAACCCCGCGCTTTGCATCTCGTCCCGCCGCCCGAAACACAAGGGCGGCGGGACATTTTCCCTTAAGATATTTTTAATGTAAACTATTCGTGATTCCCTTGACAAACTTTTGACGCTTAGGATAAAATGATATACGGAAAACCTTGAGTTTTTAAGGCAGGCTCCACAAAAAAACGGGCCCGCCGCGGGGACTTTCAAGGTCCAAATCTTTGGGAGAGGTAAAAGGAAATGGCATCGATCGATCTGACTAAGTATGGCATTACTGGCACTGAGGAAATCGTACACAATCCTTCCTTCGAGCTGCTCTTTGAAGAGGAGACCAAGCCCGGCCTGGAAGGCTACGAAAAGGGCCAGGTGAGCGAGCTGGGCGCCGTGAACGTGATGACCGGCGTGTACACCGGCCGTTCCCCCAAGGACAAGTTCATCGTCATGGACGAGAACTCCAAGGACACCGTCTGGTGGACCTCGCCCGCGTATCCCAACGACAACCACCCCGCCTCCGAGCAGACCTGGCAGGCCCTCAAGGAGATCGCGGTGAAGGAGCTTTCCAACAAGAAGCTGTACATCGTGGACGCCTTCTGCGGCGCCAACAAGGACACCCGCATGGCCATCCGCTTCCTGATGGAGGTTGCCTGGCAGGCCCACTTCGTGGAAAACATGTTCATCCGCCCCACCGAGGAGGAGCTGGCCAACTTCCAGCCCGACTTCGTGGTCTACAACGCCTCCAAGGCCAAGGTCGAGAACTATAAGGAGCTGGGCCTCAACTCCGAGACCGCGGTCGTCTTCAACATCACCAGCCGCGAGCAGATCATACTGAACACCTGGTACGGCGGCGAGATGAAGAAGGGCATGTTCTCCATGATGAACTACTACCTGCCCCTCAAGGGCATCGC
>CANQPP010000022.1 GCA_947625765.1 uncultured Clostridia bacterium
CCCCCCCGAAGTTTTTAACAAATTAACCGTGCAAAACTGATATCATACGGTAATGTCGCAACCCGTTTGTTCGCCAAGCAGCCGGCTCATCGCGCTTCAGACATCCCTTTTCTCGCTCAAAACTGCTTTCTATCTGTATCCATTTCCATACATCGAACAGCTATCATTTTCACGAAACTACTTTCAACTGATTCGGTTAGATACATGGAAACGAATGCCGATACAAAGCCAGTAACTACAGTCCTAACCGGTTTCAACTGCCGGAAACCCGGCGCTTTGATGTCTAAAGTCGGCGTTGTGCAAATTTGTTGTTTGAATCGTACAAAATAAGTCTCCAATAAGCTCCAATTTCTCGTGTAAACTGCGCACATTTTCCATCCATCGAAGGTTCTCCATGAGGAGCCGGGTATTGTGGAGCCGGTGGTCCTTCCGCTCCTGCCTGTCCCGTTCGGCCTCCTTCAGGTACTCCCGGACGGCGACGGCGGCGGCGGTCTCGGTGATGGCTTTGATTTGGTCCTTTGACAACGTGATGCTGTCATTCTTCTCTTTGGGCAATTCCTTCTACCTCCGTTCTCAGACCGGCCTCAGACCCAAGCTGATTTTGATGGCGTCGTCCAGCTTCTTCTCCGCCTCGGTGTTGATGACCGTCCCGAGGTAGTTGGTGAGGTGCCGTTTGTCGATTGTCAAGATGTCCTCCAGCGTTGCCGTGCTGGGTCTTTTGAGACCGTGCAGGGCGGTGAGCTGGACGTGGGTGGGCAAGGGTTTCTTTTTGGCGCTGGTGATGGTGGCGACGATGACGCTGCTGCTGTTGGCGTTGCCCTTGTTGTTCTGGATGACGATGACCGGGCGGCACCCCCTCTGCGAGTCGTTCCCTTGCTCCCGCAGGTCCGCAAAGAAGATGTCGCCACGCCTCGGCTGGAGCGGTTTACCCTTGCTTTTTGTCAACGTCGTCACCCTCGTGGGCTTCCTTGAAGGCTTCGCTGGCCTGATGCAGCAGCTCCATGACCTCATCCAGTCTCACGCTCACCATCTGTTTCTGCTTCCCGACGTGGTAGGTAAGGGAGAGGACGCCGTTCTCCCAGCTCGCCATCATGGTGACGTTCAGCACCTGCTGGCCCACCTTGTCCTTCATCAGCCTCATATAGGAGCACTTGGCTTCGAGGCTCACGGCATCTTTGACGCCGCTCATCGCCTCCGGGAGCCGTTTGATTTCGCTCATCGGTTCATTCTCCTTTCGGTTTTTCCGCATCCCATGCCGCTACGTCCACGCCTATTTCCTTCAGCTTCACATCGGCAAGCCACACATTGTCCTCGGGCGGCATCTCGTACCGGGCGATGAGCTTGTCATGCTCTACGTTGAAGGCATCGTAGAACCGGCGAAGTCGTTTTTTCCCGAAGCCGAGATGGGTGTGCAGCACATACAGGACGAGGATGTCGAGGTCGATAGCGTGTTGCCGTTCATGCTCGGCAATCTGCCTGTCAATCTCCAAATTCATCGCCTGACGTTCCTTTGCGGTCAGGACTGCGCCGAACACCTTGCCCTTGTGGGCCTTGACCTTCATGCGAGGTCCTCGAAGAAAACAGGATATAGGCGGTGCGACAGGGCGAGTAGTGCTACGGCAAGCTCCCTCATCTGAGGGTGTGCGGCGTGGGAAGTCCTCAGCTCGAAGAAGTGACGCCACTCCCGGATGTTGGCGGTCATCACGACTTCCGTTTTCAGGCTGTTGGGCAGCACGGACCGGGCCTCCTGCGGCGTGGCCCCGGCATCGAGGAGTCCCATATACGCCCTCTCAGCCGCAAGGCAGGACTGCTCCCAGATGTCGTATTCGAGAGAGCCTTTCTTCCAGAAGGAGGGCCGGATGACCGTGATTTCCCGCCCGAACTTGGATTTTGAGTAGTTGCAGTAGCGGGTGGACTCTTGGCAGTACGCCGCCAGCCGGTGTCGGACGATTTCGTGGGAGACGCCCCGGTCGCAGGTGAACCGGGCGGTGAGGGTGCCATGCTCCAGCACGGCCTCATGCCCACGGGCGATGATGTTGCGGACGAACGGCTCTGCGCTCGCCTTCTTCATCTCGGACTTGTAGCAGGTCCTCCCGGCGTTCTCCACTCTCCAGAGCAGCTCGTCGTAGGCCGGTGGCGCTACCAGAATAGCGGACGGGTCGATGATTTTCATTGTCCCTTACCTCCTCCGGGTTTCTTTTTCAATCCATATATGCGGCATAGAGTTTTGTCGAGGACCACCCCTCCATCGAAGTGGTGCTTCTCGTTGAACCGCTGCTGACCGAGCCGGTGGCACTCGTCGTGGTGTTCCCGGCAGAGAGGCATCGCCTCCATACCTTCGTGTACGATTTCGTCCCGGTTCCGGCCCATCCCCACCCTATCGACGTGGTGGAGTTCGGCCCTCGCCCCGCAGACGCAGCACTTCCGATTGATGAGGCAACTGTAAATGTAGTCCGGGATGTCGTCCACGAACTGCATCAGTGGGAAGTTGGTGGGGATGTCCCACTGGAGGATGAAGTTGACGAGGAACCGCTGGAAGGCGCAGACGAGGCTCATCGGAGCATTGGAGAGCGAGAAGATTTTGTCCGCCGTCTCCCCGAAGTCCTCAGCGAGGAACTTGATTTTCATGTACTCCTTGGTCCTGTCCTTGCCCTCACCCACAAAGTCGGCAATCTCACCGATGAGGGCGTAGCAAGCCTTCCTCTGCTTGTCTGAGAGCGGTCTGCTGTCTATCATCTGGACGAGGCACTCCCGGTACTCCCGCTTCATCAGGGTGTACCAATCCGGGTAGGCCACGCTGATAAGGACCTCCCCGGTCCTCTCGTCGTAGCTGAGTATCTTCCCTTTGCAGGTATCAATCGGGGTTTTCATCACTTCACCCCCGTGGAGCCGAAACCTCCCCGGCCCTTGCCGCCGAGCGTCTGGACCGGGACGAACTCCAGTTGCGGCTGGCTCTTTACCACTCGGAACTGAGCGATGCGGTCGCCCTTGTGAATGATGGTGTCCCTCATGGCGATGGCCGGGAAGCCCCAGATGTCATCGTCGCCACAGTAGGTGTTGTCGATGATACCGTAGCTGTTCGCCAGCAGGATGCCGAAGTTTTTAAAGGTGGAGCTTCTGGGGGCGACGTGGGCCTCATACCCCAGCGGCAATCTCATACTCACGCCGAGCGAGATGATACGGAACTCGCCCTGCTTCATCTCCACCGTCTCGGCGGAGCGCAGGTCCACCCAATCGCCCCATTCCTTGTGCTCCGGGACGGGCAGCTCCGGGTCGTGGATTTTGATGGGGATTAGCATACTCACTGATTTTTCCTCCTTTCAGGAAGGCCCCGGAGGGGCTTTCGCCCCTCCCGGCCTATGTCTTACATCATCACGATGACCGCACCAGACTCGACCAGCTCTTTGAGGTTCTCCTCGAAGTAGGTCTTGATGCGCTCCTTGGCGTCCAGCTTCCACTTGCCGCCGTCCGCCCCGAACAGGCCCACCTGGGTGTTCTCGTCCAGCCGGAGGAGGAACTCGCTCTCAGGCTGCTCGATTTCGGTGAAGGTGCGGTACGGGATGAGCTTGACCCGGTTCTTCACCCTCTCGTAGTTTTTGAGGCTGATACCCTGACGGGCGCTCACCGTCTGGGAGACCCCGTTGTCCTCGCTGGTAACGCCGTCCTCCTTACTGATGCGGGAGAGCAGGTCCAGCAGGTAGGCGGTGCCTTCGTTCTGGACGAAGGCACTCCTCAGCTCGATGATGGCGCTCTCGTGGTTCCTCCAGCCCTCCTTGAAGTCCGGGGCGTCGCAGGTGGCGGAGTAGAGGTAGCTTCGGTCCATCTGCTGGTCGAGGGTGCCAAAGACGTGGACCGACCGGGGGCTTCTCACCCGGATGAAGATGGGGGTGGGGGTCTTGCCGACCTCGGCCTTCACCAGCTTCACGATGCTGTCCAGCCCGTTCACCTCGATGGAGGTGGGCCGGTCGATGTGCTTCTCGATGCGGGTGAGTTCGTGGTCGGAATAGGTCTCGCCGTGGATTTCGTAGGTCTTGTTCTCCTTCAAGGAGACGAGGTACTGGAGAGCTTCTTTCAACATTTTCGATTACTCCTTTCAGTTCTTAGGCGGTGATACGGGTCTTGATTTCGGGGATTTTGAGGACCTTGGGCGGCTCCTGGATGTCCCCGTCGAAGCTGTACTGACCGGGGACCTGCGGGGTCATCTCCGCAACCACCATCTCCCCGGTGGCGGGCTGGGTGGTGATGTAGAGGCTGGTCGTGACCGGCTCGGTCGGGACCAGATTGGCCTTCGCCGTGGTCTGGACCGTGATGGTCTTGCGGTCGGCGCTGGGGGTCAGCTCCAGCCCGATGGTGATTTTGCGCTTGCCCGTGGCCTTGGTGTTGGGGTCGAGGATGTTGTCGATGACCTTGCTCATCTCGTAGTCCACCCTTTCGAGGATGGCCCCCATCGACATCTCCAGGATGCTGCGCTTGTCCAATTTCTCGCTCATGGTTTTTACTCCTTTCTATCAGAACGGCAGGTCTCCGTCGTCGTCCAGCTCCTTGAAGTCCGGCTCCTGGTAGGAGTCGCCCTCCGGGGAGTTGGAGCCGTAGGAGTCGTAGCCGTCACTGTCATCCCGTTTCTTCTGCTTGGGGAAGCTGATGTGGTCGCAGACGATTTCCACCGCCTTGCGCTTGTTCCCGTTCTTGTCCTCGTAGTTCCTCGTGGTAATGGTCCCCGTCAGCTCGATGGGGTCGCCCTTGTGGAAGTATTTGCTGGCGAACTCGGCGGACTTCCGCCACGCCACGCAGTCGAGGAAGTCGGTCGTGTCCTTGACACCCGGCCTATACACCGCCACCGAGAAGGAGCATACCGGCACTCCGTTCTGGGTGTGCCGAAGCTCGATGTCCTTTGTGAGTCTGCCTGAAATGCTTGCGCTGTTCATCTTGTACCTCCGATTTCCGTGATGATGACCTCTACTCTGGGCACATCACTGTAAAATTTATGAACGCTCCCGTCCACGACCTGAGCGTCGTCCCGGTATGCGTACCCGTTAAGGCTGTCACATATCGTTTTCCCGATGTTGTCGAAGTCGGGCTTTTTGGTGGGCCTCACGAGGCGGTCCCTCATGGCCTGTTTCTGCTTCTTGCTCGCCGACTGCGGGATGTCGTAGTAGGCGAAGATTTCGACGGAGAGCGCCGCCGTCTCGGAGAAGCGGTTCCCATGACACTGGCGCTCGTATTCGAGCCGGACGAGGTTCTCGTAGATGACGGTCTTTTCCGGGGTCCGGGTGCGGATGACCCCACCCCTGGTACTGAAGCGAGGTCTTCCCTTCCCTTGTGGCTCGCCCGTGATGGTGAACTCTACCCTCATACAGCTCTCCCCGCCGCTTTTAGGGCGTCCCTCAGCGGTTTCCTACGCTTCAGGATGGACATGGCCCTCGCTGTGTCCTGCCGGTACTGCCTCTCCATCTCGTCGAGGTCGTCGGAGATGTAGTACCCTTCCCCCGTCTGCTGGTTTAGGATGATGTACCCTTGACGGCGGGCCTCCTCGATGAGAAGCCGTACCCTGCGGTCGCTCATCCCGAGGTTCCTGACGAGGGCCGTCCTGCGGACCGCTTTGTCTTTCCCGTGAGGGATGGCATTGACGAGCCGAAGCAGGTCGCCCTTCTCGATTTCAGGTTCCTTAACCATCGTCATCTTCCTCCTTTCTCTGCTGATTTTTCTGGTACTCCAGAAGGTAGATATAGCTCCGCTTGCCCTCTACCCTCTGTCTGCTCTGCCGGACGGTGTACCCGTTCTTGACGAGTATCTGGGCCACTGCCAGCCGGTCAGCCTCGTTGAAAATCTCCAGCTTGCTCATTGTCATCCCTCCAGAAAATCTTTCATCTCCCGGAAGCGCCTGTTGGCCTCCTGCTTGCGGAACGACTGCCCTTTGAACTGGACGGGGTAGCACACCTCGAAGATACGGTCGTATATCCGGGAGTACCGAATGTCGCCGTTCTGCTTCATCTCGTCGAGCTTCAGGTTGGTCGTGAGGACCATCGGGAGCTTGGCCCGGTATCTGCTGTCGATGATATTGTAGACCTTTTCGAGGGCGAACTCGGTACTGCGCTCCGCCCCGAGGTCGTCAATGATGAGGAGCTTCGCCCGGTTCAGCCTCTGGATGAGCTTCTCGTCGTCCTCCTTGAACCCCTGCATGGTCTCCAACAGCTTCACGAAGGAGGTCATCACCACCGGGACTCTGCGCTCCAGCAGTGCGTTCGCTATGCAAGCGGCGGCGAAGGTCTTGCCCGTCCCGACATCGCCCCAGAAAAGCAAACCCTGGTTGCGCTCCACCATGCTGCCGAACCCATCGACGTACCGCTTGCAGAGCCGGAGCACCCTCTCGTTGTCCTTGGTGGCGTGGAAGGTCTCGAAGGTCTGGTCCCGGAACCGGGCATCCATCAGGCTCCGTGTCCGAAGGTCGTGGATGAGCTTCATGTCCTCCAGCTCCTTGCGGCGCTGCTCCTCCTTATCGGCCTCAGCCTTCTGGCACTCGCACATGATGGGGACCTTCATCGTCTGTTCCTCACCGTCCTCCCCCATCGGGGGAAGGGTGATGATGTGCTGCTTCCGGGTGTGGCACTTCCCGCAGTAGATGAGGCCGTCCTCCGGGTTCACATAGTCGCTGTCGTCGTGAGGGGCGTTCTCCTCGGTTCTCCGGGCGATTGCCCCGAGTACCATCATCGGGTCGAAAAACTCACCCATCGCTCTGCCCCCAATCCGCATACGGGTCCTCCGGGTCGAAGCCCGTTGTGGCCCGTGGACTTAAATCGGGCACACCGTAGTCATCGTCCCACCGTTCCTGATTGAGCCATGTGGCCGGGTGCGGTATGTACTGCCCGTGGTCTCTGGACCACTGCTCACACCGCTTCGCATCTTCGAGAGCTGCCATCATCTTCTCGAACAGCTCCTTGCTGGGGGCGATTTTGAGGAACGACTTCTTGGCTGCGCCCTTCCCTGTTTTCCGTGGGTAGGAAGCCCAGAACTCATCGAAGCGTTTCTCTATCAATGAAGGTTCCTTCTTGACACTATCAGTATCAATTTCATCTTCATTTTCATTTTCAATTTCATTTTCAGAGGTTGCTTCGATTTTGCTCGGTGTTTTGCTTCCTTTTTGCTTATCAGGTTCAGACTCTGGATTGCCGTTTTTAGAACCTTTTCCGCCCTTAGACCCGGCTTCTGCCCGCTTTTTGCTGAGTTCTCCGTCCCTTACCATGCGTTTTTGGTAAAGCCTGTCTCCTTCGAGGATGATGACCCCTTCGTCGATAAGCTCTACCAATGACCGCTCGATGACATCCTGCGGATAAGGCATCTGCCTCATCAACTTGATAGCAAAATTCGTGATGTTGCTTGGATTTTGCTTCTCTTTTGCTTTGAGGGAGACAGCACCATAGTCATCCATCTTGTGCATCACGCACATGAGCCGGATATAGACCCCGGTGCTTTCTGCGGAGCAGTTCGCCAGCTTCTCGTCAGCGATGAAGTCCATCACATAGAGCGGGAGATATGGCTGGTCTCGTAATGCCATCTCGTTCACCTGCCTTTGGGCGGGACGGTGGTGTGGCTACCACCGCCCCGTGTGATAGTTACTGCTCCTCGGGGTCGTCCTCCTGCGGGAGTTCCCCGTCGCCGTCCGGCGAGGTGGAGTTGTTCACGATTTCCTCCAGCTCCGCCATGATTTTCAGGAAGTCGGAGGTTTTCAGTCCGTTGGTGCTGGTGAAGCCGAACCGCCCGATGATTTCCTTGATGACACCGTTGGCTGCATCGCCGAGGTACTTCTTGGCGGTCCTGAACAGCTCCTGCCTCTGGTCGTTGGTGATGATGGGGTCGTCCTCTGCCACGACGTTCTCGGTCGGGATTTCGGTGTAGTCGGCATCGACGGCGTGGATGGCCCCGGACGCTACCATCTCCTCCTCTGAGTAGACCCCCTCGTAGTCCTTGGGGAAGGCGTCCCGGATGCACTGGCTGACCGCCACCTTGTTAATCATCGTGGAAGGGCTGGTTTTCCAAAGCGCCCTGCCCTTGTTGTACTCGGCGAGGGACACCTCCCGGAACGACGTGCGCTCCTTACCGGCCCGGAGGTACGTCACCCGGCACCAGCCGCCCACCAGCGACTCGCCGGGGTAAAGGCAGCACCCTTCCTTCTGGACGATTTGGTTGCCCCGCTGGACCGTGATGCCGTCCTGCTTGCACAGGTAGTTCGGGTCCAGATAGGCCCTGCGGAGGAAGGCGTCCTTGCCGACCACCATCTGGGCCGGGTCCTCCTTGCTGTACTTGATGAGGTAGACCTCGCCGCTCACCAGCGGGTTCAGCCCCTGCATCTTGCAGGTGTTCATAAAAAACACCAGCTCTTGGTCCGTCGTGAGGTCCGCCCGTCCACGCACCAGATACCGCTTGACGAACTGGAGGTCCAGCTCGACGTGGGTGCCGAGTACGTCGTAGCTCACGCTCAGGGCGTTCTGTTCCGCCCTACTCAAAGCCGTACTCATTGTGATTACCTCCTTCTGTACTTACTTCCTGAAGGCGATTTTGGCTACCTCACGGTAGCTCACGCCGGGAATATGAATGGTGCCCTTCGAGGCCCGGATGAGCCTCATCACCGCCGCCGTGTCGATGGGCCGGATGACCGTCCCGTTCAGCTCTACCGGGACCCTGCGCTGGTCCATCCCGGTGATTTCCCAATCCTTCGTGGTGGACACGCCGGTCGCCTTCGGCTTGGTGGTCGGGACCGTGATGGCGCTGGAGGCATCGTCCATGATTTCGGCCTCCTCGATGGCGGCATCCGCCCCCGTCTGGTCCCCAGCGGCTTCGAGGGCGATGGCCTCACGCATCTTGCGCTCGACCTCCTCCTGAGCGGCCTTCCTCGCCGCCTCCTCCGCCTCCCTGCGCTTGCGCTCCTGCTCCGCCACATAGGACCCCATCGTCAGCTTCAGGATTTTCTCGGCGTTCTCCAGCGGCTTCAGCATCGCCTTCTCCTTGGAGCAGATTTCGGCGTGGGCCTTGTGGGCGGCGTCCTTCATCGGCTTCCAGAACTCCTTCACGTCAGCCGCTCTCTGCTTCAGGAGCCGCCCGAAGGCTGCGGCGTTCTGGTAATCCTCCTCGGTGTCGATGGTGATGGCCTCGGCCCTGAACTCGATTTCCGTGACCTCACGGCTGAGGGTCTCCTCCTGCTCGGTCACATCGACGACATCGGGATTGACGAGGGCCACCGTAGTTTCGGTACTCACTGCTTTGTTCCTCCTTTACTGAATTTCTGTTTGTAGTTTCTAACGGTCAGAAGGGCCGTAAAAACCCGCCAGCACTCGATGCCGGAACCGAACTCCAGCATCTGATAGTTACCGTCCTTCTTCAGGTGGACGATGACCTTCTTCTTGAACTCGGCCTCGTTGGTGTGGCTCTCCCACGCCCGTTCGTAGGCTTCGAGCTGTACCCCGCAGAGCATCTTCTGGACGGACGATGAGGTCTTGAAGTCGATGAGGGTATCAGCGGCATCGACCTCTGCCGCCATATCAGCGGTCCCGGCGTACATCAGGCTCTTATGGTAGAGCCGGATTTCCGTCCCTGCGGGCTTGACGTGGTGCTCCTCGTACCATTTGAGGAAGGCGTCGAAGTACCCGGCGTGTTCGGGCGGGATGTCCTCCACCCCGAACTTCACGAAGTTCTCGATGGCCTCGTGGACGGCGGTCCCTCGGGCCGCTGCCCGGTCCAGCACCTTGTCGTCGATGTGCCCGTAAACGTCGCTGGAGAGCGGCTGCATGATGGTCGTCACGCTCGGTATCTCCATCCCGTTCAGCTTGTAGATGTGTCGCCGCTCCTCGAAGGTCAGCTCCGGGAAGGTTACTGCTGTTACCATGCCCTGCGCCCCTCCTTCTGGTATTCGAGGTAAACCCGGAGGAACCGCTGGAACAGGAGGCAGAACTCGTCTACGTCCTCCATCGTAGTGATGTAGTCCCTCGGCTGATACCGGCACTTGCAGCAGTTCCTCTTGGTCTTGAAGGCCGAGCGAGCGATTTCCATGCACTCGCTGTAAACGCCCCAGCCGCTCCACGGGTCCTTGTTGTCCTCCCAATACCTCTGGCACCGCTCCTTGGCGATGTCGTAGTAGGACGGGGGCGGAGCGGACTGCTGTTCCAGCCTCAACCGGGCCACTTCCCTCTCCAGCGCCCTCAACCTTTTCTCGGTCTGTGTCATCTTTCTCACCTCCAATCGTCGGGTTCGGCGACCCCTTTGATGGCCCCGCACTCGTTCATTAGGATGTCAACGGCGTTGTCCTCGAAGCACTCGGCGTGGTAGAACTCGCCGTCCATCTCGTAGTAGTCCTCCCCGACCCTGATGGCCTCACCGCAGATTTTGCAGGTGTAAACCGGCTCCGGGTCGGGAGCGTTCGGGCATTGCGGGTGGCAGGGGTTCATGTGGCAGATTTCACACACTGTTCTTCCCTCCTCTGGTTCAAAATCCACATTGCGTTGATGTGCGCCCGGAACAGGAAGTCCTTCAGCTCGTCCCTGAGCAGCAGGTAGAAATACTCGATGTCCTTCCCCTTCGTCTCGCACTTACGGATGGTGAGCTGGATGACACCGGCGAGTTCGCAGGGGAAGAAGTTGTACCCCGTCTGGGCTTCCACCTCATCCACGACCTCGGCGATGCGGCTCTGGTCCAGGTCCTCCATCTTCATATACATCACCTACAATTCCTTCCGATTTCTTACGATTTTGCAAGGCCGGGGCGCAATGACCCCTACGGACTTTACCGCTACCTTACTCCGCCAGCGTCAGGTTGTAGAGGTTGCCCTTGTCGAAGGCCCCTCCCTTCGTCGGCGCTCTGAACAGCTCCTCGGTGGTGAACCCCCTCGAAGCCCGGAACCGGGCGTTGGGGTCTACCTCGTCGGGGTGCCTCCAGCCGTCCTCGGTCTTTACCAGCGTGAGCGGATGGAGCATCGAGCGGAGGCCCTTCCCTTGCCGTCCCGTAATCGTGGACCCCAGCTTGGCGCTCTCGATGATGCGGGCCGTCGTTTTCGGGGCCTTACCTCCCACAAAGGAAATCACCTGCGGCATCTGCCCTTCCTCCTTACAATTTCTATAATTTTTCTACCTACATTATAATTATAGTATATTCAGTGAGTTTGGGCAAGGGAGTTTTTGAAGATTTTTGAAATTTTTTCTCTGGTCTTGCGTTTCGGTATCGCTCAACCTTCGATGTACTCACCCATCGTCTCCACGACGTTCCGGCTGTACTGCGAGGACTCGTAGCCTTGCTCCCAGAGTCTGCTGGCTCCGTACTCGCCGCAGTTGTAAGACATAAGCGCCTTGTGGACATCCCCGTACTTATCGAGGTGGCCCCCGATGATATAGGCCCCGGCCCAGATGTTGTCCCGAGGGTCGTTCTTCACATCGGTGACGCCGTACTCTGCCAGCTCTGTCTCCAGCCACTCGAAGTTCATCTGGTGTACCTGCATCAGCCCCCAGCAGATGTCATTGTGGGCGTCCGTCTGGAAGCTGCTCTCCCGGAACATCATCGCCAGCAACAACTCATAGGGCACATCGAAGGTGGTGGACGCTTCCCTCGTGTCGAGCTGCAACTCATAGCTGAGTGGGATGTCGTCGGAGAGGATGCCGGACTCCAGCAGTATCTCGTTCGTTATCTCTGCCGGGGGAAGTAAAAGCTCCTCATCATCAGCGGGTTCCTGCGGCCCCAGGGCCGTTTTTACGGCGGGTTCCTCCGGGGTGTATTCTTTATACTCCGGGGCCGCTTGCGGCTGTTCCTGACGGTTTGTAGCGGATGCCTCGCTGATTGCGAAGCCGAGTGACACCAGAGCCACCACCATCATCAGCATCAGTGTCAGCAGACCGAACACTTGTCGGCGGTGGCGCTTCCTGCGGCGGGCCGCTCTCTCCTCTCTGGTGAGGCTACGATTTGGCTGCTCCATGTCGTTCTTCTCCTTTCAAAGCAGGAAGGAGGACGAACTGAGATATGTCCAGCTTCTTCATGGACCCGATTGCATCCAGTAGCTGCGCTGCGCTCGTGATACCGAACTCCTCACGCAGGACCTTAATCAGGGCCTCCTTTCGGAAGTCTGCCATCTCATCGCCCTCCCTCCTTCATCAATTTTTGGTAGACGATTTCCAACGCCTTGATGTCGTTGGACGCCTGTCTGAGGCGTTCGAGTATCTCGGTCATCTTGTCCTTCTCGCTGTCGTCGATGACTCCATCCTCGGCGATGTCCACCAGCTCCTCCCGGATGCTGGTGATGCACTTGGTCGAAGCCAGCAGCTTCAGGCTCGCCGCCTCCAGCGACCCGGTACTCACCGCATCCACGGTCTCACGCCCGATGGGACACAGGTGGGCGCAGAAGTGGTTGATGAGTTCCGGGGCGTTGTAGGCATCCGCATAGACCAGGACCTCCTCCGGGTACGGGCAGATGGTGCCCAGCTCCGTGTAGGCTATCCTGTTCCTTTCGAGGCCGGTGACTTCCGCAGCCCCTTCCCTCGACGCAAGGCGGTCATTGTACTTTGCCGCCGCCATTCGTGCGAGGTAGAAGGCGTTAGCCGCACATTTCGTCCCTCTTTTCGGCATTTATTCCACCAGCTTTCTGCGGTATGATATGGGTGAGGTCAAGAAGGTCGGTCTTGCGGAACGGTAAGCAGGAGCGGAAAAATACGTCGTTGAACTCGGTAAGAGTCAGCCCGTACATCTTCGACAGTATCGCACACTCGACCGGCGAGACCAGCACTCGACCTCTCTCCCTCTGCCGATAGGCGGACACGGGGAGCTGGAGCTTCTGAGCCGCCTGTTCCTCCGTCATGCCAGCCCGCTTGCGGGCCTCGACCAGAGGGTAGACGTACTGACGAAAATCATAATCTTCACGCTCATCTTGTAAAAACGGTAAGTCCCCACTAAAAAAAATAGTGATGAACTCCGAAAGGGACAGGTCCATGACCTTGGTGAGGGCGACCATATCGCTCAGTGTGATGCCGACGCTGCCGTACTCACGCTTCATGTAGCTGTCCACCGTTTTCCCGAGAGCGTCCGCTATGGCCTTCGCCTTGACGCCGTGACGGATACGGGCGACTTTCAGTTCGGTGAGGTTCATCTGACTTTCCTCCTTTCTTCTGGGTGTCTATCATATTATATACCCTTTTTGTTATATGGTCAAGGGGTTTCTTATAAAAACAGTAAGAAATCTTGACTATGTTTATAAGATTGCTATAATAAACTTGCAGGAGGTAATTGAAATGGCAGACTTTTCAACCAGACTCAGAGACATCGTGGAGCAGAAGGGCGTGTCGCAGAACTGGCTCGCTGAACAGGCCCAGACCACGGAGGCGACCATCTCCCGCTATATGTCGGGCATCCACAAGCCCAATCTCGATATAGTGGCTCGCATCGCCAAGGCCCTGAATGTGTCCATCGACTACATCATGGACCTTTCCCTCAGCCCCATCCCCAGCAAAGAGCCGGAGCAGGACATCGTGATACTCGCCAACGCCTACCGGCGAGCGGACGCCGACCACAAGAACATCGTCTGGTCCGTCCTCGACAGCTATCTCACGCCAGAGGAAAAAACTACCGTATTGCAGCAGAAGCAAGGCGCAGCTACCGAGAAAGCCGGATGAGGCAGGGGTCCAATCTCCTGCACATCGACTTCACGAAGCACATCGAAAAGAGAGAAGCCTCCTCCTCGAAAGAGGAGAGAGGCTTTTTCATTACGGAGGTGAAATCGGATGAGCAAACTGACTGACCGGCTGAATACCACCCGTGTGGCAATCTACGTCCGGGTCTCCACTCGCTATCAGGCGGACCAGGACAGTCTCCCCCTTCAGAGGGAGGACCTGACGAACTACGCCCGGTATGTCCTCAACGCCGACTCTTATGAGATTTTTGAGGATGCCGGGTTCAGCGCAAAGAATACTGACCGGCCCGACTACCAGCATATGATGACAAGGGTCCGTGGCGGTGAGTTCTCCCACGTCTTGGTGTGGAAGCTGGACCGCATCAGCCGGAACCTGCTGGACTTCGCCGCCATGTACGAGGAGCTGCGGCGGCTGGGCGTGACCTTTGTCTCGAAGAACGAGCAGTTCGACACCTCCTCCGCTATGGGCGAGGCCATGTTGAAAATCATCCTCGTCTTTGCGGAGCTGGAGAGGAAGATGACCGGCGAGCGTGTCACGGCGGTGATGATTTCTCGGGCCGGGAACGGGCTGTGGAACGGGGGCAAGGTCCCTTACGGGTACACCTACGACAAGAACACCGAGACCTTCTCCATCAACGAGGAGGAGGCCGCTGTCGTCCTGCGGATGTACGACCTCTATGAGCAGCACCACTCCCTCCTTCAGGTGGCGAAGGCCCTGAACGCCTCCGGCGTCCGGCATCGGAGCGGCAAGGAGTGGAACCCGACCACCGTCTCCATCATCCTCAAAAGCCCCTTCTACACCGGGACCTACCGCTACAACCAGAGGGCCATGTCGAAGCGGAACTCCCATCAGGATTTGAAGCCCGAGGCAGAGTGGGTCATTGTCCCGGACCACCACCCCGCCATCGTCACGCCGGAGCGGTGGAGAGCCATCGCCGAGAGCCTCGTACAGAACCGGCGAGGGTGGCAGTCGGCAGGAAAGACCTACGCTCGGAAGAATGTCCATGTATTCGCCGGTCTCCTCACCTGCGGCGTCTGCGGGAGCGTGATGAGTGCCACGAGTAACTGCCGGACCCACAAGGACGGCTACCGTCCCTCCAACTACGCCTGTATGAGCCATCGTAGGAACGACGGTTGCACGAACAAGTACATCTCGGACACCAAGATTGGCCCTTTCGTTCTCAACTACATCGCCAACCTCATCCGGGCGCGGGCCAGCTTCGGTAAGACGACCTCCCCGGAGACGCTCCAGAAGAAGCTACTCAGGGGAGAGATGTTCGCCGATGTGGACCACATCAAGGAGCCGGGCCTCATGGAGCTATATTCCCTTTACAAGTCGCAGGTGTCGGGCGTTCCGTATGTCCCGAAGGTCTCCTCCGGCGACGCCGAGACCGAGCGTGATATGCTCCTCTCCGAGCGCCGACGCCTCGACCGGGCGCTCTCCCGGTTGAAGTCCCTCTACCTCTACTCGGAGGAGGATATGTCTGAGAGGGAGTACATCATCGAGAAGAACAACCTTGCCGAGCAGCTCGAAAAGGTCAACGCCCGACTCGATGAAATCAGCAAGGACATCTCCTCTCAGTTCTCTCTCACGGATGAGGAGTTTCTGGAGAAGGCCAGCTACTTCATCATCACCCAGCGTCTCGCCGACAAAAGGTTCGTCGATTACAAGCGTCTCCTGATGGAGACTGACCCCCGAATTTTGAAGGATTTTATCAATTCGGTAAGCTCCAACTTTTGTATCAAAAACGGCAAAATCATGTCCATCACCTTCAAAAACGGGATAATCCACGAATTTGTCTACAAGGGCGAGTGACATGGAAAAGCCCTGAAACCGCTTGGTATCAGGGCTTTCCGGCTTTATGAGAGGTCTAAAAAAATACTGCTATCGAATGAACATAGCGTCTCCGTAGTGAAAAAAACTTGTCTGGCACTTTGCACAAAGCCTTCCGTCATTTCGTCATTACAATATGGACATTTCATTTTACTACCTATCTTCTACATGCGTGGATGCTTTGTCAGAAACAGCTGACATCAACACATGCGTCTTCAACTCTGGTGTCGATCTCTTGTGTTTCTTGGGCGAACGCTGCCACAGAGAGCGATACCGTCATGCTCAAAACAGGGACTGTTCGTGCAGGGGGAAAAGCGCATCTCCCCTCGCGGTTTTTCGAGGAAAGCGGCCTTTTATACCGTTTCCCCTAGAAGCTGCCGTACCGCACCAGCTCGTCCAAGGGCCGGGACTGCTCGTGCAGCGGGGAGGGCGCGGCATCCTTCGCGGGGTAGCCCATCACCAGCAGGGCGACGGGTTCCAGCTCCTCGGGGATGTTGAACGCCTGCCGCGTCTTCGCCGGGTCAAAGTACATCACCCAGCAGCTGCCCACGCCGATGTCCTCGGCCTCCAGCATCATGTGCGTGGCGACGATTGAGGCGTCCACCTCGCCCGCCTGCTTGCCGTCGTAGCGCCGCGTCCAGCATTCGTTCTTGTTGTAGAGCACCAGTATGGCCGCGGGCGCGCCAAAGTGGCAGCGGGTGCAGGGCCGCAGCTTCTCCATGGCCTCCCCGCCGTTCAGCACCAGCGCCCGCCAGGCCTGGTAGTTGCAGCCCGTGGGGGCCAGCCGTCCGGCCTCCAAGATCTGGTCCAGGTCGGCCTGCTCCAGGGGCCTGTTCTCAAAGCTGCGCACGGACCAGCGCTCCGCCGCCAGCGTCAGGAAGTCGTGTCGTCCGCTCATTTTCTTCTCGATCCCTTCCAATTAAAATTACGTTTCTCACAGCTTGCCGGCGGCCTTGCGGGCCTGCACCCAGCCGGAGATGTCCCGCTGCTGCTGCCGGGCGATGGAAAGGGCCATGGGCTCCACGTCCCTGACGATAGTGGAACCTGCGGCCACGTACGCGCCCTGGCCGATGTGCACCGGGGCCACCAGGTTCACGTTGCAGCCGATGAAGGCGTCGTCCTCCACCACGCAGCGATGCTTCGTCTTGCCGTCGTAGTTGGAGAACACCACGCCGCAGCCCAGGTTGATGTTCTTCCCCAGGTCCGCGTCGCCCACGTAGGTCAGGTGCGAGACCTTGGTGCCGTCGCCGATGGTGGAGTTCTTGATCTCCACGAAGTCGCCCACGCGGCAGTGGCTGCCCACGTTCGTGTTCGGGCGCAGGTAGGCGTTGGGGCCGACGGTGGTGTTCTCCCCCACCCTGCAGTCGAGCAGCGTGCTGCTCTCCACGGTGGTCCCGCGGCCCACGGACGCGTTGTTCAGGCGGCAGTTCTGCAAAAGCGTGACCTCCTCGTCCAGCACGGTCCTGCCCTGCAGGATGCAGCCGGGATAGATCACGCTGTCCCGCCCGATGACCACGTCCGCCTCGATGTAGGTGGAATCCGGGTCGATGATGGTCACGCCGTCCCGCATGTGGCGCTCAAGGATGCGGCGGCGCACGATCTTTTCTGCCTGGGCCAGCTGCACGCGGTCGTTGACGCCGAAGCTGTCCTCGGCGGCGCAGCGCACCGCGGCGATCTTCTCGCCCATGCCGCTTAGGATGGGCACGATGTCGGTCAGGTAGTATTCGCCCTTCTTCTCATGCAAAGGCAGAAGGGGCAGCGCCTTTTTGAGCGCCCGGGTGCGGATGCAGTAGAGCGAGACGTTCACCTCGCGGATCTTCTTCTGCTCCTCGTCCGCCTCGTTCTCCTCCACCAGGGCGCGGACGAAGCCTTCCTCGTCCCGCACCACGCGGCCGTAGCCGAAGGGGTCGTCCATGACGGCGGCAAGCAGCGCGCAGGCGGCGCCCGCCTCTACGGCCGCCTTCAGCTCCTGCATGGACTCCTTGCGGAACAGAGGCGCGTCCCCGGCCATCAGGAACACCAGTCCCTCGTCCGGCAGCAGCTCCGCGGCCGCGCGGGCGGCGGCGCCTGTGCCCCAGCTGTTCGGGTCCTGCGTGGCGAAGACGGCGCGGCCTTCCAGATGGGCCTTGACTTCCTCCGCGCCAAAGCCCACCACCACGATGGGCTTCTCCGCCCCGGCGGAGCGGGCCAGCTCCACGGCGTAGTCGATCAGTTCCCTGCCGCAGACCTTGTGCAGCACCTTATGGGTCTTGGACTTCATGCGGGTGCCCTGACCGGCGGCCAGGATCACGGCGGTCTCCATGATGGTCTCACATCCCTCTCCCCGGCGCGCTTACCTTAAAACCCGTCGCCCGCCGGACGATCATATTCTGTTTGAAAGTATACCACAGCAGGCAGGAAATCTCAAACGGGGGCCCGTCTCATTTCGCGTTTTTCGTTTTCGCCGCTCCAACCGCCGCGTGAAAAAGCACTGAAAGCGGCATTTCATCGCCATTTTCTTTTGTAGAAAGCATTTACATACTGCAATATATAGACTAAAATGAAAGCAATAATAAAGAAGCCTTTCGTGGGCTGTCATGAAACGGAAAGGAGAATGCTTTATGCAGATCGAGAAAAACGGCAAAATCTTTGACGTGACGGAAAAAATATCCCTGTGGGCGGTATCCCGCAAGGTCGGCCCGCTGACCATCGAGATCAAGGTCCCGAAGGACGTCTGCGGGGACGAGGCGGCCCTGCGCGCCTATGTGGAGCGGGAAGACCTCTTTTGATGGAGAATGAGAGCATGACGGAAAAGAGAAGGACGAAAACCTCCTCGGTGGTCAAGAACCGGTACAACAAGAAGGCATACGGCTCCATCGTCGCGCGCATTCCGAAAGAGCTGGCGGAGGCGTTCAAGGAGAAATGCGTTTCGACCGGAACGCCGCAGACGCAGGTCATCAAGAAGGCGATCGAACAGTTCCTGGCGGAGGGATAAAGAACACAGCGGGGCGGCGGCGAGGCCGCCCTTTTGCTTACTTGTTTACATCTCGGGCGCCGCCGCTTTCCCCTTTTAAATTGACAAAAAAACGGGCTTGGCGGTATAATAAAAAATACGATCCATTTTGGGGAGGTGCGTATTTCATGCTGGGACCTGTGGAACTTGGGCGCAAGGCCCGCGACGCGGCCGCGTGCTTGGCGCAGGCGCCTGCCGCTCTGCGCGACAGGGCCCTGGAGGAAATGGCCGCCGCCCTGGAAGCGAACGTAAAGCCGCTCCTTGCGGCCAACGAAAAGGACCTGCAGCAGGCTGCACAGAGCGGCCGGACGGACGCCTTCCTTGAGCGCCTCACGCTGACGGACAAGCGCGTCTTAAGCATGGCCCAGGGCCTGCGCGACGTGCGCGCCCTGCCCGATCCGCTGGGCCGCGTGCTTTCCGGCTGGACGAGGCCCAACGGCCTGTTCATCGAAAAGCGCACCGTGCCCCTGGGCGTGATCGGCATCATCTTCGAGTCCCGGCCCAACGTGGCCGCCGACGCCGCCGCCCTGTGCGTAAAGTCCGGCAATGCCTGCATACTGCGGGGCGGCTCGGACGCCATCCATTCCAACACCGCCATCGTCAGCCTGCTCAGGGGAGCGCTGGAAAAGGCCGGCCTGCCCGCGGACTGCGTCTCCCTTTTGGAGGATACCTCCCGCGAGGCGGCCCGGGAGCTGATGGGCCTGCGGGAGTCCCTGGACGTGCTCATCCCCCGGGGCGGCGCGTCCCTCATCCGCTCGGTGGTGGAGAACGCCAAGGTGCCCGTGATCGAGACCGGCGCGGGCAACTGCCACGTGTACGTGCATTCCGGCTGCAACGACTTCGCCATGGCGCGGCGTGTGATCGTCAACGCCAAGACCCAACGCCCCTCCGTCTGCAACGCGGCGGAGAGCCTGCTGGTGGACGAAGCCATCGCCGAAGCCTTCCTGCCGGAGTGTATAAAAGAGCTCACCGCCCTCGGCGTGGAGATCCGCGGCTGCGAAAAAACCTGCGCGCTGCTGGGCGGCTTGGCCGTCCCCGCCAGCGAGGAGGACTTCTTCACCGAATACAACGACCTCATCCTCTCGGTCAAGATCGTATCCGGCTTGGACGAGGCCATCGCCCACATCCGAAAATACAGCACCCGCCACTCCGAGGCCATCCTGACCAACGACCGCGCGGCGGCGGAGCGTTTCCTTAACGAGATCGACTCCGCGGCGGTGTACGTCAACGCCTCCACCCGCTTCACCGACGGCGGCGAGTTCGGCTTCGGCGCGGAGATCGGCATCTCCACCCAGAAGCTGCACGCCCGCGGGCCGATGGGCCTGGAGCAGCTGACCACGTATAAGTACGTGATCCGCGGTGACGGCCAGGTTCGCTGAAAAGACGGCGGCCAGGTTCGCTGAAAATCGCTTGCCTTTTCCCCCAAAGAGACCCCCTTCGGCTTTGTATCATTTTTGTATCTCAGTTTTTTCCATTTTCGGGAACGCGGAACGCGGCGCCCTCGTTAGAAAGGTGGTGACGGCGTGCAGAAGCAGCTGGATATCGATCGGCTGGTGCGCCAGTACGGCACGATGGTCCTGCGGCAGGCGTACCTGTACCTCAAGGACCGCCAGCGCGCGGAGGACGTCTGCCAGGACGTGTTCCTGCGCCTGTACAACAAGCAGCCCGACCTGCCGGACGAGCAGAGCGAGAAGGCCTACATACTGCGCGTGACCATCAACCTGTGCAAGGACGTGATCAAGAGCGCCTGGCACCGCCGGGTGCTGCCCATGGCCGAGGGCTTCGACGCCCCCGCGCCCATGCCCACGCCGGAAAGCGAGGCCCTGCGCGGCGAGACGAAGCAGCTCCTGTATAAGGCCGTGATGGATCTGCCCACCATATACAAGGACGTCGTTTTGCTCTTCTACTACAACGATCTGCCCACCGGGGAGATCGCCCGCATTCTCTCCATACCCGAGGTCACGGTGCGCACCCGCCTGATGCGCGCGCGCTCCCGCCTCGCCGAAGCCCTAAAGGGGGATCTCAAAGATGGCGGAAACTGAAAGAAGCCGCGAGCTGGACCGCTTGCTGCTGTCCCTAAAGGACGTGATCGACGAAAACACCCGCGGCCTGTGCGTGGATGAGCGCACCGTGGCCCGCGTGAACTCGTCCATCGAGCGGGCCGCCCGCAGGCAGAGACCTAAGGGCCTGTTTTTGGGCCTGGCCGCCGCGGCCTGCCTGCTGGTGATGGCCGTCTCCGGCGCGCTGCTGCTGCCGGGGCTCACCCATCCCACGGCCGGCGGGGCCGACGACGGCATTCAGCTGGCCCGGGCGCGGGAAAGCGTCGCCGCGGACGTGCAGCCCCTGACGCTCTCTGCGGGCGGCGAGGCGGTCTCCTACCTGCAGGACGGCACCCCGCTCCCCTACGCGGTGGTCGACGTGGACGACTACTCCGAGGGCTACGCCGTGGCGCTGGCCAGCAACGGCCTGTACGGCTACCTGGACGAGGACGGCCGCTGGGCCTTCGCCGCGATCTACGAGCAGGCCTCCCCCGTCTTGGACGGCTGCGCGGAGGTCACGCTGAGCGGCGGCCGCGAGATGACCGTGGTCATGCCCGAGGAATAAAGCGGCACAAAGACCTTCCGACATTTCCCCGGCGCCCGATGAAGATCGGGCGCCGGTTTTTTGTCAAAACAAGGGAGCTTGACAGCCGCCCTCTTTCGTTGTAGTCTGTATCCAAAGAACGCCCCGCGATGCCGCCCGAAAGGAGCCCAACGCAAATGCAGATCCAAAACCTCGCCAACGCCGTCCGCTGGTTCACAGCCGCCATGGCCGACCTGCGCGCCGCCCAGACGCTGTCCGCCGTGGAGCAGCCCCACGCCGCCCTGGTCTGCTTCCACTGCCAGCAGGCAGCGGAGCTGACGCTCAAGGGCGTGCTCGCCTTCCACGGGCAGCAGCCGCCCAAGACCCACCACATCGCCCTGCTCCTGCGGCAGGTGAAGGCCCAGAGCGCTCTGCTCAAGGACCTGCCCAACGAGCTGTCCCTGCTCACCGTGTACGCGGCGGAGAACATCACCCCCACCGCCGAGGAACCCACCAAGGAGGAGATGCTCCGCGCGGTGGAGCTGGTGGAAGGGCTGCAGAAGGCCGTCTCCGAGGCGCAGTATCCCCTGCCCGCGTAAAAGATTGACCCGCTGCCGACGTTTTCACAACGTCCCTTCTCCACATAAAAGAAGGCGCGCGCCGCACGGCGCTGCTTCCATTCGCACAAGACCTCTGCCCACATGAACGGCAGGGGTTTTTCATTGGGAAAAGCCTCCGCGTCCCTTCTATTTTTCATACTCGATGTACAGTTATCGGAGCCGCCGCAGGCGGCCGTTTCCGGCCCGCGCCCTCCCCCTGCCCACCAAACGGCGGGGGTTTTTCATCGGAAAAAGCGCCTTTCTTCCGGCTGAACATCTATCGGGACCAGCGGAACAGCTTCAACAGACAGCTCCCGCCGAACATCCCCTTGCCCGCAAAAGCGCGGCGTTTTCCATTGGAAAAAACCTCCACATCCCCTCATTTCCGATATGCGATGTACAGTTATTGGGGTCCCTGCAAGCGGCCGTTTCCGGCCCGCGCCCTTCCCCCGCTCCCCAAAACGGCGGGGGTTTTTCATCGGAAAGGACAAAAAACGAAACCGATTTTTAATCCAGTGTTCCAATAAAACGCTTGCTTTCTCCCGGCAAGCTGTTATACTTTTAACGAAAATCATTCCGGCAGCGGCGCTTTGCGTCCCCTGCCGTCCGCGGCCCTTTCCCGCCGCGCCCAATGGAAATGGGAGGTCCTACGCTTGATCGATCTGGAGGTCAGCATCTATCCCAAATACGTTACGCTTTTCGGCGTCCGGCTGCCGCAGTCCGGCATCATCGCCAGCAGCGTGATCCTGCTGCTGGTGCTGGGTCTGGTGGTCCTCTACTTCTGCTGCATCCGCCGCTTTACCGAAAAGCCCAAGGGGCTGCAGAACGTGCTGGAGCTGGCCGTGGAGTCCCTGGAATCCTTCGCAAAGGGCCGCGTGGGCGGCTGTGCCCGCTTCGTGGCGCCCTTCGCCTTAACGTTCATCTTCTACGTGTTCTTCACCACCTTCGTGGAGATCTTCGGCCTGCCCCCCGCCACCGAGGACATCAACTGCACCGTGGCGCTGGGCCTGTGCTCCTTCGTGATGGTCAACGTGACCTCCGTCCGCTTCCGCGGCGTGAAGGGCCGCCTGCGCAACCTCTCCACCCCCTCGGCGGTGGTCTTCCCGGTGAAGGTGCTGGCCGACTGCATCGCGCCCTTCTCCATGGGCATCCGCTTATTCGCCAACGTGCTGGTGGGCGGCGTCATCATGCAGCTCATCTACGCGGTGGTGCCCCTGCTGCTGCCCGCCGCCATCTCCGCCTACTTTAACGTGTTGCACGTGGGCATCCAGACCTTCGTCTTTGCCCTGCTGTTCCTCACCTACACCGGCGAGGCCGTGGAGGAAGCGGAGTAAGACCTCAGACCCTCCGATCCCAAGGCGGGCGGTCCCGCCTCGATATAGAGACCAATTTCTAAAGACGATCCTGTCTCCCGGCCGGAGCCGGGGCACATCCTGAAGGAGGTAAACCAACCATGACCACCCTGGGCTTCATCGCCATCGCGGCCGCCATCGCCGCCCTTGCCTGCGGCGCCGCCGCCGTCTCCATGAGCATCGCCACCGCTCACTCCGTGGACGCCATCGCCCGCCAGCCCGAGGCTGCCGGCAAGATCAACTCCTCGCTGATGTTCGGCCTCATCATGATGGAGACCACCGCCGTGTACGCGCTGCTCGTCTCCATCCTGCTCATCTTCGTGCTGGGCGCCGCCGTGTGACGCGGCCTCTTGTGATGTGGGGGTGAACCGATTTGGAAGGACTGTTTGATGTCCGCACCATCCTCTGGCACGTGGCCAACGCCGCGATCCTGTTCGTGGCGCTGTACTTCCTGCTTTACAAGCCCGTTTCCCGCTTCCTGAAGAAGCGGGCCGACGGCGTGAAGGCCCAGCTGGACGATGCCGAGCGGAAGGACAAGGAAGCGGACGCGCGCCTGGCCGAGAGCCAGGACGCCCTGCACGAGGCCCAGCAGAAGGCCCTGCACGCAGAGACCGAGGGCGAAGCACAGGCCCGGGAGCGCGCGCAGGAGATACTCGCAGAGGCCCAGAGACAGGCCGACGAGATCGTGCGCCGCGCCGGGGAGGAAGCGGAGAACATCCGCAAGAACGCCCACGAGGCCATGGTGGAGGAATCCGCCCAGCTGGCGGTGCTGATCGCCTCCAAGCTGCTGGAGCGCGAGGTGTCCTTAGAGGATAACCGGCGCCTGATCGATCAATTCTTAGAGAAGGTAGGCTGACGGGCATGTTGCAAGGGAAGATGCTCAGCGCAAAGCCCCTGGACGCGGCGGAGCAGTCCGCCGTGGAGCGCCGTTTTTCCGCCCTTTTGGGGCAGGAAGTCCGCCTTGAGACGCAGGTAGACCCCTCCCTGTTGGGCGGGGTGCGCGTGGAGGTGGGCGGCCGCGCCTTCGACGGCAGCCTGCAGAGGCAGCTGCAGGACGTGCTGAACGCCCTGCGCACGAGCCGGGAGGAGGAAAGCCATGTCCGCGTTTGACTTTCAGAGCATAGGCCGCGAGCTCAAGTCCCGCCTGGCCGCCTACACGCCCCTGCCGGACGTGCGCGGCGCGGGGTACGTGCTGCGCGCGGGCGACGGCATCGCCCACCTGGACGGGCTGACCGGCTGCCGCCTGGGCGAGCTGATCGAGTTCGAGCAGGGCGGCTTTGCCATCGTGATGAACCTGGAGGAAAACGAGGTCGGCGCGGTGCTGCTGGGCAGCGACGCCGACGTTTCCGTGGGCCAGAAGGCCTACGGCACGGGGCAGGTGCTGTCCGTGCCCGTGGGCGACACGTTGCTTGGCCGCGTGGTCGATCCTCTGGGCCAGCCCCTGGACGGCGGCAAGCGGCTGCATCCGGCGGGCTTTTCGCCCATCGAGTCCCCCGCGCCGTCCATCCTGGCGCGCAGCCCCGTGGATACGCCCATGGAGACGGGCCTTGTCTCCGTGGACGCCATGGTGCCCATCGGCCGCGGCCAGCGCGAGCTGATCATCGGCGACAGGCAGACCGGCAAGACCTCCATCGCGGTGGACACGATCCTCAACCAGAAGGGCAAGGACGTGGCCTGCTTCTACGTGGCCGTGGGCCAGAAGGCCTCCTCCGTCTCCCAGCTCATCAACACGTTGGAAAAGGCCGGGGCCATGGAGTACACCTGCGTGATCTGCTCCACCGCCTCGGATTCCGCCACGCTGCAATACATCGCCCCCTACTGCGGCTGCGCCATGGCCGAATACGTGATGCACCAGGGCCGCGACGCCCTGATCGTCTACGACGACCTGACCAAGCACGCGGTCGCCTACCGCGCCATGTCCCTGCTGCTCCGCAGGCCGCCGGGCCGCGAGGCCTACCCGGGCGACGTGTTCTACCTGCATTCCCGCCTGCTGGAGCGGGCGGCGAAGCTCTCCAAGGAGAACGGCGGCGGGTCCCTGACCGCCCTGCCCATCATCGAGACGCAGGCGGGCGACATCTCCGCCTACATCCCCACCAACGTCATCTCCATCACGGACGGACAGATCTATCTGGACGCCGACCTGTTCCGCGGCGGCACGCGCCCGGCGGTCAACGGCGGCCTGTCCGTTTCCCGCGTGGGCGGCTCCGCCCAGAACAAGGCCATGCGCAAGGCCGCGAGCAGCCTGCGCATAGAGCTGGCCCAGCTGCGCGAGCTGCAGGTGTTCGCCCAGTTCTCCTCCGATATGGACGCCGCCACGCAGGAGACGCTGCAGTACGGCGCCATGCTGATGGAGCTGCTGCGCCAGAGCAACAACGCGCCCCTGCCCAACGCCTCCCAGGTGGTGCTGCTCTACGCCTTCACCCGCAGGCTGCTGCCCATGAGCGCGGACGCCTCCCTGCTGCGCGCCTTCAAGGCGGAGTTCCCGGAGTTCCTGGCCACGGCGCACCCGACCGTCCGCACACGCATCGAGCGCACGGGCGCTTTGGATGAGGAGTGCGAGCAGCTAATCCGCGACGGCGTCGGGCTGTGGCTTGCCCGCCACGGACAGAAGACGGAAGCCGGTGCGGGCGCATGAGCTCCGTTTCCGAGATCCGCCGCCACATCAGCGCCGTCGAGGACACGGCCAAGATCACCCGGGCCATGCACCTGATCTCCTCGGCCAAGATGCGCCGGGCCATCCAGATGCACGACAACAACCTGATCTACTTCCAGAAGGCCCGCTCCGTGATCCGCTTTCTTTTGGAGAACAGCGGCGCGTCCATCGCGGCCAACCCCTACTTCCGCCAGCACCCCGGCAAGCGCGCGGCGTTTCTGGTGATCGCGGCGGATAAGGGCCTCTGCGGCGGCTACAACCAGGACGTGCTCCGCCTGGCCCGCCGGGCCATGGAGGAAGGCGGCTTCAACGAGCGCTTCCTCTTTACCGTGGGCCACATGGCCAGCGATTATTTCCAGGCGCTGGGCATGCACCCGGACGTCAACTACCTGCACATCATCCAGAGCCCGGACCTGGAGAGCGCCCGGACCATCACCTACGAGCTGTGCTCCCTGTTCCGCAGCAAGATGCTGGACGAGGTCTACGTGGCCTACACCGAGCTTAAGCACATAGGCCTGCAGGAACCCCGCGTTTTGCGGCTCCTTCCCATCCTGCGGGACGACTTTTCGGACGCGCAGCCCTTCCACACCCCCACCGGGCATTTGAGCTACTTCCCCTCTGCGGAAAAGACGCTGGAGGAGATCGTGCCCCACTACCTGATCGGCCTTGTGTATTCCACACTGGTGCAGTCCTTCGCCAGCGAGCACAGCGCCCGCATGAGCGCCATGGAGGCCGCCACCAAGAACGCGGACGAGATGCTGGGCAAGCTGCGGCTGCAGCTCAACCACGCCCGGCAGGCCGTCATCACCCAGGAGATCACGGAGATCGTCTCCGGCAACCCCGAGCAAGGAGGTCTTGGCCTATGAGCAAGGGCAGCGTCGTTCGCATCGTGGGCCCCGTGCTGGACGTAAGATTCGAGGATAACCTCTTTCCCCCCATCCATACCCTTCTGTATGTGCTGGACGGCGACAGGCGCGTGGCCGTTGAGGTGTCCCAGCACTTGAGCGACGCGGTGCGCTGCATCTCTTTGGAGGCCACCGAGGGCCTGTCCCGCGGCCTGCCCGTGGAGAACACCGGCGGTCCCGTGCGCGTGCCCGTTGGCCACGAGATGCTGGGTCGCGCCATCGACGTTCGGGGCCGCCCCATCGACGGCATGCCCGCCCCCAAGGACGCCAAGCGCGACCCCATCCACCGTCCCGCCCCCAGCTTCGCGCAGCAGAAGCCCGCCACGGAGGTGTTTGAGACCGGCATCAAGGTGATCGACCTGCTGGCCCCTTACGCCCACGGCGGCAAGATCGGCCTGTTCGGCGGCGCGGGCGTGGGCAAGACCGTGCTGATCCTGGAGCTCATCCACAACATCGCCACCGAGCACGGCGGCTACTCCGTGTTCACCGGCGTGGGCGAGCGCAGCCGCGAGGGCAACGACCTGCTGGGCGAGATGCGCTCCTCCGGCGTCATCGACAAGACCGCCCTTGTGTTCGGCCAGATGAACGAGCCGCCCGGAGCCCGCATGCGCGTGGCCATGACGGGCCTGACGCTGGCCGAGTACTTCCGCGACCAGGAGAAGCAGAACGTGCTCCTGTTCATCGACAACATCTTCCGCTACATCCAGGCCGGCAGCGAGGTCTCGGCCCTGCTGGGCCGCCTGCCCTCCGCCGTGGGGTACCAGCCCACGCTGGCCACCGAAGTCGGCGCGCTGGAGGAGCGGATCGCCTCCACCGCGGACGGCTCCATCACCTCCGTGCAGGCCATCTACGTGCCCGCCGACGACCTCACCGACCCCGCCCCCGCCGCCATCTTCTCCCACCTGGACGCCACCACCGTGCTTTCCCGCCAGGTGGCTGAGATGGGCATCTACCCGGCGGTCAGCCCCCTGGACTCCTCCTCCCGCATCCTGGACCCCGCCATCGTGGGCCGGGAGCACTACGAGGTGGCCCAGCGCGTGCTGGAGGCCCTGCAGCGCTACCGCGAGCTGCAGGACATCATCGCCATTTTGGGCATGGACGAGCTCTCTGAAGAAGACCGCTTTACCGTGCACCGGGCGCGCCGCCTGCAGCGCTTCCTGTCCCAGCCCATGTTCGTGGCGGAGGTGTTCACCGGCATCCCCGGCAAGTACGTGAAGGTCGAGGACACCATCGCCTCCTTCAAGGCCGTGGTGGACGGCGAGGCCGACGACCTGCCCGAGAGCGCCTTCTTCATGGCCGGCGACCTGGAAGACGTGCGCCGCAAGGCCCGCGAAGAGAAAGGCGAATGACATGGCAGCGAGCTTTCACTTAAACGTCATCACCCCCAAGCACACGTTCTTCGACCAGGACGTGGCCATGCTGGTGGTGGAGGCCGAGGACGGCCGCGTGGGCATACTGCCCGGCCACGAGCCCATGGTGGTCTCCATGGTCGCGGGGACGCTGCGCATCCAGCTGACGGACGGCTCCTGGAAGGAGGCCGCCGCCTCCGCGGGCTTCGCCACCGTGCTGCCCGATGAGGTGGAGGTCATGCTCCAGACCGCCGAGTGGCCCGAGGACATCGACGTCAACCGCGCCCGGGAGAGCATGCGCCTGGCCGAGGCGCGCCTGCGCCAGCGCAAGAGCATGCAGGAATACGTCCTGGCCCGCACCATGCTGGCCCGCGCCATGGCCCGCCTGCGCATCGCAAGCCGCAGCCACGGCGAATAAACAACAGGCATACCGCCCTTCCCCTGCTCCAAAAAGAGAGGGGAAGGGCTTCTTTTTTGCAAGTTTAACTTGCGGCCGCCCCGGATATTGGGTATACTTGAAGCTGGTAAAACCGCAAGTGGATACGCGCCCGCGCGCGACCACGAGGGACGGGCCCACGCCTTTTTTGCCACTTCATTCAGAGAGTCGGCGGTCGCTGCGAGCCGGCGGGCAGGGCGTGCAGAGACCCTTTTATACAGGGGCCGGGCTTTCCACCCATCGGATGCGCGGGCGGGGCTGCGCCCCATACAGCGCGCAAACGAACAAGGGGCCGCCGGGTGGACCGGCCGGCAATTTGGGTGGCACCGCGGAAGGCAGCTTTCGTCCCAAGGAAAAAAAGGGACAGTCTCGAAAGCGCCTTTTTTCGTGCCGTTCGGTAAACAGACAATTCAACGAGCAATTCAAGGTAAGGAGGACATGCGATCCTATGCTGGACATCAAGCTGCTCCGCACGGAGCCGGAGACCGTCAAGGAGAACATCCGCAAAAAGTTCCAGGACGAAAAGCTCCCCCTGGTCGACGAGGTGCTGGAGCTGGACGAGAAGTGCCGCAAGGCCAAGACCCGCGTGGACTACCTGCGCAGCCAGCGCAACACCATCTCCAAGCAGATCGGCGGCCTGATGAAGCAGGGCCGCAGGGACGAGGCCGAGGCCGCCAAGGCCCAGGTGAACGCCATGGCCGGGGAAATGGAGGAGCTGGACAGGAGCATCGACGAGCTGAACGAGCAGATCCGCACCCGCATGCTCGTCATCCCCAACATCATCGACCCCTCCGTGCCCATCGGCCGCGACGACAGCGAAAACGTGGAGATCGAGCGCTTCGGCGAGCCCGTGGTGCCCGACTTTGAGATCCCCTACCACGTGGACATCATGGAGCGCTTAAACGGCATCGACCTGGACAGCGCCCGCCGCACCAGCGGCAACGGCTTCTATTATCTCAAGGGCGACATCGCCCGGCTGCACTCCGCCGTGCTCTCCTACGCCCGCGACTTCATGATCGACAGGGGCTTCACCTACTACGTGCCGCCCTTCATGATCCGCTCCTCCGTGGTCACGGGCGTGATGAGCTTTGCCGAAATGGAAAACATGATGTACAAGATCGAGGGCGAGGACCTGTACCTGATCGGCACCTCCGAGCACTCCATGATCGGCAAGTTCATCGACACCATACTGGACGAAAGCGAGCTGCCCCAGACGCTCACCAGCTACTCCCCCTGCTTCCGCAAGGAGGTGGGCGCCCACGGCATCGAGGAGCGCGGCGTCTACCGCATCCACCAGTTCGAGAAGCAGGAGATGGTCGTGGTCTGCAAGCCCGAGGAGAGCAAGGCCTGGTATAATAGGCTGTGGCAGAACTCCGTGGACTTCTTCCGCTCCCTGGACATCCCCGTGCGCACGCTGGAGTGCTGCTCCGGCGACCTGGCCGATCTGAAGGTCAAGTCCTGCGACGTGGAGGCCTGGTCCCCCCGCCAGAAGAAATACTTCGAGGTGGGCAGCTGCTCCAACCTGGGCGACGCCCAGGCCCGGCGGCTGGGCATCCGCGTGCGCGGCGCCAACAAGCAGAACTACTTCCCCCACACCCTCAACAACACCGTGGTCGCGCCGCCGCGCATGCTGATCGCCTTCCTGGAGAACAACCTGCAGGCGGACGGCAGCATCCGCATCCCCGAGCCTCTGCGCATGTACATGGGCGGCAGGGAGAAGATCGGCTGAACTTTTCCATATGATCCACGAGCAGGAGCGGCAGCACGCCGCCCCTGCTTTTTTATCCCTACCCAGTTTTTGCAGGAAAAGGAAACTTTGTCTTGCATTTTTTGTCGAGCGCTGTACAATAGAATCGTCCTTATGCTACTCACCGACTCACCGAAGGGAGCGATTCCAGCATGTTCTGTCCCAATTGCGGCCACCAGGTCGACGACGGCGCCGCGTTCTGCCCCTCCTGCGGAAAGCCGCTGCACGCGGAAAATGCCCAGCAGGACCAGCAATACCAGCAGAATCAACAGTATCAACAGTATCAACAGGGCCAGCAGAACCAACAGGCCCAGCAGTTCGAGCGCCAGGTCAACAACGCCTTTGCCTACTCCGACGGCCGCGGCGGGCGCATCAACCGGCGCGACCTGGTCCTGCCCATCATCCTGAGCATCATCACCTGCGGCCTGTACTCCATCTATTGGGTGATCTGCCTGGTCAATGACACCAACACCGTCGCCAGGGAGCCCAACGCCCAGAGCGGCGTGGTGGTGGTCCTGCTGGGCCTCATCACCTGCAACATCTATATGTTGTACTGGTTCTACACCGCCGCGGGCAAGGTCAACCGGGCCAAGGTCGCCCACGGTCTGCCTGCCGACAACAACATGGGGCTGATCTACGTGCTTCTGTCCCTGTTCGGCTTCGAGATCGTGGCCATGGCGCTGCTGCAGAATGACCTCAACCAGATCGCGGATGCCCAGTGAGGCGCGCCTTAGGCTGTTTGGGCTCTTAAAGGGCTGTCTGATCGCGCTGGTCATCGGGCTTGCCTATGCGCTGCTGGCTCGCTTTACGCCCTTTTCCATCCCCTGCCCCATCCGCCGGCTGACCGGGCTTCTCTGTCCCGGCTGCGGCGTGACGCGCATGTGCGTCGCCCTGCTGGGCGGGGACCTGAAAGCCGCCTGGGAGGCCAACCCGATGCTCCTGTGTCTGTCGCCCCTGCTGGCCCTCTGCGGCCTCTGGCACGGCGTTGCTTACGTGCGCACCGGCGGGGCCGCCCGCAGCCGCGTGCTGATCGGCATCGAGGTCTGTCTGGTCGTCTCCCTGGTCGCCTTCGGCGTCTGGCGCAACCTGCCCCTGTAAAAATACGCCAACATGATATTAGCATCTGCCCACGCAGACAGGAACGCTCCGGACGAGGACAAGCTCGCCGGAGCGTTTTTCTGTTCAGAAAATCGGGCTTTCCCAGTCCAATCTCGGCAGACAGGATATGTCTACCCATCAATTGCGGCAACTCTCGCTTTGTGTCGTGGTATTTATCGCGGATCTCTGTTATGATTTTTTTGAGAAAGGAGGATTTAAGATGGATCAGAAAAAAAAACAGGCGCGTTTCTTAAATGCCTTCGCAAGGGCAAAGGGTTGACGCAAGAACAACTGGCAGAGCATTTCGGTGTTTCTCCCAGGACCGTTTCACGATGGGAAAACGGGAACGATCTGCCGGATTTGGACATTCTCATCGGGCTTGCCGATCTCTACGAGGTGGGTATCCGGGAGCTCATCGATGGAGAAAGAAAAAACGGGAATATGGCTACGGAAACAAAAGAAGCCGTATTAAAAGCGGCAGAGTACATGAATATGGGAACGGAAACGATACACAAAGCGCGTACGCCTGCTTCTGTGAACAGGGGCTTTTCTTTGGCTTGCGGCGAGTTTGATCAGCCACACGGAGCTCGATCATAATGCCGTTTTAAATGTTGTCTCAAACTTTGCCGAAGGCGCCGCGATCGGAATGATCTTCTGCGGCATTGTCTTTACAAGTCGTTACGGGCAAAGAATAAGAGCTTTCAAACGGCGTTTGCTTAAAAATCCGTGACAACTTCCCGTCTGCCGAGGCGCTGCAAGCCCCTTTAGGGTTAAAAAGGCCTCGCCTCGCCGGAGGAAACTGCGTTTTCCTTACGCCTTCTCCACGGCCAGCAGGCGGGGCGCCTCGCTCCCCTGGTTGGGAAATTCGCAGAACAGGGCGTTGAAGCGGCGGATGTCCAGCCCGCCCGCAAAGGCCCGCAGGGCGCGCAGCTCGCGGAGGCCCTCCTCGTGGCCGGGATAGATGGTGACCAGCAGCCGCCCGCCGCCCTGCAAAAGCCGCAGGGCTGCCTCCATGGCCGGGAGCGTCGACTCCGCGCGGGTGGTGACGCCGTGGTCGCCCCCGGGCAGCCAGCCCAAGTTGAACAGCACCACGCGCACGCCCGGGGAGATAAACCTCTCCATCTCCGCGTGGGAGCAGAGGTGCAGCCGCGCCCGCCCCAGCATCCCCGCCTCGCGCAGGCGATCCTCGGTGTTTTGGATCGCCCCCTCCTGCACGTCGAAGCCGTGCACAAGGCCGGTCTCGCCCACCATTTGGCATAAGCGCAGGCAGTCGTGGCCGTTGCCCAGCGTGGCGTCCACGCAGGTATCGCCCTCCCGCACGAAGCCCTCCAGCAGGCTCTGCGATAAGTAGCGCGCGTTCCTAAGAGGGATCATGTTCGTACAGCCCCTTTAGGTAGCGCACCTCGCCCGCGGACAGGTGCCTCCACTGGCCGGGCTTTAAGTTCCCAAGTCCCAGATTCCCGATCTTCTCCCGCCGCAGGAACACCACGTCGCCGCCCACGGCCTGCACCATCCGGCGCACCAGGCGGTTGTGCCCCTCGTGCACGTGCAGGCGCAGCCGCTGCTGCCCCTGGAAAGCGGGGTCGTCGGCCAGCAGCTCCACGCGGGCGGGCGCGGTGCGGTGGCCGTCGTCCAGCGTGACGCCGTTCTCCAGCCTGCCAAGTGCCTGCGGAGTCAGGTGGCCGCGGGTGCGCAGGAAGTAGACCTTCTCCACCTCGCGGGAGGGATGGGTGAGGCCGAAGCTCATCTCGCCGTCGTTGGTGAGCAGCAGCAGGCCCTCCGTGTCGTAGTCCAGGCGGCCCGCCGGGTACACCCGCTCCCGCACCTCGGGCATCAGGTCGCGCACGGTCCTGCGGCCCTCCGGGTCGGACAGCGTGCAGACCACGCCCTGGGGCTTGTACAGCATGATGTATTGCTTCTGCTCCGGGCGGCCAATGGGCTTGTCATCCACCGCCACCTCATCGCCGTCCTCCACCTGCACGCCCATCTGGGCGACCAGTACGCCGTTGAGCGTCACGCGGCCCTGCCGGATCAGCTCCTCCGCACCCCGGCGGGAGGCCACGCCGCATTCGGCCAGATATTTCTGCAGTCTCATTCGTCCTCTCCCCTTCCTGGCTCCCCCGGACACCAGCGGCTCAGGATCGAGCGCAGGCTGTCCCGGAGGCGGGGGCTCGGGGGCTGCACGTCCCTGTCCGCGTACAAGGGGACCCGCATCAGCTCCTCCGCGCCCACACATACACTAGCATACCCCAAAGTTTCGCCGCGCGCAACCGGCAAATCGACGCGCTCGGGCAGCTGCAGATGTATATCGGCGCTCTCTCCCTCCAACAGGGGCACGGACACCGCCTCGGCGGGCAAAAGGCCCAGCGTCTCGTTTTCCCCAGCGGGCAGGCGGCAGACGGGCAGCAGCGGGTCCAGCACGTCCACGAGCTCCGCCTCCGCAAAGGCCTGATCCAAAAGGGCCATGGAATCGTTCCACATGTCCGGGCAGTTCAGCACCACGCAGATCAGCTGCATCCCCTCCCGCAGCGCGCCGGAGACCAGGCAGCGGCCCGCCTGCTTGGTGTAGCCTGTCTTGACGCCGTTGCCGCCCTCGTAGAGCGTCAGCATCTTGTTCTTGTTGACCATCGCGCGGTCGTAGTCGTGCCCGTCCCAGGGGATCACCTTGTGTTTCGTGGACACGATCTGCCGAAAGACGGGCTGCTCGTAGGCCTCCTTTGTGAGGCCAAGTCCAAGGCGCTGGTGTAGTGCCCCTCCTCCGGCAGGCCGTGGGGGTTCATGAAGTGGGTGTTGACAAGGCCCAGTTCTTCCGCGCGCTCGTTCATCCGCTCGATGAACTTCTCCCGCGTGCCGCCTATGTGCAGGGCCAGTGCCTCGGCCGCGTCGTTGCCGGAGCGCAGCAGGAGCGCGTAGAGCAGCTCCTCCACGGTGAGGCGCTCCCCGGCCTCCAGGTACACGCTGCTGCCCTCGATGCCGACGCAGGAGGGGTCGATCGTGACCACCTCGTCCAGCCGGCCCTCCTCGATGGCGAGCAGGGCCGTCATGATCTTGGTGGTGGAGGCCATCGGCAGGCGCTCCTCTGCATTTTGTGCGTAGAGCACGCGGCCCGTGCCCTGCTCGATCACCACGGCCGCGGCGGCGTCCACGGCCAGCGCGCGGGCGGGCAGGAGGATGAGCACAGCAAGCAGAAGGAGAAAAACGCGGCAGAGCCGGACGCGCATCAGGGCTTCGCCTCCTTGTGGGGAAACGCTTGAGGGTTTTTGAGGAAAAGGGCCGCAGCCCCTCTCCACCTGTATGCGGAAACGCCGCCCGCTATGAGCAGCCGCGTTTTCCAGGTATCTCCCAATTTTTGTTGAACCCAATGAAGGAAACGCTATTGAAAGCATCCTCAAAAGCAAAGGACGAGAGCGGACCTTCCGCCGCCTCGTCCTTTGCTTATATCCGCTTGTCCTTATCCCGACTTCCGCGAAAATTTCTCGTCTCAGTCGAAGCGCTTCTTCATCAGTATGCTCGTCCCCATGCCGGGCGCGGAGCGGACCTCCAGCGCGTCCATGAAGCTCTCCATCACCGCGAA
>CANQPP010000023.1 GCA_947625765.1 uncultured Clostridia bacterium
GAAGAAGCAAGAAAACATTGATATATAAGGAAAAATTGAACTTGCTATATTTTCCGACAATAGAAAAAGAGAGGCGCTTGGTCGGCCACGGCGAGCGTCTCTCTTACTATATCGCCAAATGGCGATCAAATGCGGATGCAGAGGCCCTTTTCCTTTAAGGCGCGCTTTAGGTCCGGCACGGCCAGCTCGCCGTAGTGGAACAGGGAAGCGGCCAGAGCGGCCTCCGCGCAGCCCTCGGACAGCACGTCGTAGAAGTGCTGGACGTTGCCCGCGCCGCCGGAGGCGATCACGGGGATGTCCACGCCGGAGGCGATGGCCTTCGTCAGCTCCACGTCGAAGCCTTCCTTGGTGCCGTCGGCGTCCATGCTGGTCACCAGCAGCTCGCCCGCGCCCTGGCGCGCCACGTAGCGGGACCAGTCCACCGCGTCCATGCCGGTGGGCTTGCGGCCGCCGTGGGTGTAGACCTCCCAATGGCCGTTCTGGCGCTTGCAGTCGATGGCCACCACCACGCACTGGCTGCCGAACATCTCTGCGGCGTTTTTGATGAGCGCGGGGCTGCGCACGGCGGAGGTGTTGATGAACACCTTCTCTGCGCCCGCGTGGAGCATGGCGGAGAAGTCCTCCACGCTGCGGATTCCGCCGCCCACGGTGAAGGGGATGGTGACGGCCTTGGCGACCTGGCGAACGGTGTCAAGCAGGATGCCGCGGTTCTCGGCGCTGGCGTTGATGTCCAGAAGGACCAGCTCGTCGATGCCGGCCTTGTCGTAGGCGGCCGCGCATTCGGCGGGGTCGCCTGCGTCCTGTATGTTCTGGAACTGCACGCCCTTGACCACGCGGCCCTCGCGCACGTCCAGGGCAGCGATGATGCGCTTAGCCAACATCGCTGTGCGCCTCCTTCCTGCAGACGGCGGCGAAGTTCTTGAGGAGCTTGAGCCCCGCCTCACCGCTCTTTTCCGGGTGGAACTGCACGGCCCAGAGGGAGCCGTCGCGCACGAACACGTCCATGTCGTTCTGCCCTAAATGCACCTTGGCCACGACCTGGGAAGGATCGGCGGCGCAGGCGTAGTAGCTGTGCACGAAATAGAACCAGGGCGAGTCGCCCAGACCTTCCAGCAGGGGATCGGGATGCAAGATCTCAGGCTGGTTCCAGCCCATGTGGGGGACCTTCACGTCCGCTTGGGGCTCTATGCGCTTTACCTCGCCGGGCAGGAATTTGAGGCCGCAAACGCCCTTGGATTCCTCGCTCTTTTCAAACAGCAGCTGCAGGCCGATGCAGATGCCGAGGAAGGGGGTGCCGGCAGAGCGGAGTTTGCGGAGCGTATCCATGAGCCCGCGGCAGCGCAGCTGGCGCATGGCCTCGCCGAAGGCGCCCACGCCGGGGAGGATGACGCCGTCCGCTTGGAGAATAGTCTCCCGCTCATGTGTCAGAATGGATCCCTCGCCGATGCGCTCCAGCGCGTGCCGAACGCTTTCCACGTTCCCCGCTCCATAATCAATGATCGCGATCATAAAAACTCCTCGTTTCCAGGATCGAATTGCTTGTTTCATTATAAGCGGCGTTGTCTACATCTGGCGTTAAGGAAAAGTGATACTTATGCTAAAAGTATAAGCAAATTTCGCCGCATTTCTTGACAGAAAAGCCGGAATAGTCTATCTTTTGCAGTGACGAGTATCGGCTTTTGAATGCCTTTTTAAGGAGCGGTCTTATGGCGAAACATCAACTTGTTCTGGTTCTGGATTTCGGCGGCCAATATAACCAGCTGATCGCAAGGCGCGTGCGCGAGGAAGGCGTGTACTGCGAGATGATCCCGGGGGATTCCTCCATCGAGCGCATCCGCGCCATGGAACCCGTGGGCGTGATCCTGACGGGCGGCCCCAATTCCGTATACGCGCCCGGCGCGCCCACAATGGATATGGTCGTGTTCGAGCTGGGCGTACCCGTGCTGGGTATCTGCTACGGGATGCAGCTGATGACCCATTTGTTGGGCGGTTCCGTGCGCCAGGCGGAGAAGCGCGAGTACGGCCAGGCCACGGTGCGCCTGCAGCCCTCGCCGCTGTTTACGGGCGTGCCGGAGGAGACCGTCTGCTGGATGAGCCACACGGACCAGGCCCGCGAGCTGCCGGAGGGCTTTACCGCCATCGCCGGGACGGACAGCTGCCCGATCGCGGCCATCGGCAACGACGAGAAGCGCTTCTACGGCGTGCAGTTCCACCCGGAGGTCCGCCACACACAGTACGGCCAGGAAATGCTGCGCTCCTTCCTCTACAACATCTGCGGATGCACGGGCGACTGGCACATGTCCTCCTATGTGGACGAGACCGTGGAGCGCCTGCGCGGGACCATCGGAGACGGCCGCGTGCTGCTGGCGCTCTCCGGCGGCGTGGATTCCTCCGTGTGCGCGGCCCTGTTGAACCGCGCGGTGGGAAAGCAGCTCACCTGCGTGTTCGTGGACACGGGCCTGCTGCGTAAAAACGAGGCGCGCCTGGTCAACGAGATGTTCTCTCGCGGCTTCGACATGAAGCTGGTGACCATCGACGCCTCCGAGCGCTTCCTTAGCGCGCTGGCCGGCGTGTCCGACCCGGAGAAGAAGCGCAAGATCATAGGGGAGATGTTCATCCGCGTATTCGAGGAGGCCGCCAGGGAGATCGGCGAGGTGGACTTCCTCTCCCAGGGAACCATTTACCCGGACGTGATCGAGTCCGGCGCGGGCGTTGCGGCCGTGATCAAGAGCCACCACAACGTGGGCGGCCTGCCCAGCGTGATCCAGTTCAAGCAGATCATCGAGCCCCTGCGCGACCTGTTCAAGGACGAGGTGCGCCGCTTGGGCATCGAACTCGGCCTGCCGGAGGAGATGGTCTGGCGGCAGCCCTGCCCCGGACCAGGACTGGCAGTGCGCATCATAGGCGACATCACCCGCGAGAAGATCACCATCCTGCAAGAGGCGGACGCCATCTTCCGCGAGGAGGTGGACGCGGCCAAGCTGCAGCGCCAGGTCAACCAGTATTTCGCCGTGCTGACCAACATGCGCTCCGTGGGCGTCATGGGAGACGGCCGCACCTACGACTATACCGTGGCCCTGCGCGCCGTGGAGACGGTGGACTTCATGACCGCCGAGTGGGCGCGCATTCCCTACGAGGTGCTGGCCCGCACCTCCACCCGCATCGTCAACGAGGTCAAGCACGTGAACCGCGTCGTGTACGACATCACCCAAAAGCCCCCGGCCACGATCGAGTGGGAATAGTATCAAGAAAGCCGGAAAGCCTTGATATTCCTGACTTTTTCAAGCTGAAAATGTCCTCGTGACAACAGTTTGATAACACTTTCAGATTATTCATAAAAAGAGCTAACAGACTTTTGTTATCGTCTGTTAGCTCTTTTTACTTTAAATATCGTATATGTATTTCTTGCTGATCCATTCTCTCAGCCAGATAATCCCTTCAGTTAATTCAATGCTCTCAATTTTTACCAATGAATCAATTATCATATTATATTTTGAAATTGTAAGCTCTGGTTCACCATATTGATTAAATAAATCGAATGTAGCAACGAACCCATCATTAAGTGAAATTTGATGGCAAGAATTACAATTTCTCCACAAAGCAACGATTGCAAATGCTTGTTCTTTGGAAATATTGATTGTTGCAATATCTCTAAGCTTAATCCACAAACTGAGTGCTCCACATATTGTAACTATAAGGTTGTCACAAACCATACCTGCACCTACAGTGACAACTTCAGGAATTGTCTCCATCAATTTTCTAATATTCAGTAAAATATTACCAGGCTTAATTGAACGACCATCTCGATAGTTTCGTAGTGAATCCATAGTTAAAAACTGCATCATTGGGGGTGCTTCAAGAGGAGGAGATATGGAGATAAATCCATTCCTAACTAAATTGGTATAAATTAACGATGCATCGTTGTCACTATTTATAAGAACATCTTGCATACTTTTCATAATCACATTCTTTAATTGATGTATTATATTATCTTGCAGATCGGTTCTTGGCGTCATTTCCACTTTTATGTTGTCCTCTTTCTGTAATTAAATCTATAAGTATATCACTAAGTTCTTGTTAAGAAACTTTTTACTATTGCTGAGCCTTATCATATTTCGGGTAGTTGTAAATTGTAGCGCCATTGATTATATTGTTCTTTGCTGATTTCATGTTTGCAGTATTTTCCAGCTTATTCTTTCCATACAATCAGCACCGGTAATAAATTAGCGTCTTCCTATTCCTTGAATTTCAAGTAGACTTCTTCGCCACCTATTCCACTGACAGCAAGACTGAAGTTGTCCTCAAGGGTAAACAGAGTATATGCAAGTCAGATGTACCCGTTAATGTCAGCACGGTAATCTCCTGCGGAGAAACATCTAGTGCTTGCACCCGTGCTGCGGTGAACTCCGCTTTTGTGGAACGAGCTCCCATTTCACATTGAGTCGCCGGACATCAGCGCTCTATTCGGGGAAACCCAGCAGAATACCAAGATATTTCTGTATCATTCCTCACATGTAGCGAAAGAGTGAATTCTTTCGCCGATTGCCATTGTGATTTTATTTCCTGTCCATGTGCTTTGACGAGCAGTAGTAAACCTGTCAAAGCACACGAAACGTATATTCTGCGGAAATCGCCACCATTAAAGGCTTGACAGAACCTTGTAATGTGTGTCAACTATTTGTACACATATTACAACATAAACGCTTAGGAAAGTCAAGATAAATCAGAACCACCAGTAAACCGATGTTCTGAACTGCTTGTATGCGCGGGCTTGTTCTTACGGACAGCCCGCGTTTTTTTGCGGGAGATGCGGTATCTTCGGGAAAAAGACTTGACAGGCGGCGTGATCCGTGTTATAAGGAGTCCAAAAATCGTTCTATTCTTGATTCAGGGAGGAGACAAGCTCGATGAAAGCGTGCATTATTCAACCGCCTTACTCTGTGGATCAATCCCGCCTGGAGGAGTATTTCCAGTGGGAGCTGGACGCGATGGACAAATGCGACGAAAGCATGGATCTGATCGTCCTTCCGGAATCCTGCGACGTCCCCTGCTACGTTCCTGACAAGGAAGGGTGCTTCGCCGTGGCGAAGCGCTTCGGGCCCGTTCTGCAGGAAAAAGCGGCGCAGACGGCGAAGCGCTGCGACGCGATCCTGTTCTGCAACATGCACCGTCCCTGCGAGGGAGGGCTGCGCAACTCCACGCTGGCCTTCGACCGCAGCGGCCAGCTGGTCGGTTGGTACGACAAACAGCACCTCACCCCCGGCGAGGTCTCCGATTATCAGCTGGACAGCGACTACACCTTTGAATACTCCGCGCCCACCGTGCTCGAGATCGACGGGCTGCGCTACGGTTTTCTGACCTGTTACGACTTCTATTTCTACGAGAATTTCGCAAATTTGGCGCGAAACGACCTGGATATCATCATCGGCTGCTCCCACCAGCGCACCGACACGCTGGAGACGCTGGAAATGATCGACCGCTTCTGCGCATACAACATCAACGCCTATCTGGTGCGCGCGTCGGTGAGCCTGGGCGAGGATTCCCCGGTGGGCGGCGGTAGCATGATCGTCGCGCCGGACGGCAAGGTCCTGGCGAACCTCAAGAGCCAGGCGGGCATGGCCGTCGCCACCTTTGATCCTCACAAAAAACACTTTAAACCTGCGGGCTTCGGCGGGCGGACCATGGCGCATCACGAGTACATCGAGAGGGGCCGCAGGCCGTGGAAATACCGTCCGGCGGGCAGCGCCATCGTCAAGCACGACGAGCTGGCGCCTTATCCCCGGGTCTGCGCGCATCGGGGATTCAACACCGTGGCGCCGGAAAACAGCCTGCCTGCGTTCGGCGCGGCTGTGGCGCTGGGTGCGGAGGAGATCGAATTCGACCTGTGGCCCACGAAGGATGGGGAGATCGTCTCCATTCACGACGACAACCTGGAGCGGGTCTCCACCGGCAGCGGGCTTGTGTACGAGCATACCTACGACGAGCTGATGCAGTACGATTTCGGCGTGAAGACCGGCGAGGCGTACCGCGGGCTGAAGATCCTGAAATTTGAGGAGATCCTAAAGAAATTTTCCAGCCACGTGATCATGAACATCCACGTTAAGACACTCGACAACGAGGTTGAGTTCGATGACGCGTTGCTGCAGAAGATCGTGGATCTCATCCGCAAATACGACTGCGTAAAATACTCCTATTTCATGACGTCCAACGACCGTCTGTTGGATAAAATGCGCAGCGTAGCGCCCGACATCGCCCGCTGCGCGGGTTCTCACATGGAAGAAGATTTTGGGACCTTTGTGGAACGGGCGCTTCGGTACGACTGCAAAAAGATCCAGCTGTTCAAGCCGTATTTCGATCAGGACCTGATCGACCGCGCCCACGCCAACGGCATCGTTTGCAACGTTTTCTGGTCGGACGACGAGCAGGAGGCGCGGCAGATGATCCGCATGGGGATCGACACCATTTTGACCAACGACTACCAGCGCATCTCCCTCGCCGTCCGCGACGAGGCGCAAAAAACGCGCTCCCAAGGCTGAGAATCCCGTAATGATCCTCCCCCGGCTTTGCCGGGGGAGGATTTCCGTTACCTTCATACCCAGTCCAAATCATTCTTTTGCGATAAGTGCGATGCTTTTGTGCCCAAAGCGCTTGTTTTTGTACCTGGTCGAAGCTATAATGAGATATGCAAGGTTCTAAAAACGCGATTTAAGAAGGACGGAACCATGGAAAGAGGAAACAACAGGGCAGGCAAAAGATACAAAGAACACAAGGCGGATATCTGCGTGATCGGCGGCGGGCTCGCGGGAATGTGTGCTTCTATTGCCGCAGCGCGCAGGGGCAGCCGCGTGATCCTCGTACATGACCGCCCCGTTTTGGGCGGGAACTGCTCCTCCGAGATCAGGATGTGGCCCCTTGGCGCGGGCGGGAGCAACCGACGCGAAACGGGCATCTTTGAAGAACTGGTGCTCAACAACCTATACCGCAACCCCACGCGGAACTATCCGATCTGGGATTCGGTGCTGTTTGAGGCTGTCCGCTTTCAGCCTGGGCTCGAAAGCCTCTTGAACTGCACGGTCAACGATATAGAGATGTCGGACGAGACGCACATAAAAGCGGTCTGCGGCTGGCAGATGACCACCTACCAAAACCATTACATTGAAGCGGACATATTCATCGACTGCTCGGGCGACGGCATCTTGGCCGAGCTTTCGGGGGCAGAATACCGCCATGGCCGCGAGGCGCGCGAGGAGTACGGCGAGGACGCCGCGCCCGAGACGGCGGACAGGCAGACCATGGGCAATTCTTGCCTTCTGCAGGTGCGTGAGACCGCGGAGCCCATCAAGTTCATCCCGCCAAAATGGGCGAGAAAGCTGCCCGATGAGGAAAACCTGAAGACCCGCCGCCATCAACCCGACAACTTCCGCGGCAACAATTTCTGGTGGCTGGAGCTGGGCGGCAACAGGGACACGATCGAGGACGCGGAGGAGATCCGGGACGATCTTCTCGCGCTTTCCTTCGGCGTGTGGGATCACATCAAGAACCAGGGAGATCACAACGCCGAAAACTGGGAACTGGACTGGGCGGGATTCCTTCCCGGCAAGAGGGAGAGCCGCCGCTATGTGGGCGACCATATCCTCACACAGCCCGAGGTGCAGGCGGGTGGAAAATTCGACGATATCGTAGCTTACGGCGGCTGGCAGATCGACAACCATCCGCCGATGGGCTTTGACCATAAGGGCGCGCCGACGACATATTATCCCTGCCCTTCGCCCTTCGGGATCCCTTACAGGTGCCTGTATTCGGTGAATATCGACAACCTGATGTTTGCGGGGAGGAATATCAGCGCCACCCACGCCTCCACGGCGGCCTCGCGGGTGATGGGGACCTGCGCCCTGCTCGGCCAGGCCGCGGGCACGGCCGCACACATCGCCATCGAGCATAAGACCGATCCGCGCGGGGTCAATCGGTATATAGCCGAGCTGCAGCAAAGCCTCATGGAGGACGACTGCTGGCTGCCGGGACTTCGCCGCAGGGTGAGCGAAAACTGCTTGTCGGCGGAACTTACGGCGGACTGCGAGAATCCGGAAAATTTGCGCAACGGCATCGACCGTCCCACCGATGAGGACGGCGATAACGGCTGTTACGTTCCGCTCGGCAGCGAGATCACATACACGCTCGCATCTCCCGCCTATATCGAGAGCGTGCACATCGTATTCGACAGCGACCTCGACCGCAAGACCGTTGCGGGAGGCATCCCGAGCGTTAAGGACTGCCCGACGATCTGCAACCGCCCGCTCGACTTCAAGGGATTCTCCTTCCCGTCCACGGTCACAAAGGAGTTCGAGCTGCTCGCAGACGGCAAGGTCGTCTATTCGACCGACTGCAACCACCAGCGCTTCGTAAAAATAAACATAGCGCGCACCGTGAAGAAGCTGACCCTTCGCCCGATCGCCACGTTCGGCGCGGAAAAGGCGCACATTTTCTCCTTTGACTTTTAAATGTGTTGACATTGGCAAGAAAGAATGCTATTCTACTAATCAAAGTTTCTTTGGAGCAAAGGAGAAGCTAACATCTCATGTGCGGTTGTATTCGCATTCGTAAATAAGCACAGCATACCGAATTTCTAATCAAAGGGTATTGTTGTGCTTTTTTTGCGCCTGAAATGCGAATAAAACTACAATTGAGGTGTATTTTTGTGGCAAAAAGACAGAGCAGTATATATTCTGTTTCGCAAAATTTTCTGACTGACCGCAAACTCATCAAAAAGGCGGGGCTCAACGACCAGGATACGGTCCTGGAGATCGGCGCGGGAAAGGGGCACATTACGAAGGAGCTTTCGCTTTCTTGCAGGACCGTCATCGCATACGAGATCGACGGGAAGCTGTACGAAAAGCTAAAACCGCAGCTCGATCCCAATGTGCAGCTGCATCATGCGGATTTTTTGAAGTGTGCGCTCCCCAAATTTCCCTATAAAGTATTTGCCAACATCCCGTTTTCAAGGACGACGGCGATCCTGAACAAATTGACGCAGGCGGATAACTTGCCAAGCGGCATGTGGCTGGTCATGGAAAAAGGGGCCGCCATGCGTTTTTTGGGCATGCCAAGAGAGAGCCTGCATTCCCTGCAGCTCAAGCCGTTTTATGAGTGCAGGATCCTCTATCGCTTTCGGAGGGAGGATTTTCATCCCGCGCCACATGTGGATGTCGTGATGCTGGAACTTAGGCGCAAGGAAAAGCAGGACATTCTCCCCGCCCAGCGCCGCGCCTTTGCAGCGTTCCTGTCTCGTGGCTTAAAGGACGGTTTCTATGGCCCGCATGCTCCGCTTACCAAAAAACAGATCGCGGCGGCGCTGCGGGCCGCCCACCTGCCGCCGCTTGAGACGTCCGGCGAAGTGCTATATGTCCAGTGGCTCTGCCTGTTTCGATGCTGGTTTGGATATCGAAGGGGCCCTGCCTGACTTGCGATTTCTTAAGATGTGTGTTATATAAAATGTTGTATCGACATTCACCGGGCAAAAGGGGGAGAAGCGATGGAACAGCTTTGTTACAGCGCCTTGGACCTGGCGATTGCCATTCGCGGCGCGAAGCTGGGTGGTCGGGAAACGGCGGCCTTCCTGGAGCGCGTTTGGGCGGACGAACGCCCATTTCTACAAAGGAAATACCGCGGGAATAAACATGATTTCATCCTGGATACCAATTATTGGCTCACGTATTTGAGCGATAAGCCGGCCCCTGACGCGGAATTTCCGGTCATTGAGCGGGATATCCGGGCGCTGGGCCGAGAATTGTTCCAAGGGAGTTTTTTAGACGACTTCGCCGATCTCGATCTCTTTTTCAAAAGCGTCAGGCTGAGGAGCCTCTATATCGAGGAAAAGGGCAGCATACAGATCAAGCGCCGGACGCTGATGAACAAGTATGGGTTTACGCGACTGACGCCGAGCCTGGTCGATCATCTTTATCGCTGTGTCTGCTTCTACCACTTGCAGCTCTATGTGCGGGGAACAAACAAGTGCAGGATAGAGGAGCCAGAGCCCGACGAGATAATCACGTTCAAGGTCGTTTAGCCTGTGAGCTTCGCTTTTTGCCGCACAAAATCGGATGTGATTTTGTGCAAAATTGCCTTTGCGTCCAATGCGGAAATGCTGATAAAATAATGATAAGTGCGTTGCCGAAACGGCGTAAGTCCAGCTGGGACTTGCGCCGTTTTTTGTGCGTATTAAAGGAGGAACCCAAATGGAACAACATCGATCCTATCTTGCCACGGAAGGCTTAGGAAGGCTCATGGGCAAATATTCCGTGCCCTGCATCATCTCGCTGCTCGTGGGAGCGCTTTATAACATCGTCGATCAGATCTTCATCGCCAATGCAAGTTACCTCGGCTCCTACGGCAACGCGGCCAACACCGTGGTATTTCCCCTAACGGTCATCGCACTGGCTGTCGCCGTCATGATCGGGGACGGCTGCTGCGCTTTTGTCAGCCTGAACCTAGGGAAGGGCGACAAGGCGGCTGCCGGGAACAGTATCGGATCGTCGATCCTTATGACCGTGGTCAGCAGCGTCCTTCTGTGCGCCGTCTTATCTCCTTTGTTCGCCGCCCATCATCACGCTGTTCGGCGGGACCGTCAACGAGGAAACATTCGCACTTTCTAAGGAATATTTCTTCTATATTTCCCTTGGCATCCCGTTTTACATGTTCGGTCAGGCGATGAACCCCATCATCCGCGCGGACGGAAGCCCGAAATTTGCGATGGCTTCTACGCTGCTGGGCGCCGTGCTGAACATCATTCTCGACCCGATCTTCATCTTCTGCTTCCATTGGGGCATGATGGGCGCGGCGGTGGCGACGGTGATCGGCCAAGTTGCCACGGCATTGCTTTCAGTCTGGTACCTTCTGCACCTAAAGACCGTGAAGCTGTCAGGGCATGATCTCCGCTGGAACAGGGAAATCGTGGGACGGACGCTGTCCCTTGGAATGTGCAGCTTCCTATCGCAGATATCTCTTGTCGCATCCATGGCGGCGATCAACAACATGGTCCGCAAATACGGCGCGCTGGACCCCGTGTTCGGGCAGGAGATGTATGCCCAGATCCCGATGGCGGTCGTGGGGATCGTCATGAAGGTGTTCCAGATCGTGATCTCCATCGTCATCGGCATGGCGGCGGGCTGCATCCCGGTCGTCGGCTACAACATGGGCGCAGGTCAGAAGGAGCGGGTCCGCAAGCTGTTCTCGCTGCTTCTGGCCTGCGAAGCGGCCGTCGGCTTGGCTGCCCTGCTGGTCGTAGAGTGCCTGCCGCGCCAGCTGATCGGCATCTTCGGTTCGGCGAACGAAAGCGTCTATTACACCGAATTTGCCGTCAAGGCCTTCAGGGTCTACCTCTGCATGATCGTCTTTGCCTGCCTCAACAAGGCCACGTTCATCTTTTTGCAGGCAATGGGGAAGGCGGTCGCTTCGACGCTGCTCTCCATGATCCGCGAGATCGTGTTTGGCGTCGGCTTCGCGCTCCTGCTGCCCCTGTTCTTCGGCCTGGACGGCGTGCTCTATTCCATGCCCGTCTCCGACATACTGACAGCGGTCGTGTCCGCGTGCATCATCGTCGCGACCTATAAACAGCTGTCCGGCAGAACGGATCTCTGAATATTGCCTTTTTCTTAGAATTTCGTCTCGGAAAGTAGAATTATAAGCGCTTGAAATTAGAGAATAGCTTGCTTTTCTGGGAAAACTGCTTATAATGATTTTAGCGATAGGTGGTTCTTTATGGCTTCAATGGTTCCCAAGTGACTTTATCTGCAAAGGGTAAATCAACAAAACGAAAAGGAGCTAGAAAAATGGCCTTAAAATCTACTGCTATGAAAGTGTGCAAAAACTGCGGGACCGAAAATCCGGAATCGGCAACGGAATGCTCGTGGTGCGGAGGAGTTGATTTTCGGCATATATGCTTAAATTGCGGAACAGAATTTGAGAATGGGAGTTTCTGCCCGCAATGCGGCATGAAAGCCGGAAGCAACACGGCTCTTGCAAGCACAAAAAAGACAAGCACAAAAAGGAAAACATGGCTCTGGGTTTTGGGATGGATTTTCATTTTTCCCGTTCCATTAACAGTTTTATTGCTCAGAAATTCAAAGCTGAATAGCGCTCTTAAGTTTGGAGCTATCGCTATTGCTTGGTTGTTTTATCTGTTCGCTGTTTTTACAAGCGGAGGTTCGGATGAAGCTGATGTTCCCACTGTGGATTTAGCAGAAACTGCTCCTGTTGAAATAGCTGCAAACAACATAGAGGAAATGGCTTTTAGCCACATAAAAGAAGTAACAGTGGAAGCTGGTCAAACAGTTTCACCTGGATACTTGCGTGTTTCTGTAAATTCTCGCAATGATTTTTCACCTGAAAATGTAACTTTTATCAGCGAGAATCCCGAAATCGCTAAAGTAACTTTTTCACATGACGCGCTGACTACATGCCTATATTTCGATGTTATTGGTATTTCTGAAGGAGAAACGAATATCTATGCAACGGCTTCAGAAGGTACTATAAAATCAGACAAGCTCCATATTATTGTCACAAGGCCTGTTGAGGATGCTGTTACCCAGAAACCTACGGATAACCCAGCTACTCCAGAGCCGACCGAAGAGGTTGTTTCCGAGCCGGTCAAAGTTGAAAAGATCGATTTAACTGGATATAGAAGCGAGCTCTCGGCGGGAGAGGAAACAAGCATTCAAGCTGTAATCACTCCGTCAAATGCCGAGAATCAAGCGTTGTCATGGTCCTCTAGTGATGAAAATGTTGTTACGGTCAACGATAATGGTACGATTGTTGCCGTTGGTAGTGGCACTGCAACAATAACCGCGACTGCAGACGGAGTCTCCGCAACTGCCGAAATCAAAGTAATTGCGGGTGGGGATACAGCTTCAATGAAGCTTACAGTACGCCATACGTGAGACGATGATGAAAATATTGGCGACGAATGGAGCTATGACTATAAACTAAATGGAGCGAATGCGCCAGATTCAGTTGAATTGGCGATAGGGGATACCCTTTCATTCGACGTCACGATCACTGAATCGGATAAAGATCCCGACGTTGGAACAGCTTCTTCTTCGCATACTGTCACAGAAGAAGATATTGCTAATGGATTTGAAGAAGTTTTGGAAGTATATGTTACTGAAAACAGAGGCCCGAAAAGCGGAAAATCTGCCCATTTTATTGTCACATATAAATTTTCTCCTAAATAAATGACGGAAATCTATTTCGACACCATGGGCAATCGGCGTAAGGAGGGGCGGCCTTCTTGCGCCGGTTTTTTGTTGTAAGATAGGGGCACGATGTGGGGATCCACGGCGGCAAATGACTTGTGGATTTATGGGAATTTGATATAATAAGAGCGAAGCGCCGCTGCGGCTGCGGGACGGGTCTTTGCGTCCGCGCGGGCGGCGGAGGGAATACGGAAAATAAGAGGTCCACTCGATACAAACGACGAAGGAGCGATACGATGAACACACAGAAGATCGGAACCAAATGCGTGCAGGCCGGTTACACGCCGGGCAACGGCGAGCCCAGGCAGATCCCCATCGTGCAGTCCACGACGTTCCGCTACGAGACCAGCGAGGACATGGGCAAGCTGTTCGACCTGGAGGCTTCCGGCTACTTCTATTCCAGGCTGCAGAACCCCACCAACGACCTGGTCGCGGCCAAGATCGCCGCGCTGGAAGGCGGGACCGCGGCGATGCTCACCTCGTCCGGCCAGGCGGCGAACTTCCTTGCGCTGTTCAACATCTGCGAGGCGGGGAGCCACATCGTTTCCTCGTCCTCGATCTACGGCGGCACGTTCAACCTGATCTCCGTCACCATGGCGAAGATGGGCATCGAATCTACGTTCGTTTCGCCCGACTGCAGCGACGAGGAGCTGGCGGCCGCCTTCCGCGACAACACCCGCGCGGTGTTCGGCGAGACCATCGCCAATCCGGCCCTGACGGTTTTGGACATCGAGCGCTTCGCCAAGGCCGCGCACGCGCACGGCGTGCCCCTGATCGTGGACAACACCTTCCCGACGCCCGCCAACTGCAGGCCCATCGAGTGGGGCGCGGACATCGTGACCCATTCCACGACCAAGTACATGGATGGCCACGGCGTGGCGGTCGGCGGCGCGATCGTGGATTCCGGCAACTTCGACTGGATGGCCCACGCGGACAAGTTCCCCGGCCTGTGCACGCCCGATGAGTCCTACCACGGCATCACCTACGCGGAGAAGTTCGGCCAGGGCGGCGCGTTCATCACCAAGGCGACCTCGCAGCTCATGCGCGACTTAGGGTGCATCCAGTCCCCGCAGAACGCCTTCTATCTGAACTTAGGGCTTGAATCCCTGCACGTCCGCATGCCCAGGCACGTAGAGAACGGCCAGGCCGTCGCGGAGTTCCTGGCCGGGCACAAGCTGGTGAAGAGCGTCAACTATCCGGGCCTTCCGTCTGATAAATACTACGAGCGCGCGCAGAAGTACATGCCCAACGGCGGCTGCGGCGTGGTCTCCTTCGAGCTCAAGGGCGGCAAGGCGGCCGCGGAGATCTTCATGAAGAACCTGAAGCTGGCCGCCATCGAGACCCACGTGGCCGACGCCAGGACCTGCTGCCTGAACCCCGCGACCTCCACACACCGCCAGATGACCGAGCAGCAACTGATCGAGGCCGGCGTCCCGGCGGGCCTTGTCCGCATCTCCTGCGGCCTGGAGGATAAGGAGGACCTGATCGCGGACCTAAAGCAGGCGCTGGACGCGGTGCAGGGTTGATCTTACGGCCTAAAATTGGCGCGTGATGTTCGATCAAGCTCCGCCGCGCAGGCGGGTGAAAGATATGGAGGAGGAACTTTATGAACAACATCAGACGGCCCGACACGATGGAGAGGATCACCACGGCGGCGCTCGCGGATGCGTTCATCGACGAGCAGGTGGCCGCCATCCGCGCGCAGGTGGGGGAGAAGAAGGTGCTCCTGGCGCTCTCCGGCGGCGTGGATTCTTCCGTGGTCGCGGCCCTTTTGATCCGTGCCATCGGCCGACAGCTCGTGTGCGTGCACGTGAACCATGGCCTTTTGCGCAAGGGCGAGCCCGAGCAGGTCATCGAGGTGTTCCGCGGCCAGATGAACGCCAACCTCATTTACGTGGACGCGACCGACCGCTTCCTGAATAAGCTGGCAGGCGTCACCGACCCGGAGGAGAAGCGCAAGATCATCGGCGGCGAGTTCATCCAGGTGTTCGCCGAGGAAGCCCGCAAGCAGGACGGCATCGAGTTCCTGGCGCAGGGCACCATCTGGCCGGACATTTTGGAGAGCGAGCAGGGCATCAAGGCCCACCACAACGCCGGCGGCCTGCCGGAGGACATGCAGTTCGAGCTGGTGGAGCCGGTGCGCATCCTCTTTAAGGACGAGGTGCGCATGGTTGGCAAGCAGCTGGGCCTGCCGGACAACATGGTCTACCGCCAGCCCTTCCCGGGCCCGGGCCTGGGCGTGCGCTGCCCGGGCGCGATCACCCGCGACCGCCTGGAAGCCGTACGAGAATCCGACGCCATACTGCGCGAGGAATTTGCGAAGAACGGCCTGGAAGGCAAGGTGTGGCAGTACTTCACCGTGGTCCCCGACTTTAAGTCCACCGGCATCAAGAACGGCGCGCGCTCCTTCGAGTGGCCCGTCATCATCCGCGCCGTCAACTCCAAGGATGCCATCACCGCGACCGTCGAGGACGTCCCCTTTGCGCTGATGAGCCGCATCGTGGACAGGATCATCCACGAGGTGCCGGGCGTCAACCGCGTGCTGTACGACTTTACCCCAAAGCCCACGGCGACCATCGAATACGAATAAGCAGCTTCATACACAGGCAGCCCGAAAGCCAAAACGGCTTTCGGGCTGCTTATATGTTTTTGATTTAAATAATTGTGATCGACCGGCTTTGTTTTGAATAATTCTTCGGCATCTTAGGCCGAATTGATCAATTCGGCTTTGCCTTGATGAGCTCCTTGATGACCTCGCCCGCGATGATGAGCCCGGCCGTCGGGGGAACGAAGGCGTTGCTGCCGGGCGTCTGCCTGCGTCTCCTGCCGCCGCGCTCCAGCGCATCCGGGTCGACGTCGTCCGTCTGCTCGGAAAGGGGCGTCAAAGGGACTTCCCTGGAATAGACCACCTTCAGCTTCCGCACGCCCCTGCGCTTGAGCTCGCGGCGCATCACCTTTGCCAGGGGACAGACGGAGGTCTCGTAGATGTCCGCGACCTCGAAGGCGGTGGGGTCCAGCTTGTTCCCCGCGCCCATGGAGCTGATCAGGGGCACGCCCGCCGTCTGCGCCTGCTCCGCCAGGGACAGCTTCGCCGTGACGGTGTCGATGGCGTCCACGATGTGGTCATAGGCCTTAAAATCGAATCGGGAGGCGGTCTCGGGGGTGTAGAATGTCCTGTACGTGCGCACGACGGCGTCCGGGTTGATGTCCAGTATGCGCTCCTTCGCCACATCCACCTTGTACCGGCCCAAGGTGGAATGCAGCGCATAGATCTGCCGGTTGAGGTTGGTCAGGCAGACCTTGTCGTCGTCGATCAGGTCCAGAGCGCCCACGCCGCTGCGCGCCAGGGCTTCGACCACGTAACCGCCCACGCCGCCGATGCCGAACACGGCCACGCGGCTGTTGGCCAGCTTCTGCATGGCCTCGCTCCCCAGCAGGAGCCCGGTCCTCGAAAACGCATCCAGCATGTTCGCTTCTCCTTACTTACCCGTTTATCTGCGGACGTTGCCCACAGCGGTCACGACCCTGTATCCGGCAGAGGCCACGCGGGCTTCCAGACAACCGCGGCACTGAGCCGCTTCTTCGCCCGTGCAGATCTTGTTCTCGTAGAGATCGTACAGCTTCCGCACGGAGACGGGGGAGAGGTTGGGCATCACCACGTTGGCCCCGGCCTTCAGCCCCAGCTCGCGCCCCAGCGGATGGATGGTGCCAAGGGCCGTGGTGGATGGGATGAGGGCATAGGGGAACATCAGCCGCAGGACGGCGATCAGGCGCAGCGTCAGCTGCCAGCTGCCCGCGGGTTGGCCCGCAAAGGGCGTCTCGTTGTGGGGGATGTAGGGCCCGATGCCGATCATGTCCGGGGAGAGCGCCTGCAAAAAGCGCAGGTCCGCAAGCAAATTATCCATGGTCTGGTAGGGGGAGCCGACCATGAACCCGGAGCCCACCTGGTAGCCGATCTCCTTGAGCATAAACAGGCAGTCCTTGCGGTGCTGAAGGCTCATGCTCTCCGGGTGCAGCAGGCGGTAATGTTCCTCGCTGGCCGTCTCGTGGCGCAGCAGGTAGCGGTTCGCGCCCGCGTCGAAATAGGCCTGGTAGCTTTCCTTCTCCTTTTCGCCGATAGAGAGCGTGATGGCGCAGTCGGGATGCGCTCTGCGGATGGCGGAGACGATGTCGCAGACGCGCTCGTCCGTAAAGTACGGGTCCTCGCCGCCCTGCAGAACGAAGGTGCGGAAACCCAGCTCGTACCCCTCCGCGCAGCAGCTTAAGATATCCTCCTTGCTCAGGCGGTAGCGCTCCGCATTCCCGTTCCCGCGGCGGATGCCGCAGTAATAGCAGTTGTTCTTGCAGTAGTTGGTGAACTCGATGAGCCCGCGGATGTAGACCTCGTCGCCGTAGTTCTCACGCCTGACGCGGTCGGCTTCGGCAAAGAGCGGCGCATCCAGCGCATCCGTTTCCAGCATGGCGCGCAGCTCCTCATCGGGAAGGTCGCGCTCCCGGGAGAGAAGCCGGACATGATCCTCAGACAGCCTCATACTGTGCCTCGCAGCTGCGCATCGCAAGGATGGTCCGCTGGATCAGGTCGTCCAGCTCCCAGCCCAGCATCTCGGCGCCCTGGATGATGACGTCGCGGGAACAGCCGGCGGCGAAGGAGAGCGTCTTGAACTTCTTCTTGACGGATTTCAGCTCCAGATCGGACACGCTCTTGGAGGGGCGCATGATGGCGACCGCGCCGATCAGGCCCGTCAGCTCGTCCGTGGCGAAGAGCACCTTTTCCATCTCGTGCTCGGGCTTGGTGTCCACGGTGATGCCGTAGCCGTGGCAGGCGACCGCATGGATCAGGCGCTCGTCCAGCCCGCGCTGGCGCATGATCTCCTGCACCTTGATGCAGTGCTGCTCCGGGAACTGCTCGAAGTCCAGGTCGTGCAGAAGGCCCACGGTAGCCCAGAAATCGGCCTCGTCGCCGTAGCCCAGCTCGTTGGCGAAGTAGCGCATGACGCCCTCGACGGTCACAGCGTGCTTCAAATGAAAGTGGTCCTTGTTGTATTCGCACAGCAGCTTCCAGGCATCTTCACGGGTAAGTTCCATGTTCGTATTTTCCCTCTTTCCATCGCTTCTTCGCTTCCCGCATAAATATGGGGGAGCGGCTTCTTTTACTGCCTATAAATTATAGGAGCTTTTGAAAGATGTGTCAATAGAGCCGCCGAATAGAGATAAGCCCCGCGGAGAATATCTCCGCGGGGCCTTGGGCACTTGACTTTAGCGCTTAATCGTTGTACCAGTAGCGCGCCTTCATGCTGGGCAGGCCGTCGTCCGTTTCGCCGACCACATCTGCATAGATCTTGTAGCGCTGGCCGGTGGTGGGGTAGCTGTCCTTCTTGGTCATCTCCATGTAGATGTGCTGGGGCGTGCTGGTGGTGCCCACGTTGTAGATGAAGGTGAAGGGCTCCTCGCCGGTGCCGTCGTACAGGATCTCCTCGATCTCGCCATAGCACTCATACACCCTGCCCACGTTGTTCAGCAGGTTGTTGTAGTCCATCTCCCTGCCCAGGCGCGTGTAATCGTCCGCCGTGGGGTTGTAGGTGATGACGTGGGTGAAGGGGATGTCCTCCTTGCCGTCCTTGCTGGCCACGATGGTGACGGTGTTGTCGCCGAAGTTGTTGAGCACGGCGGTGAAGCTGAACTTGCCGTCCTCGCCCATGGTGACGTCGCCGTCGATGCCGGAGGTGACCTTGATGCTCGCGCCGTCGGCCACCGTGCCGGAGATGGTCAGCTTCTTGCTGGTGCTCTCGGTGGGCGTGTCGGAGTCAAGCTCCAGGGGGATCTCGCGCGGCGCACGGTAAAGCGTGACGGTCTTCTTCGTCTCCTTGCAGCCCGGGCTGCGCACGGTGATGGTGATGTGGTTGTCGCCGATGGGCTCGACCTCCACGTTGTAGTTCACCACGCCCGCGTTGTCGGCCTGGTCGCTGATGAGGTCGGAAACGTCGTTATCGCCCACGAACACCGTGGAGCCTAAGTCCACGCAGAAGCGCAGCTGGTAGGTGGAGATGTTGACCTCCTCCGTGCCGGAGGCGGGCGCGATCAGCTCCAGCTTTGCATCCGGGGGCGTGACGACCAGCTCGATGGGATCCATCTGGGTCTCGCTGCCGGACTTGCCGTCGCGCAGGACGGGGTTGAGCGTGACGTTCACGTCGGAGGTCGCGACCTGGTCGCCGATCAGCTTGCTGTCCTCGATCTGCAAAACGCCGATGCCGCCCACAATGGTGATGTTCTCGTTGATGGGCTCGCCGATGTAGACGATGTCGCCGTCCTTGCCGTAGAAGGTGATGGTGTGGCCGGGATTGCCGTTGACCTTCGCGGCGGCCACGACGGGAACGTTCTGGTCCTGTACGTTCTGCTGCTCGTTGGTCTCCTCATCGCCGCCGGAGAAGATCGCGCGGATGCCCGCGACCAGGCCCCAGATGAGCAGGGCCAGCAGGATCAGCGCGATGAGGCCGGTGATGGCCAGGCGCACGGGGTTGCGGCGGCTGCCGCGCTTGACGGGCATGTTGACCCGCTCGATGGGACGTTCCGGCTCGCGGCTGCGGCTGGAATGGATGCGCATGGCCGTCTCGTCATTGCGGCTCGTTCTTTCGGGCGCGCTCACGCGGGAAGATGTACGGGCAGGCGCGGAGGCCGAGCGGCTGCGCAGGGCCGCGCTGTCGCGCTCCACGCGGCGCTCCTCGCGGATCGGCGCGGAGGAGGCGGGACGCCTGCGCTGCTGGCCGTCGGAAGAGAGGGGCCTGCGCTCGGGCTGGGAATAGTCGTAGGAAGGAGCCCTGCGGGGCGCGGGCCTGTCGGACGAAGGCGCGCTCCTGCGGGCGGAGGCAAGATCGCCGGTCTCGGCGTAGCTGCGCCGCGCGGGCGCCTCATAGGACGCGGAGGCGGGCCTGCGCTCGGGAGCGGGCGCTTCCCTGCGGGGCGCGGAAACAGGCGCAGAGGCGCTCCTGTTCGCCGCGTTGGAAGCGGACATGCCGGAGGGACGGCGAGCCGGAGCGCGATACTCGCCCGGCTGCTCCTGCACGGGAGCGGCGGAGCGAGGACGCAGGGGCGGCGTCGTCCGTTCGGGGGCCTGATTGCGGGTCTGAGACGCGCCGGACGGGGCAGGTCTGCGGCGCTGCGGCGCGGAATATTCCATTTCGAGCACGTCCATGGAGGCGCCGCTGCGGGCCTCGCGGCTGTGGCGCTCCAGGGGCGTGTCCAGCAGGTTGAGCTCGCGCAGGGCGTTGGTGGCCCACTCGGGACGCTCGACGGCCGGGGCGGGCGCTTCCTCCTGCACGGGCTGCGCGGGGGCCTCCGCTTCGGGGACGGGCTGCTCCGCGGCGGGCGTTTCGTCCAGAACGGGCATGACGGGCGCGGAACGCTCCTCGCGCATCTGCGCGGGCACTTCCCTGCCGAAGGGCGGCACGGCCGCGGCGCTGTCCACGCTGCCCACGGGCGCGGGCTCCGCCTGCGGGGGCTCTGGCTGCTTCTTTACGGCAGGCCTTGCCAGACGGCTGGGCTGCAGGGGGATATTTTCCAGGGGACGGCGCTGCCTCTGGGTGGGGATGTCGTCGTCCGGGCCGATGTTCTTCGGGGCGGAGGAGAGAGGCGCGGCTTCCGCGCTGCGCATGCGCTGCAGCGGCCGCATCTCCGGGGCCTTCTTTTCTTCCTTCGGGGCCTCGTCCTTGTTTTCGCTCGCGGAGGCGCGGGCCAGCAGCTGCTCGAAGGGGGAGAGGGGCTGCTGGGTCTGCGTCGGGTATTCGTCCTTCATGTCGAAGGGCTCGCCGCCGCCAACGTCCGTGGGCCTGCTTTCGCCTGCGGGCAGCTTGTCCAGCGTGACCACCTGCGGCTCCGGCTTGTTGGAGGGTTCCGGCTTGCGGTAGGGCTCGGGGCGCAGGACGGAGGCGCGCTCCTCCGGGGAGACGCGGCTAAGGGACATGAGCCTGCGGGGCCGGGGCTCCTGGATCTCGGGAGCGGGCTCCATGCGGTTGGGCTGGGTGTTGATGGCCTCGATGATCTCGCGGCTGATGTCCGTGCCGCGGAACTGGCTGCGGGCCGTCTTGGAGAGCGTCTGCGCGGGAACGAGCACCTCCACGTTGTGGTGCTCCCTGGCGCCCACGGGAGGATAATGGCGGGTCTCGCCGATCTCCTCGCGGGAAGGCTCGGCTTCCGTTTCTTCCGCTTCTTCTGTGCCTTCGTCGGCCGCTTCGGCGGTTTCCTCGGTCTCGGCCGCTTCATCGTCCGGCGTTTCTTCGGCCTCGGCTTCTTCGCTGTCCGCAGCGGGTCCTTCTATTTCCTCGGCCTCGGGGTAGGGGACGGCCTCTTCCTCGGCGGCGCTCTGCTCGTCCTTCTCGGCGGTCTCGTCCGCCTGCATCAGGGCTTCTTCCTCGGCGTCCAGCTCGCCGTCGCTGTCCCAGTTGGTGTAATCGTAGAGGTCTATATTGTCCTCATACTCGGACAGGTCGCGCACGGGCGCGGGCTTTTCCTGCTGCTCCAGGGGATGGAAGCGCAGGTCCTCATCGTCGGCCGCCTTGGGTGCGGGCGTCCCGGCGGAGGCGGGGCTGCGCATGACGATGGGCCCGTCCTCGTCCTCGTCTTCTTCGCTGTCCTCGTTTTCGTCCGCAGCGGGCTCCCCGGCGTTTTCCTCATAGGAGGCTTCCTCGTCCTCGTAGGGCTCGTCCGCGTACTCGTCGTAGGCGGCGTCGTAGGGCACCGACTCGTCCGCATCCTCGGAGGCGTCCAGAACGGCTTCCTCCTCGGCTGGGGAGGCTTCCTGCTCGGCCCAGGGGTCCTCGTTGTCCAGCCAGTCGTACTCGTCCTGGTCCTCTTTCTCGCGTTCCCTCTTTTTGCGTCCGAATAGGCCGCGCAGGCCGCCGCGCTTCCTGGCCTTCTTTTCAGCGCGGGAAGGCCTCTCTTCGCTCAGCTCCTCCTCGCTCCACTCGTCCACAGGCTGCTCGCTCTCCGGGATCTCCTCCGGCTCGTTCAGCGGCGCGCCGCAGCGGAAGCAATATGTATACCCTTTTCTGTTCCATATACCGCAAGCAGGACATTTCATGGTCGTGTCCGCCTCCTTGATGATCTTTTGCTTATTTAAGCGGGGGAAACTCCCCGAACACCGCCTTATTTTCGCCACACGGCCCGCTGCCCCGGGCGCTTACAGGCGGATAGAGATAGAACTACCAACTTATTTTATTCTATACGGCAACATGAAAACCCTTTTGGAACCGCGCGATAAAAAACAAAATATGAATTTTTTTGGCGCTTGTACAAAGAGCTGTTCAAGCGGCCGAAATCATGGTAAAATAGGCGGTAAGAAAACAACGCCTTGCACAAAGGGAGGTCATCGGGAGAAGTGGATAATTATAGGGAAGAGATCGTCGTCCGCAAAAAGGGAAAGCTGCTCTACGCGGTTTTGTACGCCCTGGTCTGGTTCTTCATCGTTCTGTTCGGCTTTATGGCGCTGATGTACCTGTCCGCGCTGATGAACCTGCAGTTCGATTTCCCCATCATCGTCAGCTTCGTGATCTTCGCGGGCCTCACCTGCTGGCTCTACTTCTATAAGGACAACCTGCGCACGGAGTATGAGTACACCTTCACCAACGGCGAGATCGACTTCGCCAAGGTGCTGGGCAACCGCCGCAGGAAGGCTTTGGGCAGCGTGCGCATGCGCGAGGTCGAGGCCGGCGGCCGCGTGGGCGGGACCCAGTTCGACCGCTACGCCTCCCAGCGGGACGCCAAGAAGCTCAACTACTTCCTCAACGGTTCGGACGAGCTGTATTTCCTCTACTATATCCGCGAGGGGAAGAAGCAGCTGCTGATCTTCGAGCCCACGCAGACCATGGTCGATATGATGCGCCAGTATTCCAAGGTGCTGGAAGCATGATCTATCTGGACAACAGCGCGACCACGAAGCCCTTTTCGCAGGTCGTGGAGAAGATGCGCCTTTGCATGGAGGAGGGGTTCTACAACCCTTCCTCCCTCTATGCGCCCGCCCTGTCCGCGGCGGGCGAGCTCACGCGCGCGCGCACGCTGGTCTCGGAGGCCTTGGGCGGTGTTGACCGCGTGATCCTGACCGGCAGCGGCACCGAGGCGGATAACCTGGCCATTTTAGGCCTTGCCGACGGCCTGCGCGGCCGGAAGGCGGGCTTCATCTCCACGCAGGTGGAGCACCCGGCGGTGCTGGAGTGCATGCGACGCCTGCAGGAGGAGGGCCATGCCGTCCACCTGGCCGCCGTCCACGGGGACGGAGAGGTGGACGTGGACGACCTGGTCTCCCATGTGGACGATTCCACCGCGCTGGTCTCGGTGATGCAGATCAACAACGAGGTGGGCGCGGTGCAGCCCATCGCCGAGATCGTCCAAAGGGTGAAGGAGAAAAACCCGCGCACGCTGGTGCACGTGGACGGCGTGCAGGGCTTTTTGCGCGCGCCCTTCCAGATGCGGAAGCTGGGCGTCGATCTTTACACCCTTTCCGCCCACAAGATCCACGGCCCCAAGGGCGTGGGCGCGCTGGCCGTCGTGGGCCGTTCCGGCCTGTTTCCACGGACGCTGGGCGGCGGACAGGAGGAGGGGCTGCGCTCCGGCACGGAGAACATGCCCGGCATCGTGGGCCTGGCCGAGGCCGTGGCCCGCTTCCAAGAGATAAACGACGCCGCGGACAAAATGTTTGCGATGAAGAAGCATTTGGCCGAGGGGCTGCTCGCCGCCGTCCCGGAGGCCGCCGTCAACGGGCCTTCTCTTGAGAGGGGCGCGCCGCACATACTGAACGTGTCCTTCCCCGTGCGCGGAGAGGTGCTGCTCCACGCGCTGGAAGCGGAAGGTGTTCTGGTCTCCACCGGCTCCGCCTGTTCCAGCCACAAGCGCACGGCCTCTCACGTGCTGACCGCGATGGGCCTGCCAAGGGAGCGCATCGAAGGCGCGCTGCGCTTTTCCCTCTGCCCCTTAAACACGCCGGAGGAAATGGACAGGGCGGCGCAGGCCGTGGGAAGAAGCGTGCAGGCGCTCAAGCGATTCAAAAGGAGATAGATCAGATGCAGCAGGTTTTGTTGGTCCGCATGGGCGAGATCTTCTTGAAAGGCGATAACCGGCCCTATTTCATCAACGCCCTGGCCCGCCGGGTGCGCTATGCCATCCAGCCCCTGGGCGGTACGCTGGAGCTGGCGCAGGGCCGCATGTACGTAAAGAACGTAGAGGACATGGACCGCTGCATCGAAAAGGTGTGCAAGGTCTTCGGCGTCCACTCCGTGAGCCCGGCCTGGCAGGTGGAAAAGAGCCTGCCCGCCCTGGAGGACGCCGCCCGCGAGCTGATGAAGGGCAAGAAGGGCAGCTTCAAGGTGCTGGCGCGCCGGGCGGACAAGCGCTTCCCCATGGACAGCATGCAGCTGAACGCCCACCTGGGCGGCATCGTGCTGGACAGCAACCCGGAGCTGCACGTGGACGTGCACGAGCCGGAGCACACCTTGACCGTGGAGATCCGCGAGGACGCCTACCTGCACGTGGAGAAGATCCCGGCCGTGGGCGGCATCCCCGTGGGCACGGGCGGCAAGGCGATGCTGCTGCTCTCCGGCGGCATCGATTCCCCGGTGGCAGGCTTTATGATCGCCAAGCGCGGCGTGGAGATCAGCGCCATCCACTACCACTCCTTCCCGTTCACCTCCGAGCAGGCCAAGCAGAAGGTGGTGGAGCTGGCGCGGCTCTTGAGCGAGTACACCGGGCCCATCCACCTGTACGTGGTGCCCTTTACCAAGATCCAGCAGGAGTTGTACGACAAGTGCCCGGACAACCAGCTCACCATCCTCATGCGCAGGTTCATGATGCGCATCGCGGACCGCGTGGCCAAGGAAAAGGGCTGCGGCGCTCTGGTGACGGGCGAATCCCTGGGCCAGGTGGCCAGCCAGACCATGGAGGGGCTGCAGTGCTCCGGCGCGGTCTGCACGCTGCCGGTGTTCAGGCCCCTGATCGGCTTTGACAAGACGGAGATCATGGACCGCGCCCAGCGGATCGGCACGTATGAGACCTCCATCCTGCCCTATGAGGACTGCTGTACCATCTTTACGCCCAAGCACCCGACCACGCACCCGAAGGTCGAGCGGCTGGAAGAGTCCGAGAAGGCGCTGGACGTGGACGGCCTCATCGACGAGGCGGTCAGCGGCATCGAGGACATATTCGTGCGCTTCCAGAACGGAAAGGCCATCTGATGCGCCTTCTGTTCGCCACCACCAACCCCGGCAAGCTGGAATACATGAAGCGCCGCCTTGCCCGCCTGCCCATCGAGCTGGACTCCCTGATCGGACTTGACGGCCTGCCCGTGCCAAAGGAGGAGGGCAGCGACCCTTTGGAAAACGCGCGGGCCAAGGCGCTCTGCTACTATGAGCATCTCCGCAGGCCGCTCTTTTCCTGCGATTCCGGCCTGTATCTGGAAGGCCTGCCGGAGGAGCTGCAGCCGGGCGTGCACGTCCGCCGCGTGAATGGATACGTGCTCAGCGACGAGGAGATGACGGCGTATTACGCGGGCCTGGCCCGGCGCTTTGGCCCCATCCGTGCCAGGTACTTAAACGCCGTTTGCCTGATACTGGCCGACGGGAAGGTGATCTCCTCGATGGACGAGAAGCTGGGGGAGGAGCCCTTCCTGCTCGTGGACAAGCCCCATGCGCGGCGGCAGGCGGGCTTTCCGCTGGACCGCCTCTCCGTGGACATCCGCTCTGGGAAATACTATTACGATCTGGAAGAGGGCTTTGACGAAAAGAAGGACGGCGCCAACGCCTTCGAGTCCTTCATGGCCGAGGCGCTGGGGCTTTAGAGGCCCTTTCCGAGCCGCCGTCACACGCAGCTTTGTGCGTCATCCGATCCTAAAAAAAGTTTCTTACAAAAAAAGGTTGACAACGAATGTCCGCTTGGGTATAATAATTAATGTCGCCGCGCCGGGAACGGTCGTTCGGCGCTTGGTCGGGGGAGCATAGCTCAGCTGGGAGAGCACTTGCCTTACAAGCAAGGGGTCACAGGTTCGAGCCCTGTTGTTCCCACCAAGGTTTTCATGGCCCGGTAGTTCAGTTGGTTAGAATGCCAGCCTGTCACGCTGGAGGTCACGGGTTCGAGCCCCGTCCGGGTCGCCATTTTTTTGCCTGGGTAGCTCAGCTGGTAGAGCAGTAGACTGAAAATCTACGTGTCGGTGGTTCAACTCCGCCCCTAGGCACCAGAAATGCGGTAGTAGCTCAGTGGTAGAGTGCCACCTTGCCAAGGTGGATGTCGCGAGTTCGAATCTCGTCTACCGCTCCACACCAATGATTTTGCCCACGCAGCTTCAGCGTGGGCAAACTCAAATGGTGCCATAGCCAAGTGGTAAGGCAAAGGTCTGCAAAACCTTCATTCCCCGGTTCAAGTCCGGGTGGCACCTCCAAATGAAGAAGCGGAACAAGGCCTAAAGTTCTTGTTCCGCTTCTTTTTTACTGCTTATCGGAGGCTTAATGAACGATCGCATCTGCTACATCGTCGGCGCGGGGGACGCGCCCGTGCGCCTGGAGATGCCCAGGAAGGGCTTTCTGATCGCCGCGGACGGGGGCTATAAGACGGTGCAGGGTTTTGGCGCCGCGCCCGATCTGGTCCTGGGCGACTTCGATTCCCTGGGGTATGTGCCAAAGTATCCCGCCCTCATCCGCACGCCCGCCGAAAAGGACGATACGGACATGATGCTCGCCGTGCGGGAGGGGATGAAGCGCGGCTTCCGCCGCTTCGTCCTGTACGGCGCGTTGGGCGGCGAGCGGCTGGATCACACGCTGGCCAACATGCAGACGCTCCTGTACCTGACACTGCGCGGCTGCGCGGGCCTGCTCATCGGCAGGCGGGAGAACATCACTGCCGTGCACGACGGCGAGCTCGCCTTTTCCGAAAAGTCCAAGGGCTATGTTTCCGTGTTCGCGCTGGATGACGTTTCCCACGGCGTCACGCTGCAGGGGCTCAAGTACCCCCTGAACGACGTGGAGCTGCCCAACAACCCGCCGCTGGGCGTGAGCAACGAGTTTTTGGGAAAACCCTCCCGTATCAGCGTGCGCGAAGGCACGCTGGCCGTCCTTTGGAGCGGCGACCCCTTCCAGACGCTGGAAGGCTGGCTTTGATCCGCCTGTGAATTTGCCCTTATGCGGCGTGCCATTTGAATGAACGCCGAAGCAAAACCATACTATTAGTACATATAGGACTACTAATAGTACGCTTTTCTTATTTTTTAAGCCCGTTTAGTTCGCTCCCCTTACCCTTCGCAAGCGCTTTCCCCGGGAAAACCCCATAATTATTTTCAGCAAACAAAAGAAAACCGTGGTAATTTTCCTCTGTTTGGGATATAATGCAGGTAGAATAGATCCCAAGCAGAAAGAAAGCACCTATGCCCTTTTAAAGCGCACAAGATCAAGCTATCTGCGTCTTGACATTCCCTATGTATCTCTGTGCTTCCATGCTAAAATAGTTGCGCATCCATTTGAATAACAGGCACGCATAAGGGCCTTTAGCCGCTTTTAAGCTCTCAGTCTCATTTTTTGCGATATTTTTGCGATCGCATGTTTGCACATCCTGCAAGGAGGACGACCCTATATGTCAACCATCGCGGCCATGCTTTGGCCACACGCAAACGCCCGCTATCAGGCATCCATACGGCAGCTCTCCCTGACCGAGCTTTCCATCCTGCTGGCCCACCGCACGGACGTGGGCTGGCCCGGCTTCCGCTCGATCGAGGGAATAGAGCTGCTTTGTTTTGAGGCGGAACGCCCGGACGAGGAGCTGAAGGGCATCCTGCGCCGCTTTTCCAGCGGCTACGCCTTCTTCACGCTGGAAGGGGAGACGCTGCGCCCCTTCTGCGCCGGGAACGACATGCTCCTGAACACCGACATCTCCGGCATCCTCAAGTACAAGGGCAAGACCAACGAGATGTTCACCGGCCTCCTGTGGAACGTGGCCGTGTTTTCCTCCGCCTACCGCGAGCGCTTCGACCGGCCACTGGAGGTGCTGGACCCCATGTGCGGCCGCGGGACCGCGCTGTACGAGGCCCTGCGGCGCGGCTACCACGCCCACGGCATCGAGATCGACAAGAACGACGTGCAGCAGGCAAAGCAGTTCTTAAAGAAATACCTGGAGCACGAGCAGTTCAAGCACGAACAGAAAGAGGATTCGCTCACCGTGCCCGGTACCTCCGCCGCAAAAAGAACGAGCTTCCGCTTTGCGCCGGACGCCGCCGCCATGAAGGCGGACCCGTTTATCGTGGACATCGTGCTGGGCGATACATTGAGCGCCCAGAGGTACTTTAAGAAGCCCTGCATCCACGCCCTGTGCTGCGACCTGCCCTACGGCGTGGCCCACGAGAGCCGCGACGGCAAGGACCGCGTGGCCCTGGATAAGATGATGAAGAAGGCCCTTCTCGCCTGGAAGTCCCTGCTGCTGCCGGGCGCGGGCGTGGCGCTTTCCTTCAACAGCTACACTTTGCCCCTTCACAAGGCCCGGCGCATGCTGGAGGACGCCGGGTACGAGGTGCTGAGCGGCGGCGCTTACGACGGCTTCTCCCATTGGGTGGAACAGGCCATCCAGCGGGACGTTGCCGTGGCGCGGATGCCGTCCGCCCTGCTCCCCGCCGCAAAAGAAGGAGGAATCGCATGAGCTTTGAGCAACTGGCCGATATGAACCTGCAGGACCTGCGCGTTTTGGCCAAGTCCATGTCCGTGGCCTCGCCCACGATGCACCCCAAGCGCGACCTGATCCTCCTGATCCTGGAAAAACAGGGCGTGCAGGTGGACGAAGCGCAGCTGCCGCAGATACGCATGCGGCGCGGCCCCAAGCCCAAGCGCAACAGGGAAGAAGCAGCCGAAGCGGTCCCCTTCCCGACAAAGACGGAAAATTTCCTGCACGAAATAAAGGAAGAAGCGGAAGCGTCGGCGAATGAGATTTCGGAGAGGGTCGAGGAGGAGCTGCCCCCACAGATCGCCTACCGGATCGAGCCCGTCCGCCAGGAGGAAGTGCCGCCCGCCGTGAATGAGCTGCTCAAGGGTGGCCAGTGCGGCAGCTGCGGCGGCATTTTGGAGATCATGCCGGGCGGCTTCGGCTTCCTGCGCTCGGGCAACTACCTGCCTGGCACGAAGGACGTCTACATCTCCGCCAACCAGATCCGCCGCTTCGGCCTAAAGACCGGCGACTATGTTCGCGGTAAGAGCAGGCCCCGCCGGGAAGGCGAGCGCTACATGGCCATGCTCTACATCGAAAGCGTCAACGACGCGCCGCCGGAGCCCGCGGAGGAGCGCCGCGTGTTCGACGAGCTCACCCCCGTGTTCCCGGACGAGCGCTACACCATGGAGTGCAAAGGGGAGCCCAGCGACCTGGCCATTCGCGCCATCGACCTGCTTTCGCCCATCGGCAAGGGCCAGCGCGGCCTGATCGTGGCTCCGCCCAAGGCGGGCAAGACGGTGCTGCTCAAGAAGCTCGCCCATTCCATCGCCACCAACTATCCCGCCGTGAAGCTGATCGTGCTCCTGATCGACGAGCGGCCGGAGGAGGTGACGGACATGCAGCGCTCCATCACCGGCGAGGTGGTCTATTCCACGTTCGACGAGCTGCCCGAGCACCACATCCGCGTCTCGGAGATGGTCTTTGAGCGTGCCCAGCGCCTGGTTGAGCACGGCGAGGACGTGGTGATCCTGCTCGATTCCATCACCCGCTTATCCCGCGCCTACAACCTGGTCGTGCCGCCCACGGGCCGCACGCTGTCCGGCGGCCTGGATCCTCTGGCCCTGCACAAGCCCAAGCGCTTCTTCGGCGCGGCCCGCAAGATCGAGGAGGGCGGCAGCCTCACCATCATCGCCACGGCGCTGGTGGAGACCGGCTCCCGCATGGACGACATCATCTACGAGGAGTTCAAGGGCACCGGCAACATGGAGATCCATTTGGACCGCAGGCTCTCGGAAAAGCGCATCTTCCCGGCTATCGACCTCAACAAGTCCGGCACCCGGCGGGAGGATATGCTTCTTTCCCCGGCGGAAATGGAGTGCAGCGGCAACATCCGCAAGCTGCTGTCCTCGGCCAACACCGCGGACGCCACCGACCAGCTGCTGTCCCTGATGGCCAAGACCTCCTGCAACCGGGACTTCATACTGCGCATGCGCGAGTGGATGAGCCTCTATGAGCGCCAGGGCTACACATTGAGCTCCGGCGGCGCGCACAGGAACGGCACAAACTAAAAACAGACCCGCCCGATCAGGGCGGCAAGGATAGACAAAAAACAGAAGGGAGTCTGGATGGAGCATGACCTGTAAGGAAATGATGGAAAAGCTGGACCTTAAGCTGCTGGACGAGGGCGTCGCGCTGGATCGGGACGTTCGCTTCGGCTTCTGCTGCGACCTACTCAGCTGGGTGATGACCCGCGCCTGCGAGGGCACCGCGTGGATCACCGTGATGACCCACATGAACGTGGTGGCCGTGGCCGCCCTGCTGGACCTGTCCTGCGTGATCGTCCCGGAGAGCATCGAGGTGGAGCAGGACGTGATCGACAAGGCGCTGGAGGAGGGTATCCCCGTGTTTGCCAGCGAAAAGACCGGCTTTGAGCTGGCGGGACAGCTCTACGCCTTGGGCCTGACCAGACCCGAGAAGGGCTGACGGTCATGGCGTTCGCGGTCGATCTGCATATCCATTCCTGCTTGTCCCCCTGCGGGGACGAGGCGATGACGCCCGCCAACATCGCGGGAATGGCCTATTTAAAGGGGCTGGACGCCATCGCCCTGACGGACCACAACGCCTGGCAGAACCTGCCCGCCATCAAGAAGGCCTGCGACGCCTACGGCGTGGTGCTGCTGCCCGGGATGGAGGTCACCACCCGCGAGGAAGTCCACATGCTCTGCTACTTTCGGTCGGTGGAGGAGGCGGAGGTCTTTGGCCGCCTCGTGCAGGACAAGCTGCCGCCGATCGAGAACATGCCCATGCTCTTTGGCGAGCAGCAGATCCGCAACGAGGACGACGAGATCATCGGCATCTACGGCAAGCTCCTGCTGCAGGCGGCGGACATCGGCACGGACGAGCTGCCCAGGCTCTGCATGAAGATGGGCGGCGTCTGCGTGCCCGCCCACGTGAACCGCAAGGCCAACTCCCTGATCGCCACGCTGGGCTTCCTGTCGCTGACGGAGCCCTACGCGGCCGTGGAGGTCTACAAAAAGCTGCCCATGGAGGCCGACACCGGGGAATACATGATCCTCAACTCCTCGGACGCCCATTACTTGGGGGACATCCAGGAGCGGGAGTTCTTCCTGCGCTTCCCCGAAAAGAGCACCGAGAGCCTCTTTGACTACTTAAAGGCGCACATCCGCAACGCCTGAAAGCGGCCGGTCCTTTCCGGCGAGTAGGGGAGTGGAGTGCATACGATTTCAGTTTGTCCCATATCGTGAAATCGCGTTTCATGATCCATGCGGTCCTCGGCCGTTTGGCCGGGTGTTTTTCCGCTGATTTACAGTATTTTTACAGCATTCTGGCAAAAACCGATTGCGACACAAGGACCCTTCGTTTATAATATGAAAGGGTTCTTGTGCGTTCCGCATTGTGGAAATATCCGGCTGCGACCGGCGCCCCTTGCGGAGGACGGAACTCGTTTCCATGATCTCTTTTACTTTTCAAGGAGGTTGTCCAATATGCCAAAGTATGTGTACCTGTTTAAGGAAGGCAACGCCGGCATGCGCAACTTGCTGGGCGGCAAGGGCGCGAACCTGGCCGAAATGTCCAGCCTGGGCCTTCCCGTGCCTCAGGGCTTCACGGTGACCACCGAAGCCTGCACCCGTTACTACGAAGACGGCGAGAAGATCGCCCCCGATATCGAGGAGCAGATCTACGCGGCTCTTGCCAAGACCGAAGAGGTCTGCGGCAAGAAGTTTGGCGATCTGGACAATCCGTTCCTGGTCTCCGTCCGCTCCGGCGCCCGCGCTTCCATGCCCGGCATGATGGATACCATCCTGAACCTGGGCCTCAACGATGTGGCCGTGCAGGGCCTGGCGAAGCTGACCGGCAACGAGCGCTTTGCCTATGACTCCTACCGCCGCTTCATCCAGATGTTCTCCGACGTCGTGATGGAGGTCGAGAAGGCCAAGTTCGACGCCATCCTGGACGCCGTGAAGGCCGAGAACAACGCCAAGTACGACACCGACCTGTCCGCCGACAACCTCAAGGAGGTCGTCAAGCGCTATAAGGCGATGTACCTGCAGGAGATGGGCGAGGAGTTCCCCCAGGATCCCAAGGTCCAGCTGATCGCCGCCATCAAGGCCGTGTTCCGCTCCTGGAACAACGACCGCGCCATCTACTACCGCCGCATGAACGACATCCCCTCTTCCTGGGGCACCGCCGTCAACGTGCAGGCCATGGTGTTCGGCAACATGGGCAACGACTCCGGCACCGGCGTCGCCTTCACCCGCAACCCCGCCACCGGCGAGAACAAGCTCTACGGCGAGTACCTCATCAACGCCCAGGGCGAGGACGTAGTGGCCGGCATCCGCACCCCCAAGCCCATTTCCGTCCTTGAGCAGGATATGCCCGAGGTCTACAAGCAGTTCGTGGAGACCGCCAACATCCTGGAGAACCACTACCGCGACATGCAGGATATGGAGTTCACCATCGAGCGCGGCAAGCTCTACATGCTGCAGACCCGCAACGGCAAGCGCACCGCCGCCGCCGCCCTCAAGGTGGCCGTGGACCTGGTGGACGAGGGCATGATCAGCCCCGAAGAGGCCGTGATGAAGGTCGAGCCCAAGCAGCTGGATTCCCTGCTGCATCCCCAGTTCGACCAGGGCGCTCTGAAGAAGGCCAAGGCTGTGGCCGAGGGCCTGCCCGCCTCTCCCGGCGCCGCCTGCGGTCAGATCTACTTCACCGCTGAGGAAGCCACCAAGCAGGCCCAGACCGGCAAGAAGGTCGTTCTGGTCCGCGCTGAGACCTCTCCCGAGGACATCGAAGGCATGAACAACTCCCAGGGCATCCTGACCGCCCGCGGCGGCATGACCTCCCACGCGGCCGTCGTGGCCCGCGGCATGGGCACCTGCGCGGTCGTTGGCTGCGGCGCCCTGCTGATCGACGAGGAAGCGCAGACCATGCGCATCGGCGATACCACCTACAAGGCCGGCGACTGGTTCTCCATCGACGGTTCCACCGGCAAGGTGTACGCCGAGAAGATCGAGACCGTGGATGCGGCCATCTCCGGCGACTTCGCCCGACTGATGGGCTGGGCGGACAAGGCCCGCAGGCTGAGCGTGCGCACCAACGCCGACACCCCCAGGGACGCTGCCACCGCCGTCAAGTTCGGCGCCGAGGGCATCGGCCTGTGCCGTACCGAGCACATGTTCTTCGAGGCGGACCGCATCGCGGCCGTGCGCCAGATGATCCTGTCCAACTCCGTGGAGCAGCGCAAGGCCGCCCTGGCCAAGATCCTGCCCATGCAGCGCGGCGACTTTGAGGCCATGTACATCGCCCTGGAAGGCCGGCCCATGACCATCCGCTTCCTGGATCCTCCTCTGCATGAGTTCCTGCCCCCGATCGACGACACCGAAGCCATCGCCGCCCTGGCCAAGGAGCTGGGCGTGAGCGAGCAGGATGTGTGCGATAAGATCAACGCCCTGCATGAGTTCAACCCCATGCTCGGCCACCGCGGCTGCCGTCTGGCCGTCTCCTTCCCGGAGATCGCCGAGATGCAGACCCGCGCCGTGATCGAGGCCGCCATCAACGTCAAGCAGCAGAAGGGCTATGACATCCATCCCGAGATCATGATCCCGCTGGTCGGCGAGGTCAAGGAGCTGGCCTTCGTCAAGAAGATCGTCGACGAGACCGCCAAGACCGTCATGGCCGAAAAGGGCATCGAGCTGGAGTACAAGGTCGGCACCATGATCGAGGTCCCGCGCGCGGCCCTCACCGCCGACAAGATCGCGACCCAGGCCGAGTTCTTCTCCTTCGGCACCA
>CANQPP010000024.1 GCA_947625765.1 uncultured Clostridia bacterium
CATGTTATTATCAAAGGCTGTTCTGCCGAGGACTATTCAGACATCCTCGGCGCAGCCGATTACATAAGCGTTTATACTATTTTGGCGGCTGCATGGATAATGTGTGATTGTGTTAGGGGTAGGGAACGCCATCCATACCTACGCGGGGATGCGGCTGCGGCTGGCCTGCGCGGCCCTGATGGAACGGCAGGGGCACGAGGAGCCGACCGGCGGGGCGAAGCTCACGCCGGGCTTTGACCTGCCCGCGGAATACGTGCTGCACACCGTGGGGCCCATCGTCTACGACCGCGTGGGGAAGGAGGAGGAGCGGCTCCTCGCCTCCTGTTACCATTCCTGTCTGGAGCTGGCCGCGCGGAGCGGCATCCGCAGCGTGGCCTTCTGCTGCATCTCCACCGGCGAGTTCCGCTTCCCACGGGAGCCCGCCGCGCGGATCGCCATCGACACCGTGGAGGGATTTCTGCAAAACGATACAAGCGACATGGAGGTGATCTTCAATGTGTTCAAGGACGAGGACCGGGACGTCTACCGGCGGCTGCTCGCCTGAGATCGAGCGCCTGCGGGCGGCACTGGAGACGGCGGAGGCCGTGGTGCTCGGCGCGGGCGCGGGCCTGTCCACCTCGGCGGGCTTTGTCTACACGGGCGAGCGCTTCCGGCGCTACTTTGCCGACTTTGCCGATAAATACGGCTTTGCGGACATGTACAGCGGCGGCTTCTATCCCTATTCCAGCCCGGAGGAGCATTGGGCCTACTGGAGCCGCTATGTCTGGATCAACCGCTACATGGACGCGCCGAAGCCCCTCTATCAGGAGCTGCTGCGGCTGTTGAAGGAGAAGGACTACTTCGTCCTCACCACCAACGTGGACCACTGCTTCCAGAAGGCGGGCTTTAACAAGGAGCGGCTGTTCTACACACAGGGCGATTACGGCCTGTTCCAGTGCTCAAAGCCCTGTCATAACGACACCTACGACAACGAGGACGTCATCCGGCAGATGATGGAGCAGCAAAGGGATATGCGCGTCCCCTCTAAGCTGCTTCCCCTCTGTCCCCGCTGCGGCAGGCCCCTGGTCATGAACCTGCGCGCGGACGACAAGTTCGTGGAGGACGCGGGCTGGCACGAGGCGGCCCGGCGCTACGAAGACTTCCTGCGCACAAGGAGCGGCAGGCGCGTGCTGTTTTTAGAGCTGGGCGTCGGCTACAACACGCCCGGCATCATCAAAGTGCCCTTCTGGCGCATGACCGTGGAAAACCCGCAGGCCGTCTACGCCTGCGTGAACCTGGGCGACACCGCCTGCCCGGAGATCATAGAACCCCGCGCCATCCGGATCAACGCGGACATCGGCGAGGTCGTCTCCGCCCTGCTTAGCGGCCGCTGAAAAAGCCGCCCCATTCATAATGCGCAAAGGAAACATCCCCGTCGGCCATAATGGCCGGCGGGGATGTGGCTTGTTGGGTGTCTTTATCGCTTGTCAGGCGCGGGGGGCCCGCTCGCGGCGGAAGCGGAGCACGCAGCTGGAGAAGTCCTCCTTGGCGATGGGCATGGAGAGGCCGATCTCCATCAGCTCGCCGCCGGTGTAGGCAGTGCCGTCGTCCAGGCGGTAGATCGCCTCGGCGTCCAGGCCGCATAGGCGGATCCTGTGGGTCGTGGGGTTGGGCTCCACCAGGCGCTGGTAACCGCAGAACAGCAGCTCGTCCCCGTCGGGGCTCACGAACTGCCAGGCGGCATAGTTGCCCGCAAAGGGGCTTTCCAGGCGGGTGAACGTGCCCTTCTGCAGTGTGCCGCGCAGGGACTTGATGGTCCTTACCTGTTCCGCGGCCTCGGCCAGGTCTTGCGGGGACAGGGCCGTCAAATCCAGCTCGAAGCCGAAGTTCCCGGCCAGCGCCACGTCGCCGCGCATCTTGAAGGAGCTCACGCGGCCGGTCTGGTGGTTGGGCACGGCGCTCACGTGCGCGCCCATGGCCGCGGGCGGGTAGACCACGGATGTGCCGTACTGGATGTAAAGCCGCTCGTTAGCGTCGGTGTCGTCGGAGGTCCAGGTCTGGGGCATGTAGTAGAGCATGCCGCAGTCGAAGCGCCCACCGCCGCCGGAGCAGCTCTCGAACAGCACCTGCGGGAAGGCGGCGGTCAGCGTCTCCAGCACGCGGTAGAGGCCCAGCATGTAGCGGTGCTGCGTCTCCATCTGCCTCTCCGGCGGCAGGGCCGCAGAGAAGGGCTCGGTCATGTTGCGGTTCATGTCCCACTTGACGTAGTCCACGCCCTCATTCCCAAGGATCGCGGAGACCGCGGCGATGATGTAGTCCTGCACCTCCTGGCGGCTCAGGTCCAGGATCAGCTGCTGCCGCGCCTCGGTGCGGGGACGGTCCTTGGCGTGCAGGCACCAGTCGGGATGGGCGCGGTACAGGTCGGAGTCGGGCGGGACCATCTCCGGCTCGAACCAGAGGCCGAAGCGCAGTCCCAGGGCGTGGATCTTGTCGGAAACGCCCTTGATGCCGCCCGGCAGCTTGCGTCTGTCTGCCACCCAGTCGCCCAAAGAGCAGTTGTCGGAATCCCGCTTGCCGAACCAGCCGTCGTCCAGAACGAACAGCTCCACGCCGATGTCGCGGGCCTTTTCCGCGATGGCGACCAGCTTCTCCTCGTTGAAGTTGAAGTAGGTGGCCTCCCAGTTGTTGATGAGCACCGGCCGCTCCCTATCGCGCCAGTAGCCCCGGCAGACGCGGGTGCGGATGAGCCCATGGAAGGCCTGGGACAGGCCGTTCAGGCCTTCGGACGAGAAGGCCAGCAGCGCCTCCGGGGTCTGGAAGGCCTCGCCGCCGTTCAAGCGCCAGCGGCACACGCCGGGGTTTAAGCCGATGGACAGGCGCGTGTTGCCGAAGTTGTCCGGCACGGCCTCGGCCATGAAGCTGCCGGAATACACCAGCGTCTCGCCCCAGACGCGGCCCTGCCGCTCGGTGGCGCTCTTTTCCATCAGGGCCAGGAAGGGGTTCTCCTCGTGGCCGGAGGCGCCGCGGCGGCTCTCGATGCGCACCGCAGCCCCGGCCAGCGGGGCGCGCAGGGGCCTGCGCTCCCGCGCCCAGCCGCCTTTTAGGTGCAGGTAGTCGAAGTCCTCCCCATAAAGGGGTACCGAGGCGGACTGCATCTTGGTCAGCGTCACAGGCTCTGTGCCGCCGTTCACCAGACGCAGGCTGCGCGCCAGCACGTCGTGGTCGCGGAACACGGTGTAGGAAAGCTCCGCCCGCAGGGGCAGCAGCTCGTCCTTCAGCGTGATGACCAGCGTCTGGGCCTCGTCCGCGCTCTCCACGTAGGAAGCGGGCAGCCCCTCCAGGGCGGGCTTGCCGTCCAGCAGGGTATAACCCTCGTAGCGCAGGCGCAGTATGTTGTCGCCGTTTGTATTCTCCACCTGCAAAGCGCCCTCGCCCATAAAGCCCGCGCCGGGGCTGGGCAGCTCCAGGGGCAGGCGGCTGACCTTAGGGTCAAAGGACGCGCCGTCCCGGTAATCGTCCACCAAGCGGCGCAGGCTCCCGTCGGGTATGCGCGCGCCGAAGTGCAGGTTCAGAAGGCGGCCCTCCTCGTCCACCTGCAGGCAGTAGCTGTATCCCTTTCCCTGTAAATGGAAGCGGCCCGCCGCCTCGTCCACATAGATCATGGTTCTCTCCCATCCTTTCCGATCGGGCGGCGTCCATAAGCGCCGCGCGACAAGGACAGTGTACCACCATTTGCGAAAATGCGCCATAGAAAAGAAGCGCCCGACCGCTTTTCCTCAAAACTTGATATTGCAAGGAATTGCCAGAGGGCCCGCTCCTTTGGTATAATGGGAGCGACATAAAATATCGGGGGAGTTTTGGAAGATGGACTTTGTGTTCTTCCTTTTGACCGTTGCGGCGGCCGCGCTGGGCGGCTTTTTAGGCAGGAAGCTGCGCCTGCCCGCGGGCCTGATGGTCGGGGCCATGATCGGCGCGGCGGCCCTCAACCTGATCACGGAAAAAGCGCTGTTCTTTTCGGACGTCCGCACGCTTTTGCAGCTGTTTTCCGGCGCGCTGGTGGGCTCCAGGATCGGCAGGGCGGAGCTTAAGAGCATGCGCAGCCTCTTTGGGGCGGGCGCGGCGCTGCTCCTCTGCATGGCGGCGCTGGACTTAGGCGTGGGCCTTTCCGTCTACGCCCTGGGCTTTGCGGACGCGCCCACGGCCCTGTTCGGCGTCTCCCCCGGCGGCAGCAACGACATGAGCATCATCGCCCAGGACTTCGGCGGCAACCCCGGCCTGGTGGCGGTATTGCAGGTGTCAAGGCTCTTGATGATCTACTTCTGCGCCCCGCCCGCGATCCGCCTGCTGGACCGCCGCGCGGCGAAGAAGGCCGCCGCGTCCGGCAAGGCGCAGGTATCTGCCCCGGCCGCGGCTCCAAAGACGGAGAAGAAGCCCTTCTGCTGCATGCTGCTCTGCGCCTTCGCGGGCGGGATCGCGCTATACCTTCTCAAGGTCAGCGCCGGGGCGATGATCGGGGCCATGCTGGGCAGCGCGGCCTTCTGCGTGTGGAAGGGCAAGCAGCGCTACCCCGTCTCCATCAAGGACATTTTGCAGGTCCTGAGCGGCGCGTACGTGGGGACGCGGCTGGACCGCGCCACCTGCGCGGGACTTGGGCAGCTGCTGCCCTCGCTCTGCGTGCTGCTGGTGGGGCTGTTCCTCTGTACCTGTCTTAGCGCCTATCTGATCCGCAGGCTCTCGGGGGTGGACCTGAGCACCGCGGTGCTCTCCTCCACGCCGGGCGGCCTGCAGGAGATGTCGCTTCTTTCCGAGGAGCTGGGCGCGGACACGGCCAAGGTGGCCGCCCTGCACACCACGCGGGTCATCTTCGTCATCCTGCTCTTTCCCTACATGATCCAGCTGGTGCTGCGCCTGCTTGCATAAGCGCATAAAGGCGTAAAAGCGCGTAGGTCTTGTCGGGCGGCGGCGGAATGTGGTATGATTAGGGGAGAGACGGCCGCAGGCGGACGGGCGGCCGAAGCCAAACGATACACAAGTCCGGGGGAAGTGGGACGCCATGCAGTATATCGTACTGGATCTGGAATGGAACCAGCCGTACAGCAAGGAGCGCGCGGTGCGCCTTGCGAGCGGCCGGCCGCTGATGAGCGAGATCATCCAGATCGGCGCGGTGCGCGTAGACGGGGACAAGCAGATCCGCGACCACTTCTTAAGCGCCGTCGCGCCCAGGTTCTACCGGGAGCTGCACTACAAGGTGCGCCAACTCACGGGCCTGAGCGGCCGCCAGCTGAAGAAGGGCCCGTCTCTGCGCGAGGCGGCGGAGGCCCTGCGCGCCTGGTGCGGCGAGGATTTCGCCTTCGTGACCTGGAGCAACATGGACATCCCCATACTGCTTGAGAACCTGCAGCTGCACGGCCTGGACAGCAGCTGGGTGGGCGCGTGGTACGACCTGCAGCAGATCTTCAACGCCCAGACGGGCTCCGGCTCCGGGCAGAAGTCCCTGAGCTTTGCGCTGGAGCAGCTGCAGCTGCCCATGGACGCGCCCTTCCACGACGCGCTCAACGACGCCTACGCCACCGCGCGCATCTGCCAGAAGCTGGACATAGAGCGCGGCATCCGCGAATACTACACCCGCAGCTTCCTTCCGGAGAACCAGCTGCACCAGGACGCCTTGGGCCACCAGATGAGCGCCTACATGACCTTCTCCGGCCCCGCGACCCGGGAGCAGCTCATGCGCGAGCCCAGCGCCCGGCTGCTGTTCTGTCCCGTCTGCGGGCGCGAGCTGGAGCCGGAGAGCTGCGAGCAGACCAGCGAGGACGCCTCCAACGTCTGGACCGCCTGCCCGGAGCACGGCCGCTTCCTGTTCAAGGTGCGCTTAAAGAGCATGAAGCGCAGCCAGTGGTGCGTGGCCGTGGCCGCCTACACGGAGGAGGAAGCCCTGAAGCCCGACGCGCCCCCGCCGCCCAAGAAGCGCAGGCGCAGGCGGCGGAGCCGGGGCGGCAAGCGGGGCCGCGGGCGCGGCGCGAAGAAGGTCGAAAGGGCTGCCGAGAAGGCCGCAGAGAGGGCCGTCTCCCCGGAAGGCGAGTCCTGAGACGCGCTTCCTCCAGCCACTTAACTCCATAGAAGAGGAAACCAAAACCACCGGCGTTTGAACTTTGCCGGTGGTCTTTCTTTCGTCGGCGGCCCGTTTTTTCTTGAAAAGCGCAGAAGCCGTCTTTTTCTCCAAAGAAAGGCTCTCTCGTGGAAAAGCGAAGGGGCCTTATGTATGCGGGAACGGCGGCGCGATGCGGGATTTTCTCCAATTGAAAAGGCTCCCTCGTGTGAATACGAGGGAGCCTTGTGTGCGTGCCGGAACGCCCGTTCAGCCGAACAGGGCTTCCAGTTGCTCGTACTTCTCGTGGGTCATCAGGGCGTCCTCCCGGATGCCCTTAAAGCGCACCACGAACGTCCAGCGGCCGTAGGGCGTGATGGAATCCACCTGCGTCAGGTTAATGATGTAGCTCCTGTGGCAGCGGAAGAAGCGCTTGGGGTCCAGACGGCTCTCCAGCTCGGCCAGCGTATCGCCCGTGGTGAAGCTGCCCGCCGCGGTGTACAAAACCGAATAGCGGTCCTCCCGCTGGATGAGGATCACGTCGTCCGCGTTCAACAGGATCGCGCCGTCCTTGGTGTGCAGGAATAGCCGCTCCCCGCGCCCGGTCGTGTCCGCCGCGGCCGCTGCAGGCGCTGCCTGTGCTGCGGGTGCGGCCGGCGTTTCCGGCCTCTCCATTCGGGGCGCGAGCAGGGAGCGGATGCGCTCCAGCGTGGCCAGCACGCGCTCGGCCTTGAAGGGCTTGAGCAGGTAGTCGAAGGCGTACAGCTCGAAGGCGTCGCCCATGTAGCCCTCGTGGGCCGTGGCGAACACCAGCGCCGCCTTGGGGTCGATCTCCTGCAGGCGGCGGGCGCAGTCCACGCCGCTCATGCCGGGCATCTCGATGTCCATAAAGACCACCTGCGGACGCAGGGCCTCGAACAGCTCCAGACAGGCTTCGCCGCTCTCGGCCTCGCCCACCAGGCGGAAGCCCTGCGCCCGCTCGATCAGCCGCCGCAGGATGAGCCGCATGCCGGGCTGGTCGTCGCAGACGAGCACACCCAGCTCGCTCATACGCGCATTCCCCGCCGCATGGACAGGGGCCTATCCAGCACTTCCTTTAGGATCATGGCCCGGCGCAGCTCGGCGCGGGCGCGCGCCTCCCCGGCTATATCCTCCTTGCGCAGGCTGTACGCCGCGTCCGCGGAGGAAGGGGGCATCTCCGTCGGGCAGGGAGGCACGACGGGCTGCCCCTTAAGCAGGGACATCTGCTCCAAGGACACGCCCTCCGGCACGGCGTCCGGCCTGCCCGCGGAGTGGGTGCCGTGCCGCCTGTGGGGCGTGGGCGCCGCGTTCTGCGGACGGACCTGGGGCGCCACGCTGGGCTGCACCCGGGGCGCGATCCGGCTCTGCACCGGCGCATTGGGCCTTGCGGCCACGGGCTTCTGGTCAGGCTTCTCCAGGGGCGCGCTCTCCCGCGCGGCCCTCCGCTTCTTGTTCGCCTGGGCGACGGAGCCCAAGAGTACATTGATCACGAAGGCGGCCAGAAAGAAAGTGATGACGAAAGACAAGTTCAAAGCGCCTCCTTTCGGCGCAGGCTGCGTTTTAAAGTAAACGTCGATCCCCTTCGCCGCCGCGTCAGGGTTTGGCGGCGAAGGGGGATTCTTAAACGGGGCTTACTTCTTGGCGTCCGCGCCGTCCAGGCCGGTCTTGGCGATGGAGTCGCGCATCTGGGTGTCGGCGATGACGTTCTGCATGTTGTAGTAGTCCATCACGCCCAGCTTGCCCTCGCGCAGCGCGCCGGCCATGGCGCGGGGCACCTCGGCCTCGGCCTCGACCACCTTGGCGCGCATCTCCTGCACCTGGGCCACCATTTCCTGCTCGCGGGCCACGGCCATGGCCCTGCGCTCCTCGGCCTTGGCCTGGGCGATGCGCTTGTCGGCCTCGGCCTGGTCGGTCTGCAGCTGGGCGCCGATGTTGCGGCCCACGTCCACGTCCGCGATGTCGATGGAGAGGATCTCAAAGGCGGTGCCCGCATCCAGACCCTTGGAGAGCACGGTGCGGGAGATCATGTCGGGGTTCTCCAAAACCTGCTTGTGCGTTTCGGCCGAGCCCACGGTGGTGACGATGCCCTCGCCCACGCGGGCGATGACGGTCTCCTCGCCGGCTCCGCCCACCAGGCGGTCGATATTGGCGCGCACAGTCACGCGGGCCTTGGCGCGCAGCTCGATGCCGTCCTTGGCGATGGCGGCGACCACGGGGGTCTCGATCACCTTGGGGTTGACGCTCATCTGCACGGCCTGCAAAACGTCGCGGCCGGCCAGGTCGATGGCGGCGGCGCGCTCGAACTCCAGGGGGATGTCCGCGCGCTGGGCGGCGATCAGGGCGTTGATGACCCTGTCCACGTTGCCGCCGGCCAGGTAATGGGCCTCCATCTTGTTAAGGGAGATGTTGAGGCCCGCCTTCGTGGCCTTGATGAGGGGATAGACCAGCTTGCTGGGGGTGATGCGCCTAAAGCGCATGCCGACCAAAGTCAGGATGCGGATCTTCACGCCGGAAGCCAGGGCGCTGATCCACAGCCCCAGGGGGAAGAACGACAGGAAGATCGACAGGAAGACGATCAAAAGTACGAGTACGCCGAATATCCAGATCCATTCCATAAAATATACCTCCCTTTATGTGTTTCCGGCTCCGCAGCCGGTCAGGATCTTTCGTTCACGGGCGCCACCACGATGCGGCTGCCCTCCACCTTGGTGATCACAAGGGGCGTTTCCTTGCTCACGAACTCGCCGTCCGCGACCACGTCCAGCTTCACGCCGTCGAAGTCCGCCACGCCCGCGGGACGCAGGGGCGTGACCGCCACGCCTTTGCGGCCCAGGAAGTAGCTTAAGTCCTCCGCGCTGCTGTAGCCTTCCTTCTTGTTGGCCGCGTCGGAGAGCACCAGCGGCGTCTTGGCCAGGCGGCCCTTCGAGGCGGAGCGCAGGAACAGCGACAGGATCAGGCACAAGAGGATCACGATGATGGTCACCAGCAGCACCGCCTCCAAAACGGAGTTGGAGGCCAGCACCACGCCCACCAGCAGCAGCGCCAGTCCCGTGATGCCCGGCGCGCCGAAGCCCGGCACGAACATCTCCACGATCACCAGGGCGAAGCCCAGCAGGATGCAGATCGCGGCGGGCCAGTTGAGCGAGATCACGCTCAGAAGTTCCAGCATCATCTTTTCCCTCCTTCCAAGGGGATCGTTTGAAAAAAGAATAGCACACTGAAAGCCAAAGCGCCAGCGTTTTTGCCTACAAAGCGCTTCTGGGCGTCTGAAATGTCGTTTTGGGCGTCCGAAATGTCAAAGGCGGGGCTTAAAGCTGCCCTGCGCTTCCAGCAAGAGGCCTTCATTCCCCCAGCACTTCCCGGCAGAAGTCCCCGAAGCGCCGGATGTCCTCCCTGTGCGTTTCCCGCAGGGAGGGGTTGTAGAGCACCGAGGCGGGATGGTACAGGGGAAAGAGCGTGTACCCCAAGGAAGGCAGCTCCATGGGGCGTCCGTGTGTTTCGCCGATGGAGAGCCTCTTGCCCGTCAGCGCCAAAAGGGGCACGTTGCCCAGGCTCGCCACCACGCGCGGGGAGACGAGTTTCAGCTCCCGCAGGAGCCAGGGCCGGAACAGCTCGATCTCCTCCCGCGTGGGCGGGCGGTTGGCGTGGCCCCGGGCCGTGGGCTTCACCGGGCGGAACTTGACCGCGTTGGTGATGTACAGCTCCGGCCTTTTCAGACCCGTCAGCTCCAGCAGCTCGTCCAGGCTGCGGCCCGCGCGGCCCACGAAGGGGCGCTGCAAAAGGGCCTCCTGTTCACCGGGGGCCTCGCCCACCAGCATGACCGCCGCGTCCGCCCGGCCGTCGCCCAGGACCAGGGCGCGCCGCTCGGGGGCGTACAGCTCCTCGAAGAAGCGCAGCATCTCCTCATTCAGGGCTTTGAGCGTCTGCCTGGCCATTGCCTCGCCTCCATCAAAAATATCGGTCAGCCGCCTCCCTGCGTGGAGGCGCTCAGCTCGTCGATCTTGCGCCGCAGGGCCTTTAGGTCCTCGTAGGCCTCGCGCTTGTACTGGCCGCTGCGGTCCCTGAGCAGCGCGGAGGGGTGGTAAGTGCCCATCAGGTAAAAGCCCTTGCGCTCCACCCACAGGCCCCGCTGCCGGGTCACCCGGAAGGCGGGGTCGATGATCGCCCGGCCCGCCGTGGCCCCCAGGCAGAACAGGATGCGCGGCCGCAGAAGCCGCGTCTGCTCCCGCAGGAAGGGCAGGCAGGCCCGCACCTCGTCGGGCTCCGGCGCGCGGTTGCCCGGCGGGCGGCACTTGACCACGTTGGCGATGAACACCTGCTCCCGGGAAAGGCCGACGCTCGCCAGCATGCGGTCCAACAGCTGGCCCGCGGGGCCCACGAAGGGGCGGCCGGTCAGGTCCTCCTGCTCGCCCGGCCCTTCGCCGATGCAGAGCACCAGCGGATGCTCCAAACATCCCTCGCCGGGCACGGCGCGGGTACGGTTCCGGCACAGACCGCAAGCCCTGCAAGCCTCGATCCGGGCGTTCAACTCGCTCATGTCCATGGCCGCACCTCTTTTTTCATTAGTATACCCCGAGCAAAAATATTCGGCTTTCCAAGGACAAGGATATTTTTTGCGAGGCCGTCAATATCGAGCCTGCGGCGAATGCCGCAGCAAAAGCGCAGCTTTTGGGCTTGCAAAGCAAGCCTGCGAAGTATTATACCACGAGCAAAAATATTTGCTTGCAAGGATATTTTTGCGAGGCCGTCAATATCGAGCCTGCGGCGACAGCCGCAGCAAAAGCGCAGCTTTTGGGGCTTGCGCAGCAAGCCCGCGAAGATATTATAACATAAAACCCCCCGCGCCACACTTGCAAAATCCGCAAAATGCCGCATAATAGAAGGGGGAGAAAAGATGCCCCTTAAGGAGGAAAAAAGCCCATGAGCTATCAGGCGCTGTACAGGACCTGGAGGCCGGACCGCTTCGACAAGGTGGTGGGCCAGAAGGCCGTGGTGGAGACGCTGCGCAACCAGGTGATCTCCGGCCACATCGCCCACGCCTATCTGTTTTGCGGCACCCACGGCACCGGCAAGACCACCACGGCGCGGCTGATGGCGCGGGCCATCAACTGCGAGCACCCGGTGGACGGGGAAAGCTGCGGCCGGTGTTCCTCGTGCGTTTCACTCCAGCAGGAAAACAGCATGGACGTCATCGAGATCGACGGCGCTTCCAACTCCAGCGTGGACCAGATGCGCGAACTGCGGGAGAAGGTCAAGTACCCGCCCCAGTTCGGCCGCTACAAGGTCTACATCATCGACGAGGTCCACGCCCTGAGCCGTGACGCCTTCAGCGCGCTGCTCAAGACCCTGGAGGAGCCGCCCGCCCACGCGGTGTTCATTTTGGCCACCACCGATCCCCAGCGGCTGCCCTCGACCATACTCTCCCGCTGCCAGCGCTTCGACTTTAGGCGCATCACCGCCGCGGATGTGGCCGGGCATCTGGGGATGATCGCGGGGAGCATGGGCGTTGCCGTCACGGAGGAGGCGCTCTACCAGATCGCCCGGGCCAGCGAGGGCGCGATGCGCGACGCCATCTCCATGCTGGACCTGTGCATCGCCTACGGGCAGGACCACGTGGACGCCGCCGTCGTGGAGAGCGCCCTGGGGCTGACCGGCAGCGGGCTGCGCTTCGCCTTCGTGGACGCCCTGGCCAAGGGCGACGCGGCGGCGGCGCTTAAGACCATCGACAAGCTCATGGAGAGCGGCGGCGACTGCGCGGTGTTCTGCCGGGAGATCGTCTCCCATCTGCGCGGCGTGCTGGTCGCCGGGGCGATGCAGGACTGCGCCGAGCTGCTGGACGTGAGCGTGGAGGACGAAAAGCGCCTGCGGGAGCAGTCCGCCGCGATGGGCAGCGAGCGGGCCCTGCGCGCCATGGAGCTGTTCTCCGCGGCCCAGGCGGACATGCGCTGGGCGGCCCAGCCGCGCCTGATCCTGGAGATGAACGCCTTCCGCGCCTGCAGGCCGGAGGTGGACCGCTCCCTGGACGCCCTGACCGCCCGCGTGGAGGCGCTGGAAAAGAAGCTGGAGCAGGGCGTAACGGTCGTGAGCCAGCCCGCCGCCCCCGCCCAGGGCCGCCGCGCTTCCCCCGCCGCGCCGAAGGAGACAAAGCCCGTCTCCGTCCCCAAGGACGACGCGGAGCTGTGGCAGAAAGCCCTTTCCCGCATCAAGAAGGAGCGGGTCTCCCTGTACTCCACACTGCGCCGCGCCAGCTTCGCGGGGCTGCGGGAGGACGCCGCCCAGCTCGTGCTGGAGCCGGAGAACGCCTTCTTCCGCGACGTGCTCACCCAGGACAGCCACCGTATCTTCATCGAACAGGTGCTCTCCGAGCTTGCGGGCAGGCCCGTGCGCCTAAACGTCAGCGTCAGCCAGCCCCCCGCACCGGAGGCCCCCGACGCGGACGCCGCCCTGCGCGCCGCCAGCCGCCTGTTCGGCCGCGACCGCATCGAGGTCGTGGACGAATAACCGCAGAGATGCGCAGGTGTAAACCTTGACATTACAGCCAAAAGCGTGCTAAAATGGCGGCGAAAGCGAGGGGATGCTGCCGTGCAGATCTCGAGCAGGCTTTCGATCGCCATACACATACTTGCCTGTATCGAAACGTTCAAGGACGAACACAAGGTCACGAGCGACTTTTTGGCGGGGAGCGTCCATGTAAATCCCGTCGTGATCCGCCGACTGCTCTCCCAGCTGAAGGCGGCGGGCATCGTCGATGTGGCGAGGGGAACGGGCGGCGCGGGGATCGTCAAGCCCCTTCAGGAGATCACGATGCTGGACATCTATCGCGCGGTCGATTGCGTGGAAAACGGGGAGCTGTTCCATTTCCACGAGGACCCGAACCCGGAATGCCCCGTCGGCCGCAACATCCACGCCGTTTTGGACGGCAGGCTGGACAGGGTGCAGCAGGCCATGGAAAATGAAATGCAGCGCATCACGATGGCCGAGATCATCGCCGAAACGAAAGAACTGATCCGCTCACAGGCATGACGATCCGCACTCTACGGAGTGCGGAAAATTTTTTTGAGAAATTTTTGATGTAACTATTGACATTACAACACGATGGCGCTATACTATCGTTGTAATCAAGATGATTACAACAAACGAACGGAGGCGTCCACCATGAAACAAATCGAGAAAGCACTTGCCCTCATCAACACTTTTTCTACCGGCGATACCAAGAAGGCCGCCGAGCTGCTGGCGGAGGGTTACATCCAGCATAACCTGGCTTACGGCACGGGCCGCGACGCGTTTGTAGGAAGCGTGCAGTATCTGGCTTCCGCGCCCGTCAAGACCACGGTCAACAACATTCGCGCTTACGAGGACGGCGACAAGGTGTTCCTGCAGACCGTCTACAACTTCGCCGGCGCGGGCGAGCAGGTCGCCTTCGACATCTTCCGCTTCGATGAAAACGGCAAGATCGCCGAGCATTGGGACAACCTGGCGGCAAAAGCGGCGCCGAACCCCTCCGGCAGAACGCAGATCGACGACCTCGCCCCGGTCAGGGATATGGACAGGACCGAGGAAAACCGCAGGCTCGTGAAGGATTTCCTCCACGACGTCATGATGGGCAAGGCCCCCGAAAAGACGCCGGATTACTTCGACAACGGCCGGTACATCCAGCACAACAGCGGCATTGCGGACGGGCTCGACGGCCTTGGCGCGGCGTTGGCGGCGCTCGCCGAGCAGGGCATCCAGATGATCTACGACAAGGTCCATCAGGTGCTCGCGCAGGGCGATATGGTGTTGGCCGTTTCCGAGGGGACCTTCGGCGGCGCTCCGACCGCCTACTATGACCTGTGGCGCGTGGAAAACGGCAAGATCGCCGAGCACTGGGACGTGATGGAAACGATCGCCGACAAGTCCACCTGGCAGAACCAGAACGGCAAATTCTAAAGAAAACACAAAAGGGGAAGCGCTCCGGCGGTCAAGTTCGGAGCGCTTCCCTTTTTATCTCTCTAACGCGGCGGGAAAGTGCATAAAGGCGCTCGGTTACCTATGGATGTACATGCGCGTCTTGTTTGGCTCGCCGTCGCCTTGGACCAGGCAGAGGAACTGCCAGCCGTATCTTTCGTAAAAGCCTGTGTGGTCGGTGATGAGGTAGACGGGCGAGATGCCTTTTTTCCGCAGCTCCTCCACGGCCAGGCTGAGCAGCCTTCCCGCGATGCCTCGGCCGCGGTGCTTCTCTTCCGTGTAGACGGCGCAGATGTTGGGACGCAGGTCCTGGCGGTCGTGGAAGTCGTTCTCGATGACGCCCAGGCCGCCCACGATCGCATCCCCTTGCATGCACAGGTACCAGCCCAGCTCCGTTTCTCCCGCAAGATACGCCTCCATGCAGCTAAGATATGCCTCCTTCGGCACGCCCCATTTTTCGTGGAACCACGCGGCCGCCTCGTCCTTTTTTGCGGGCATCTGCCGCAGATTTAAGAAGCGGTACCCTTCCATATCTCTCTCCCCTTTTGATCTATATATCGGGCCGCTTTTTTTGGGCCTCATCCCATTCTACCAGAAAGGCCCCGAAAGCGGAACGCTTTCGGGGCCTCGAGCTTGTTTGGAAGCTATGCCTCTTAATACATCGGGGGCTGGGCGGGAGCGGCGGCCGGGGGATTCTTGTCCGGCAGGTCGCAGACCAGCGACTCGGTGGTCAGCAGGATGGCGGCGATGGAGCTGGCGTTCTGCAGCGCGCAGCGGGAGACCTTGGTGGGGTCGATGATGCCCTTCTCCACCATGTCGCCGTACTCGCCCTTGAGGGCGTCGTAGCCGTAGTTGGTCTCGCGGCGGGTCTTGACCTTCTCCACGATCACGGAGCCTTCCAGACCGGCGTTGACGGCGATCTGACGGACGGGCTCCTCCAGGGCGCGCAGCACGCTCTGGGCGCCGGTGCGCATGTCGCCGGTGGTCTTCTTGACCAGCTCGGCCACGTCGGGGATGGCGCGCAGCAGGGCCACGCCGCCGCCGGGCACGATGCCTTCCTCAACGGCGGCACGGGTGGCGGCCAGGGCGTCCTCGATGCGCAGCTTGCGCTCCTTCATCTCGGTCTCGGTGGCGGCGCCGACCTGGATCACCGCAACGCCGCCGGCCAGCTTGGCCAGGCGCTCCTGCAGCTTCTCCTTGTCGTAATCGGAAGTGGTCTCCTCGATCTGGGCGCGGATGGAGTTGACGCGGGCCTTGATGTCGGAGGGATGGCCGCTGCCTTCCACGATGGTGGTGTAGTCCTTATCCACGCGCACGGTGCGGGCGGTGCCCAGCAGGTCGATGGTGGCGTCCTTGAGCTCCAGGCCGACCTCCTCGGAGATCACCTGGCCGCCGGTCAGGATGGCGATATCCTGCAGCATGGCCTTGCGGCGGTCGCCGAAGCCGGGGGCCTTGACGGCCACACAGGTGAAGGTGCCGCGCAGCTTGTTGACGATCAGGGTGGCCAGGGCCTCGCCCTCGATGTCCTCGGCGATGATCAGCAGCTGCTTGCCGGCCTGCACGATCTGCTCCAGAACGGGCAGCAAGTCCTGAATGTTGGAGATCTTCTTATCGGTGATCAGGATGTAGGGGTTGTCGAGAACCGCCTCCATCTTGTCGTTGTCGGTGACCATGTAGGGAGAGCAGTAGCCGCGGTCGAACTGCATGCCTTCCACGATCTTAAGCTCGGTATTGGCGGTCTTGGACTCCTCCACGGAGATGACGCCGTCCTTGCCGACCTTCTCCATGGCGTCGGAGATCCACTGGCCAACGGCGGGATCGCCGGCGGAAATGGCGGCCACCTGGGCGATGGCATTCTTGGAGTCGATGGGCTTGGAGATCTTCTTGAGGCTCGCCACGGCCGCATCGCAGGCGGCGGAGATGCCCAGCTTGATCTGCATGGGGTTGGCGCCGGCGGCCACGTTCTTCAAGCCCTCGCGGATGATGGCCTGGGCCAGCAGGGTGGCGGTGGTGGTGCCGTCGCCAGCCACGTCGTTGGTCTTGGTGGCCACTTCCTTCACGAGCTGTGCGCCCATGTTCTCAAAGGGGTCCTCCAGCTCGATCTCCTTGGCGATGGTCACGCCGTCGTTGGTGATCAGGGGAGCGCCGTATTTCTTATCCAGCATCACGTTGCGGCCCTTGGGGCCCAGGGTGATCTTGACGGTATCGGCCAGCACGTTCACGCCGGTCTCCAGGGCGCGGCGGGCTTCCTCGCCGTACTTGAGCTGCTTTGCCATAGTGCTTTTTCTCCTCTCCGAATGTTACTCGATCACGGCCAGAATGTCGCTCTGGCGCACGATGATGTACTCTTCCTTCTCAAGCTTTACGTCGGTGCCGGCGTACTTGGAGTAGATGACCTTCTGACCCAGGGTCACTTCCATCTTGATCTCCTTGCCGTCCACGTTGCCGCCGGGGCCCACGGCCACGACTTCCGCCATCTGGGGCTTCTCCTTGGCGGTGCCGGGCAGCACGATGCCGGACTTCGTGGTCTCCTCGGCCTCTACGTTTTTCAAAACCACGCGGTCGCCCAAAGGCTTAATGCTCATGATCTTGACCTCCTTTGATATTGTTAGCACTCATCAAGGTCGAGTGCTAATCACGGTTATTAGTTTACCCTCTGCACCCTTCAGGTGCAAACCCAGATTTTGGCTTATCTTTCCCGTCTCCTGCCTCCATTTCGTATCCTTTCCATTTATCTTCTCCTTTATCCGATTTTCTCCCGTTTTCTCGTCGTTGCTTCTGTTTTTGCCCCTCGCAACGCCCTTCATCAAAAATTGACAGAAGTCCGCCCGCGCCGTATACTTAAAATGAGAGAAAAGGGCGCATCCTTCCCCGTTTTTCATGGGCGCTAGCGCCAAACGGGGAGCCGTCAAAGAAGCCCTTCAAGACCTTTATGCCACAAGGAGGGACCTTACATGGAATGGACCAAATGGGACCGCCGCTTCATGGACATGACGGACACCATCTCGAACTGGGCCAGCTGCTATAAGGCCGACCGCAAGATGGGCGCGGTGATCGTGCGCGACAAGCGCATACTGACCACGGGCTACAACGGCGCTCCCCAGGGCGTCAAGCCCTGCGTGGAGCGGGGCGAGTGCATGCGCCAGAAGCTGGGCATCGCCTCGGGCACGCGGGCGGAGCTGTGCTACGCGGTGCACGCCGAGCAGAACGCGCTGATCCAGGCCGCACGCATGGGCGTGAGCGTGCAGGGCGCCACGCTGTACGTGACCTACCGCCCCTGCGTCATCTGCGCCAAGCTCATCATCAACGCGGGCATCTCCCGCGTGGTGTACAAGCACGACTACCCGGACGAGTTCTCCACCCAGCTGCTGGCCGAGGCGGGCGTGCAGCTGGACAAGTACGAGCCCGAGGCCGAGCAATAACTGACTTTACGGAAAGAAGGCGTATTTCCCATGAGGGACCCAAGGCTTACACTTCTGGCCCACAATTTGGTGAACAACTCCGTCAAGGTGCGTCCGGGCGATAAGGTCCTGATCGAGAACACGGGCCTGGCCCGCTCCTTCGTCTGCGCGCTGGTGGAGGAAACGGCGCAGGCGGGCGGCCTGCCCTTCGTGCAGCTGCGCGATCCGGCCGTGGAGCGCGCGCTGCTGCGCAGCGCCACCGAGCCCCAGCTGCGGCTGCTGGCAGAGACGGACGGCGGTTTCATGGACCAAATGGACTGCTACATCGGCGTGCGCGGCGGCGACAACGCCTCCGAGCTGTCCGACGTGCCCGCGGACAAACAGGAGCTGTACTCCCGGCTGTACCGCGGCCCGGTGCATTTGGGCAAGCGGCTCTCGGGCACCCGCTGGGTGGTGCTGCGCTACCCCACGCCTTCCATGGCCCAGAGCGCGAACCGCTCCACCGAGGCCTTCGAGGACTTCTACTTCGACGTCTGCTGCCTGGACTACGCGAAGATGGGCCGGGCCATGGAACCCCTCAAGACCCTGATGGAGAGGACCGACCGGGTGCACATCTTAGGTCCCGGCACGGACCTTGCCTTCTCCATCAAGGGGCTGCCCGCCTGCCCCTGCGCGGGGGAGTGCAACATCCCCGACGGCGAGATCTTCACCGCGCCCGTGCGTGAGTCCGTGAACGGCACGCTGCGTTACAACACCCCCTCCCTGCACGACGGCTTCACCTTCGAGGACATCCGCTTCACCTTCAAAGGCGGCAAGATCGTGGAGGCCCACGCCAACGACGATGCGCGCCTCAACGCCATCTTGGACACCGACGAGGGCGCGCGCTACGTGGGCGAGTTCTCCTTCGGCGTCAACCCCTTTATCGAGCAGGCGATGAAGGACACGCTGTTCGACGAGAAGATCGGCGGCTCCTTCCACTTTACGCCCGGCGCGGCCTACGACAACTGCTTCAACGGCAACAAGAGCGCCCTGCACTGGGACCTTGTGTGCATACAGACCCCGGAGTACGGCGGCGGCGAGATCTGGTTCGACGACGTTCTCATCCGCAGGGACGGCCGCTTCGTGCCAAAGGAGCTGCAGCCCTTAAACCCCGAGAACCTCAAGTAAATGAGCGGCAGAAAAAATTTTACCCGCCCTTTCGTTAAAAATGCGTCATAAAGGGGTCCGCTCCACTTGTTTTCCGTTACGCTTTGTTCTAAAATAGAGGCGTAAAGGCCCCACCAAACTTTGAAGGAGGTTTTTCCCATGGCCGTTAAAGTTGCTATCAATGGCTTTGGCCGCATCGGCCGTCTGGCTTTCCGCCAGATGTTCGGCGCCGAGGGCTACGAGGTCGTGGCCATCAACGATCTGACCAGCCCCGACATGCTCGCGCACCTGCTCAAGTACGACACCGCGCAGGGCTCCTACCTGGGCGCTTTCGGCGAGAACAAGCACACCGTCGCCTCCACCGATCATTCCATCATCGTGGACGGCAAGGAGATCGAGATCTACGCCGAGAAGAACGCCGCCGACTGCCCCTGGGGCAAGCTGGGCGTAGACGTTGTGCTGGAGTGCACCGGCTTCTACACCTCCAAGGCCAAGTCCCAGGCCCACATCGATGCGGGCGCCAAGAAGGTCGTCATCTCCGCCCCCGCCGGCAACGACCTGAAGACCGTGGTCTACTCCGTCAACGAGAACGAGCTGACCAAGGATGACCAGATCATCTCCGCCGCTTCCTGCACCACCAACTGCCTGGCGCCCATGGCGAAGGCCCTCAACGACGCCTTCCCCATCGTCTCCGGCATCATGACCACCGTGCACGCCTACACCGGCGACCAGATGATCCTGGACGGCCCCCATCGCAAGGGTGACCTGCGCCGTGCCCGCGCCGGCGCGCAGAACATCGTTCCCAACTCCACCGGCGCCGCTAAGGCCATCGGCCTGGTGATCCCCGCCCTGAACGGCAAGCTGATCGGCTCCGCCCAGCGCGTGCCCGTCTGCACCGGCTCCACCACCATCCTGGTGGCCGTCGTCAAGGGCCAGAACATCACCAAGGACGCCATCAACGCCGCCATGAAGGCCCAGTCCTCCGAGTCCTTCGGCTACACCGAGGAGCCCATCGTCTCCTCCGACGTGATCGGCATGCGCTTCGGCTCCCTGTTCGACGCTACCCAGACCATGGTCGCCAAGCTGGACGAGGACACCTACCAGGTGCAGGTCGTGTCCTGGTACGACAACGAGAACAGCTACACCAGCCAGATGGTCCGCACCATCAAGTACTTCGCGGAGCTGTAAATCGAACAAACAACCAAAAAGGGCGCCGTGCTTTTGGCACGGCGCCCTTCCTTTTTTTCGCTTATTCGATCTCCAGATGCCTGGACTCGGGCAGGTTCTGCTGCTTCTTGGGCAGCGTCAGGCTCAATACGCCGTTTTCGTACTTTGCCTTGATCCCGTCCGTATCCACGGAGGATACGTCGAACTGGCGGCTGTACCTGCCGTAGGAGCGCTCCACGCGGACGTACTTCTGCCGCTTGTCGTTTTCCTCGTGCTGGGAATGGCGCTCGGCGTTGATCGTGAGGGTGTTGTCGCTCAGGTCCAGATGGATGTCCTTCTTGTCGAAGCCCGGCAGATCGGCCTCCAGGACGTAATGGTCGCCCTCGTCGGTGATGTCGGTCTTGAACTCGGCGATGTCGCCGCTGCGGAAGAACGGCGCGAAGGGTTCCTCGAAGAATTTGCGCTCCAGCTTCTCCATCTCGCGGAAGGGGTTGTACGCGATCTCATTGTTGTGCCTGCGGTAAGGTCTAAGTTCAAACATAATAAATACCTCCTGAAGCGTTCTGTATTTTATTATGCCTGCCCTTTTGTTCGTCTATGCCGATGGGGTAGACCGGGAATCGGTCCCGTGTGCGGCCGCTTCACTTCTTCGGCCGCTCTGCTTTCCCGCCCATGGGGATCGCCTTCTTTCCTTTGCTTACAGCTACATTGTAGGCCCCAAGATCGAAGTTTGCATTACGATTCCGTAAAGGAATTGGAAATTTTAGCACTCGCCACCTGAGAGTGCTAACAGTGTTCCGTTCCAATGCCCTTTTCCGCCTGCTCCCGCTTTGCCGCCTCCAAAAGCGCCGGCGCGTCCGCGCGCAGCTCGTCCGGGCGGGCGCAGTAGCGCAGCAGCCGCTCTTTGGGCAGCGTGCGCAAAAGGAAGCGGCCCAACGTGTAGGCGATGGGGTAGCCGTCCGCCAGGCGCATGAAGCCCGGCCCCAGCTGCTCCGGCGTGCAGCTTAGGGGCACCTCCCGCATCCGCTGGCCGGAGAGGTTGGTGGCCAGCGCCTCCCAGAACCACTCACAGTTACGGGAATCGGGCTCGATCTCCTGCTGGCAGGCGTGCACCAGCTCGTGGACGATCACGGGCACGTAGTCCGCTTCCTCCTCCATGTGTTTGTGCTCGCGGGTCTGCCTGCAGGCCTCCAGGGTCAGTATGTGGATGTTCCCGTCGAAGGTATCGGCGATCATCCAGTCCTCCACCCTCTCAACGTACGGGGCCAGATGCTCGCGGTATTTCTTCAAATCGCGGTACAGCACGACCCGCTTTTCCCCGCTTAAATCCTCCAGGCCGAAAAAGCGAAGCAGCCGCGGCAGCTCTTTCGTCAGGCGCGCAAACAGCGCCTCGGCCGCCGCGCGGTCCTCCCCGTCAAATTCGATTGTAAAGCCCCTGCCGCGCATTTCCATATCCCGCATTTCCCCTTTCCTTAAAGGGCTCCTTTTTCGGCAAAAGAGTTCGCTGCTCGAGGCCGCTTTCCCTGCCCCATTTTTCCTTGACAAGCCTTCCCGGCAGGGGCTACAATAGCAGTTAAGGAGCCTATACGCATCCGTTGATCATAGGACAAGAAAAGGATACGCAACAAGGAGGTCAAACGCCGATGCTTCATCCCAATTACTATGTGGAAAAGGCGAAGCAGGAAAAGCTGATCGCCCGCAAGAACGAGGTCGCCGATTCCTACAACGGCATCTACGACCGCTATAAGTACCCGGTCCTCACCCGGGACCACATTCCCCTGTTCTGGAAGTACGACCTGAACCCCGAGACCAACCCGCACTTCATGGAGCGCCTGGGCGTCAACGCCGTGCTCAACTCCGGCGCCATCTACTTAAACGGCAAGTTCTATCTGGTCGCCCGCGTGGAAGGCAACGACCGCAAGTCCTTCTGCGCCGTGGCCGAGTCGGACAACGGCATCGACGGCTTCCGCTTCTGGGACCGCCCCTGCGTCTTCCCCGACACCGAGCCGGATGAGACCAATTGCTACGACATCCGCATCACCCAACACGAGGACGGCTGGATCTACGGCGTGTTCTGCTCCGAGAGCAAGGACAAGTCCGACCCCGAGCTCTCCGCCGCCGTGGCCGCAGCGGGCATCGTGCGCACCAAGGACCTGAAAACCTGGGAGCGCCTGCCCAACTTGGTCACCCTGCGCTCGCCCCAGCAGCGCAACGTGGTGCTACACCCCGAGTTTGTGAACGGCAAGTACGCCTTCTACACCCGTCCCATGGACGGCTTCATCGACACCGGCTCCGGCTCCGGCATCGGCTTCGGCCTGTGCGACGACATCACCCACGCCGTGATCGACGAGGAGAAGATGACCTCCATCCGCCGCTACCACACCATCACCGAGGCCAAGAACGGCGCGGGCGGCGTGCCCATCAAGACCGAGAAAGGCTGGATCCACATCGCCCACGGCGTGCGCAACACCGCCGCGGGCCTGCGGTACGTGCTCTACGTGTTCGCCACGGACTTAAACGACCCCTCCAAGGTCATCGCGGAGCCCTCCGGCATGTTCTTAGGGCCGCGCGACTGGGAGCGCGTGGGCGACGTTTCCAACGTCACCTTCGGCAACGGCAACATCGTGCACGACGGCAAGGTGTACATCTACTACGCCGCCTCCGACACCCGCATGCACGTGGCCACCACCACGGTGGAGAAGCTGGTGGACTACACGTTCAACACCCCCAAGGATCCCCTGCGCTCCGTGGACTGCGTCAAGCAGCGCATCGAGCTGATCGACAAAAACCTGGCCTTTCTTACCAAGGAGGGTGAATAAGCCTTGACCATGAGCGCCCAGGCGCGGTCAAAGCTGTGGAGCGACTGCCCCGTCTTCGACCCCGAAACGAGGGCAGCCGCCCTTTTGATTGCGCAAAACGAGGAGGAACTCCTCCGCTGTTTTTCCCAGGAGCTTTCCTTCGGCACCGGCGGCCTGCGCGGCACGCTGGGCGTGGGCTCCAACCGCATGAACGTCTACACCGTGGCCCGCGCCACGCAGGGCCTGGCGGACTACCTGCTCTCCACCGGCGGCAGGAGCGTGGCCATCGCCTACGATTCCAGGCTCTGCTCCTATGAGTTCGCCTGCGTGACCGCGGGCGTGCTGGCCAAGCGGGGGCTGACTGCGCACATCTACGCCTCTCTCATGCCCACGCCCATGCTCTCCTTCGCGGTGCGGCAGCTTAACTGCGACGCGGGCGTCGTCATCACCGCCAGCCACAACCCCAGCCAGTACAACGGCTACAAGGTCTACGGCGCGGACGGCTGCCAGATCACCGACCACGCCGCCGCTGCCATCACCGAGAAGATCGAGCAGGTCTCCTACGAGTCCCTGTCCTGGCTGAGCGAGCAGGAGGCCCGGGACGCAGGGCTCCTGCACACGATCCCCGACAGCGTGTTTGACGCCTTCATCGAAAAGACGCTCTCCCGCCGGGTGGAGACGGAGCCCGCCGCCTGTCTGGGCCTTATCTACACCCCTTTAAACGGCACGGGCCTTGTTCCCGTCACGACCGTGTTTGACCGCATAGGCGTAGGGCACGTCACCGTCGTGGAGGCCCAGCGCCTGCCGGACGGCCGCTTCCCCACCTGCCCAAAGCCCAACCCCGAGCTGCCCGAGGCGCTCGCCTTAGGCATCGCGGCGGCCAAGGAGCGGCAGGCCGACCTGCTCATCGCCACCGACCCCGACTGCGACCGCGTGGGCGTGGCCGTGCGCGACAGGGACGGCGAGTACCGCATCCTGACCGGCAACGAGGTGGGCCTGCTGCTGCTGGAGAGGCTGCTGCAGAAGACGAAGGTAAAGGACCCCGTGTGCGTCAAGACCATCGTGACCTCCGACCTGGCCTTTGCCATCGCCAAGAACTACGGGGCAGAGCTGCGCGAGGTGCTCACGGGCTTTAAGTACATCGGCGAGACCATCGGCCGCCTGGAACAGGAAGGAGAGGCGGAGCGCTTCGTGTTCGGCTTTGAGGAGAGCTGCGGCTACCTGGCCGGCGCCCACGTGCGCGACAAGGACGGCGTGATGGCCGCCATGCTGGTGGCCGACCTGGCCGCCTCCCTAAAGCGCGAGGGAAAGAGCCTGCTGGACGCCCGCGAGGCTCTCTACGCCCGCTACGGCTGCATGGCCAACCGGCTGCTGAACCTGGACATCGAGGACGCCGTGCCCATGGAGCGCATGGCCGCGATCCTCTCCGCCCTGCGCGCCCATCCGCCCAGGGAGCTGGCGGGAAGTGAAGTTAGGACCGTGCTCGACTACCAGCCCGGCATCCGCGGGCTGCCGCCCTCCAACGTGCTCAGCTACGAGACGGCGGACGGCTGCAAGCTGATCGTGCGCCCCTCCGGCACCGAGCCAAAAGTGAAGATGTACCTCTCCGCCCGGGGAAACAGCATGGAGGAGGCCGCAGGCAGGCTGGACGCGCTGGAGCGCTCCGCCCGCGCTTTGGTGGGCTGAACTCCAAGCACTGCTAATCCTGAAACACGACCCGTTCAGGCCCTGCCGCCTCTTTTCGGCAGGGCCCCTTTATCCTGATAAAGAGAAGTGAAACGAGATGCACGACGCGGCAGAGATACGGCTCCCAGATGAGATCGAGCGCCTGACGGCTGGCCTGCCCTACACGCAGGACAGCATCGGCCTATCCGGCGCTCTGGTCCGCATGTACGACACGATGGTGCTAAAGGTCCAGCCCTCCTCCCAACGCACGCGGAACGAGGCGGCGATGCTCCGCTGGCTCTCCGGGAAGCTCCCCGCGCCTCAGCTGCTTTCCTACGCGGAAACGGACGGGATGAGCTGCCTGCTGATGATGCGTATCAGGGGGAAGATGGCCTGCGACGACTTCTTCCTCGACCGGCCCGCCCTGCTGATCGACCGCCTGGCCGAGGCCTTGCAGCTCCTTTGGCGGACGGACACAAGCGGCTGCCCGGTCCTGCGCGGCCAGGCGGCGGAGCTTCAGGAGGCGCGCCGGCGGGTCGAGAATGGGCTGGTCGATCTTGACGATACGGAACCCGGCACCTTCGGCCCCGGCGGTTTCCGGGACCCGGAGGCGCTGCTCGTCTGGCTCGAAAACAACCGGCCGTCCTTTGAGCCGGTGCTCTCCCACGGCGATCTCTGCCTGCCGAACCTGTTCCTGACGCAGACGGGCATCGGCGGTTTCATCGACCTGGGCGACGCGGGCGTGGGCGACCGCTGGCGGGACATCGCCCTCTGCCACCGCAGCCTGCGGCACAACCTCTGTGGGCAATACGCGACAAGGGCGCGTGAGGACGTGGCCGACCGCCTGTTCGGCGCGCTGGGCCTGCGGCCCGATCAGGAGAAGCTGCGCTGGTACCTGCTGCTGGACGAGCTGTTCTAACACCTTAGGGAAGGAGGCCTTTTCATGCACATCCGTCTGGCCTTTCTGCAGCTGATGCCGGGAAGGAGCCTCGAGGAAAACTTCGAGATCGGCAGGCGCGCCTGCGTGGAGGCGAAGGAAAAGGGGGCCGACCTGGCCCTGTTCCCGGAGATGTGGAGCGACGGCTACGCCCTGCCCCAGGGGCCCGGGGAGATCGAGCGGCTGGCCATCCCCAAGAACAGCGCTTTTCTGGAAGGCTACCGCGCCCTGGCCGCCCAGCTGCAAATAGCGATCGGGGTGACGTTCCTGGAGGCGCACACGCCCAAGCCCCGCAACTCCGTCGTGTTTTTCGACCGTATGGGCCGGGAAGTGCTCCACTACGCAAAGGTGCACACCTGCGCCTTCGACCTGGAAAGGGTGCTGGACGGCGGCGAGGGCTTCCCCACCGCCGAGCTGGACTTCGGCCGGGGAAAGGTCAGGATCGGCTCCATGATCTGCTTCGACCGGGAGTTCCCCGAGAGCGCCCGCCTGCTGATGCTGGGCGGCGCGGAGCTGATCCTCGCCCCCAACGCCTGCCCCATGGAGATCAACCGTCTCTCCGCCCTGCGCGCGCGGGCCTACGAGAACATGGCCGCCGTGGCCACCTGCAACTACCCTTTAGGCCAGCCGGACTGCAACGGCCGCTCCACGCTCTTCGACGGCGTTCCCTGGGGGAAGGAGGGTGTAAGGGACATGTGCGTCCTGGAAGCCCCGGAAACGCCCGGCGTGTATGTGGCAGCGCTCGATCTGGACGCCCTGCGGGAGCATCGGCGCAAAGACGTGATGGGCGATAAGTACCGCCGCCCGGAGCGCTACGCCGTCCTGTCCGACCCCGCGGTCCAAGGCGTCATCGGCGGCGGCTTCGTGCATTGGTGATGCGCGTTCCTTACAACGCCTTTCCCCCCAAACATACAAAGAAGCAGGAGACCGAAAATAGCGGTCTCCTGCTTTCGTTCGCCAGGGGAAAAAGAGGTCTTAACGCTTCGCGCCGCCGGCCCTGTCCAGTATGGCCGACTGGTAGCTGAAGGAGGAGCGGTTCTTGTCTTCCCGGGCCTTGAACGCGCCCTCGATTAGGGCGTCCAGCAGCTTGGGGTAGGAAACGCCTAAGGGTTCCCAGAGGTAGAAGGCCAGGGAGCCGGGGATGGTGTTGACCTCGTTTAAGTAGACGGAGCCGTCGTCCTCGTCGATCAGGTAGTCCACGCGGGCCACGCCTTTTAGGTCCATCATCTTGAACATCTCCACGGTCATGTTCTGGATCTTCTCCGTGGTCTCCTTGGGGATGGGCGCGGGGATCTTGCGGGAAAGGGAGGCCATGCCGCCCTTGGCGGGCGCGGCCTTGCTGCCCTTGGAAGGGGCCTTACCCTTGCCGCCGCGCATGTACTTATCGTCGAAGCTCAAGAACTCCTCCCAGGAGACGGGCATCTCGCACACGGAGGCGCGCACGTCCGAGCCGTAGCCCAGCGCCGCGCAGTTGACCTCCTTCTTGTGCTCAAGGCCCTTTTCCACAAGGATGCGCTTGTCGAAGCCCGCGGCCACCTCGATGGCTTCTTTCAAGGAGGCGCGGTCCGTGGCCCGGCTGATGCCGATGGAGGAGCCCAGGTTCGCGGGCTTGACGAAGCAGGGGTAGCCGAAGGCCGCCTCCACCCGCTCGATCTGCTTCTCCGGGTCGCGCTCAAAGTCCTCGCGCAGGAACCAGACCATGTCCAGCACCGGGAAGCCCGCGCCCTTGTAGAGCAGCTTCATGGCGATCTTGTCCATGCCCGCCGCGGAGCCCAGCACGCCGGAGGAGGTGTAGGGGATGTCGTAGAGCTCCAGCATGCCCTGCACGGTGCCGTCCTCGCCGTTCATGCCGTGGAAGGCCAGCAGGCAGCAGTCCACATTGGAGATCAGGTTGCTGCCGCCGAACAGGCCCCTTTTCAGCGGCCAGCGCTCCAGCAGGCCGCGGCCGTCCCCCGCGGGCGTCAGCTGGCAGGGCGTGGCCCAGCGGCCGTCAAAGTCCTGGTAGAAGTGGATGTCGCGCAGGGCGTCGCCGGTGTACCAGCGGCCGTCCCTGGCCAGGTAGACGGGGATCACGTTGTATTTGGACGCATCCAGGTTGTCCATGGCCTGCAGCGCGGTGACGATGGAAACGTCGTGCTCACAGGCCCTGCTTCCGTACATGACGGCAAGATCGATCATGCTCAAAAACTCCTCCTGTTCCCCCGCCCTTTTCCTGCGGGACGGGCCTTATAAGATCCGGGATCGGAACGCCTCAGCTTGAAGCGGACGCGGGGCCTGTGTCAGGGACCGCCCCGCTCCTCTTCGGCCATTTTGTCAATAGTTATCCGGCAGGTCGTTCTCGAACAGCACCACGTCGCCGGGCCTGCCATTCTGGGCCAGATACGCCGCGGCCTGGTCCAGGCTCTCCATGCGGTGGGCGTTTGCCATGGGGAAGCCGGCCTCCTTCAGGCCGTCCAGGATGGGCTGCACGCGCTTCTCCCTGCCCACGATCAGGGCCACATCCGCGGCGGCGGCGATCTGCCTGCCGAAGGCGCGGTTGCGGGCCTCCTCCTCCTCGCCCAGCTCCACCAGGCCGGGAGTCACAACCGTGCGCCTGCCAGGGAAGCCGGCCAGCACCTCCATGGCGGCCCGCGCGCCCTCCGGGTTGGCGTTGAAGGCGTCGTCGATCACGGTCACGCCGCCCGCGCCGCGGATCAGCTGCAGGCGGTGCTCCACGGGCTGCAATTTGGAGATGCCCCGGGCGATCTGCTCAAGGCTCAGGCCCAGTCCCTGGGCGGCCGCCGCGCAGAGCACCACGTTCTGCACGTTATGCTTGCCCAAAAGCGGCGATACGCACGCGATCTCGCCCTCGGGCGTGACCAGCGTAAAGGCGGTGCCGGAGGGGGAAACGGAGATGTCCCGGGCGCTGAAGGGCGCGCCCTCCTTGAGTCCTGCCAGCGTCTTTTTCTTGCCGCACTGGGCGTACAGCACCTCGCACCAGCCGCCGTCCGCGGCGAAGTAGGCGTTCCCGTCCTCGGGCAGGGACTCGATCAGCTCGTTCTTGGTGGCCGCCACGTTCTCGATGGAGCCGAACGTCTCCAGGTGCTGGGGGCCGACGCTGGTGAGCAGGCCCGTCTGCGGCCGCACCAGGTCGCACATCTCGCGGATGTCGCCCACGTGCCGCGCGCCCATCTCCGCGATGAACACCTCGTGCTCCGGCCTAAGCTGCTCGCGGATCACGCGGGTGACGCCCATGGGGGTGTTGAAGCTGGACGGCGTCACCAGCACGCGGTACTTTTCCCCCAAGATCGTGCCTAAGATGAACTTGGTGGACGTCTTTCCGTAGCTGCCTGTGATGCCGATGCGCTTTAGGTCCTCCCTGGCCAGCAGCATCTTCTGGGCGTCGCGGAAGTACCAGCGGTTGATGGCCTTTTCCAGCGGCGCTGCCAGGCAGGCCGAGAGGGCGAGCAGCCAGCAGGAGAAAAGCGGCAGCAGGAACGCCGCGGCCCAGACGTAGGGCTGGCAAAGCAGCCCCAGGGCCAGCAGGCAGCACAGCAGGCCGTGGATGGCCAGCAGGCGGCCCGCCCGGCGGGTCACGACAAGGGGCTTCTTCGCGGGCAGCCGCCGCACCTGCACGTACACAAGGACGGAGAAGATCAGGGATAAGAGCGCGGCGAAGAAGGCGGCGTTTGCCTGCGGGGCCAGCAAGGCGCACAAGAGCAGCGCCGCGGCGGCGGCCAGCGTGGGCAGTCCCTGCCGCAGGAAGGCGCGGCCCGGGTTTTCGCGCATCCAGCGGAAATACCCCGGCAGCTGGTAGCTCTCCAGCTGGAACATGTGCAGAGGGTCGAAGGCGCAGAGCACGCAGCCCAGCCCCAGCAAAAGAGCGCTCAAGATCGAAACGAGCAAGTGTCAGGCTCCCCTTTCTGAATCGGGTGTATATCTCCTGTCCCGCGTGATTTTAGGCGTCCTACCGCGTCTCGAACAGGTAGGCGTCCAAAATGCGCAGGAACTCGTAGAGCTTATCCAGGTAGGCGAAGTGGCCCGCGTCCTCCAAAACGATGAGGGCCGCGCCGCCGATCTCCTTTTCCATCTTCTGCCCCATCCACACGGGGGTCTCCGTATCCTGCCGGCCAAAGACTAAAAGCGGCTGGGCCTGGATGCTGGGGAAGTAGGGGCTTAGGTCCTCGCTCACCACCTTCACGAAGGTGCGGCGCATCCCCTCGGGCAGGGCGCGGTAATCGCTGGAGCCGAAGTGCCCCACGAAGCGCTCCCGCAGCTTCTTTCCTCCGGGGATGACCTCGCTGAGCTTCTTTAGGAAGGCATAGAAGCGCTCGCGCAGGCGGTCCAAGAACGTGGGCGGCTTGCGCAGGCCCGCGGCGCCGGTCAGGAGCATGCGGTCCACCAGCTCCGGCCTCGTGGCCGAGAGCACGATGGCCACGCGGCAGCCGAAGCTGTGGGCCACGATGTCGCAGCGCTGGATGCCCAGCTTTTCGATGAAGGCGGCGGTGAAGCGGGCGTACTGCGCCACGTCCCAGCCTTCCTCCGGCGGGGCGTCGCTCTGGCCGTGGCCCGGGAAATCCAGCGCCGTGACGCGGCACTTTTCGCGCAGGTGATGAAACACGGGCAGCCAGCTGGATACCTGGCCTCCCCAGCCGTGCAGCAACAGCACGTCCCGGCCTTCCCCGGCCTGTTCGTAGCGGCATTTGAGCCCCATGACCTTGATCTCCACGCGCATCCTCCTCGTCCGGGCGTAAGCGCCCTTTTTTTCAGCATACGCGCCCAGCTTAGAATCTTTTCCTATTTTACCTGTTTCCACGCAAAAAGAAAAGCCCGTTTGGCGCGGGCTTTTCGGATTTTCACGGGTTTTTACATTATTTCCCCATTTTGGGGCCTGAAATTTTCCGCTTTCACGGGTCTGTACCGGGTCAGGAAGGCGTTTTCCAGCCGATCGCTCACGAAGATGTAGGCGTCCTCGCGGTCGTCCTCGTAGTATCCCTTGCGCGATCCGGCGCGCTTAAAGCCCAGCTGCTTGTACAGGGAGATGGCCGCCTCGTTGGAAACGCGCACCTCCAGCGTCATGTAGGTAACGCCCAGGTCCATCAGCTGGCGGATCAGCGCCCGCAGCACGGCGCGGCCGTAGCCCCTGCGCCGGGCGTCCGGGTGCACGGCCACGTTGGTCACGTGCCCCTCGTCGATCACCAGCCAGGCGCCTGCGTAGGCCTGCACCTGCCCGTCCGCCTCCAGCACCTGGTAGCGGGCGGTGGGGTTGTGAAGCTCCTGTTCCATGGCTTCCCTGGACCAGGGCATGGAGAAGGAGAGGCGCTCGATCTCCATCACGCGGTCCAGGTCCTCCGCGCGGAGGCTGCGGGTGCTCTCAGCCATGCTGTTCCCTCTCCTTGCGGGCGCGCTCCGCGGAAGGGGCGCGCAGGTAGATGGGCCGCAAAGCCGCGGCCTGCGTCCAGGTCTGGGGGCGCTCCATGGCGATCTGGCAGATAAAGGAGGCGTGCAGGCCCAGCAGGGACGGCCCCGCGATGCTGCCAAGGCCGCTCGTTTCCAGCCGCTCCCGATAGGCGCGGGCCCCGTCGCCCACGAACAGGCAGGGGGCGTGCAGTTCCCGCAGGGCGTCCAGATACTCCTCCAGCTTGCAGGCCGTAGGTGCGATGACCTCCCTGCCGCCCAGATAAGCGGATGCGTACACCTGCCCGGCCCGGGCGTCCAGCATGGGGCAGACGGGTCCGGGGAAGCCCTCCGCGCCCCTGGCCAGCGCCTCCAGCGTGTTCACGCAGGCGCAGGGACGTTCCCCCGCCAGGCCCATCGCCGTGGTCACGGCGATGCGCACCCCGGTGAAGGAGCCGGGCCCCGCGGCCACGGCCACCAGCGTCACCTGGTCCATCTGACGCCCAGCGGCGCGCAGGCAGCCGTCCACCATGGGCAGAAGGCTCGTGGAGTGGGTCAGGCCGTTCTGCACGTAGGTCTCGGCCAGCAGCACGCCGTCCTCATTGAGCGCGGCGGATGCCGAGAGCGAGGAGGCGTCCAGGCTCAGGCAAAGCATCGAATCCCTCCAGTTTGATGGTCCTTGTGTCCTCGCCGGAACCCTCCAGCCGCACCGTCCTCGTCCGGGCCCCGGACAGGAGAGAGGCCGCGCGGTCGGGCCATTCCACCGCGCAGACGCCGGTGCCGAAGAAATACTCCTCAAAGCCCAGCTCCTCCGCCTCGCCGGGCCCCAAGCGGTACAGGTCGAAGTGGCAGAGCGTCAGGCGGCCCGGATAGATGTGCAGAAGGGCGAACGTGGGGCTGGAGACCTCGGAGGCATCCGCGCCCAGGCCCCGGGCCAGGCCGCGCACGAAGGCCGTTTTCCCGGCCCCCAGGCCGCCTTCCAGCAGGAGCACGTCGCCGGGCTTTGACCCCTCGGCCAGAAGGGCGGCCAGGGCCTCCGTCTGCTCCTCGCAGCTCGTTACGTATACGCACATACAGGACTCGCCTTTCCGCCCTTAGGCCTGTTCGGCCGCTCTCAGGCCTTTTCTTCCTTTGCGTCCTTTGCGTCCTTTGCGGGCGCGCGGCTCTCCTTCTCATGCAGGATGGGCGAGACGCGCTTGTAGAGCAGCATGGTCACAAGGCCCACCAGCAGGCCCTTCACCAGGTTAAAGGGAAGCACGCCGTAGACCAGGTAGGTGGCCGGGTCGGTGATGGCGGAGTTGTTGGCGGCCGCCGCGCCGATCACCTGCTCCATGCTCATGGACTGGGTGTAGAGGGGCAGCATGATGTAGTAGTTGCTCAGCATGCCCACGATCGTGGAGCAGACGATGCCCAGCGCGATGCCGACGATGGCGGTCTTGATGCTCTTCTTATGGGCATAGAGTATGGCCGCGGGCAGCATGAGGCTTGCGCCCATGAGAAAATCCGCCAGCTCGCCCACGCCGCCGGTGGAGGACCAGAGCAGGTGCAGGATGGACTTGACCGCCTGCACGGCCAAGCCGCCGATGGGGCCCATGGCGAAGCCCGCCAGCATCACGGGCACCGCGGAGATGTCCAGCTTCAGCCACGGCGGGAAGAAGGGCAGTGCCAGCTCGAAGGCGGGCATGAAGAGGATGAGGGAGATCGCCGCCAGGACCGCCGCACGGGTGAGCATGCGGACGCTTTTTCTCGTGTTCATAAAAATAGCTCCTTTCTTTGAACGCCATCTTTGAGCCCTTTCCGTTTACGTCCAGGGTCCAAAAACGTTTAAAAAAGGAGTTTGCATCGCAGTTTTTAAGCGTTTTGCCTTCTTCCATCCGGACTGTGACCGTCGGCCCCGGGTTTTCACCGGGTCTGCGGATGAAGGGAATGTTTCACCTTCATCGCTGGCGGGCTGTGACCGCCGGTGGGGATTTGCGCCCCGCCTTGAAGACGTAAAGCCTTTGAAGCTCAAGCAGAAGTATAGCAACATGCAAGGGGAAAATCAAGGGGAACGGCTATCATCAAGGAAATTTAGCAAAGAATACAGGCGCGTTTTCATCGCGGCGCGGGGAGCTTTTCAAGCTCCCCGCGCCGCGAAAGTCTCGCCTTTCAGCCTGCGGCTTTGCCGCAGGCTGAAAGGCGAGAGGGCGGGTGTTCGGGCCATTGCCTTCGGCAATGGCCCGAACACCCGCAAATAAATTATTTTCCTTGGCCCCGCGAAGCGGGGCCAAGGTTCCCGACATCCGGCCCTGGCGGCGGCTTCGCCGCCGCCAGGGCCGGATGTCGGGAGGGTGCGCGGCG
>CANQPP010000025.1 GCA_947625765.1 uncultured Clostridia bacterium
CCGGGGAAATTGAGACCGGCCATGCTCAGGCCCTTTTCGTTGGTGGCGTCGTAATACAGGGGATAGTCCTCCGCCACGAAGGCCATGCCGATCAGGGCGTAATGGGAGTTCATCTCCCCGGCCAGGCGATAGGCGAAGGGGTGGTTGCGCGGCGTCACGGTCACGGTCTCGTGGTAGGAATACTCAAGGTCCAAATTGCGGCCAAAGTAATGGCAGCGGGTGGTGTAGTTCGCGGCTGTACACATAAAAAACAGCGCCTCCTTTGCTGTGTGTTTGCTTGTGTGGTCGTCTTTCTTGCTGAAAGCGACGGCTTCCCTCCGACCGATAACAGGGAAGCGCGCCTGTGGTGTGGACGCGCTTCCCTTATCTCTTGCTTTCAAACGTTGGCTGAAGGAGTTCAGTCGATCCAGCCGTGGGCGCAGAGCAGCTCGGCGGAGAGCACGCCGCCGCCCGCGGCCCCGCGCAGCGTGTTGTGGGAGAGGCAGACGAAGCGGTAGTCCATCACGGGGTCCTCGCGCAGGCGGCCGATCACCACGCCCATGCCGTTTTCCAGGTCGCGGTCCAGCCTGGGCTGGGGCCGGTCGGCGTCCTCCATGTAGGTGATGAACTGCTGGGGCGCGCTGGGCAGCTCCAGCTTCTGGGGCTCGCCCTTGAACATGGACCAGGCGACCTTCATCTGCTCGATGGAAGGCTTGTTCTTGAACTTCACGCTCACCGCGGCGGTGTGGCCGTCCGAGACGGGCACGCGCAGGCACTGGGCGCTGATTTTAGGCTCTTTAGCGGGAACGATCAGGCCGTTTTCCATGCGGCCCCAGATCTTCAAGGGCTCCTGCTCGCTCTTTTCCTCCTCGCCGGGGATGAAGGGGATCACGTTGTCCAGTATCTGCGGCATGGTGTCGAACGTCTTGCCCGCGCCGGAGATGGCCTGGTAGGTGCAGACCACGATGGACTCGATCCCGCAGCCGGTGAGGGGCGTTAAGGCGGGCACGTAGGACTGGATGGAGCAGTTGGGCTTGACGGCGATGAAGCCGCGCTTGGTGCCCAGCCGCAGCCGCTGCTGCACGATGGCCTGCGCGTGATCCGGGTTGCACTCGGGGATCAGCATGGGCACGTCGTTTAAGCCCCTGCACGCGGAGTTGTTGGAGATGACGGGAATTTCCGCCTTGGCGTAGGCCTCCTCCAGCGCGCGGGTCTCGGGCTTTGGCATGTTCACCGCGCAGAACACGAAGTCCACCTTGTCGGCCATGGCGCGGACGTCGGCGGCGTCCTGCACGACGATGTCTTTGAGATTCTCCGGGATGGGGGACTGCATCAGCCAGCGGCCTGCGACGGCCTCCTCATAGGTCTTCCCGGCGCTGCGCCCGCTGGCCGCCAGTGCGGAAACGTGGAACCAGGGGTGTTCCGCCAGCAGCAGCGCGAAGCGCTGGCCCACCATGCCCGTGGCGCCGATGACGCCTACCTGATATGTTTTCATGGATCCCTCCTGCATATATCTCGTCGTTTGGGGCCTTAGAGGCGGCGCTCCTTGACCTCTGCCGTCAGCTGCTCGATGAAGCTCTCGGCGCTCATGGTGCCCATGTCGCCCTTGCGGGAGCGCACGGCCACCTCGCCGCTTTCCACTTCCTTGTCGCCGATGACCAGCATGTAGGGCACCTTCTGCATCTGCGCCTCGCGGATCTTGTAGCCGATCTTCTCGTTGCGCAGGTCCGTCTCCACGCGGAAGCCCAGGGAGTCCAGCTTCGCGGCCAGCTCCTTGGAGCGCTCCGCCGCGCGGTCGGTGATGGGCAGGACCTTCACCTGCACGGGAGCCAGCCAGGTGGGGAAGGCGCCTGCGAAGTGCTCGGTGATGATGCCGATAAAGCGCTCCACGGAGCCGAACACCACGCGGTGGATCATCACGGGGCGGTGCTTCTCGCCGTCCGCGCCGGTGTATTCCAGGTCGAAGCGCTCGGGCATCTGGCTGTCCAGCTGTATGGTGCCGCACTGCCAGGTGCGCCCTAAGCAGTCCTCCAGATGGAAGTCCAGCTTGGGGCCGTAGAAGGCGCCGTCGCCCTCGTTGATGGTGCAGCTCTTGCCCATCTCCTCGATGGCGCTGCGCAGTATGTTCTGGTTCTCCTCCCATTCCTCCACGGTGCCGATGTGGTCCTCGGGCATGGTGGAGAGCTCGATCTCGTACTTTAGGTTGAACAGGGAGTAGACCTCGTCGAAGAGGCGCACCACGTTCTTGATCTCGTCCTTCACCTGCTCGCGGGTCATGAAGATGTGGGCGTCGTCCTGGGTGAAGCAGCGCACGCGCATCAGGCCGTGGAGCGTGCCGGAGAGCTCGTGCCTGTGCACCAGGCCCAGCTCGCCGCAGCGCAGGGGCAGGTCGCGGTAGGAACGGGGCTCGTTCTTATAGACCAGCATGCCGCCGGGGCAGTTCATGGGCTTGACGGCGAAGTCCTGCTCGTCGATCTTGGTGAAGTACATGTTGTTCTTGTAGTGGTCCCAGTGGCCGGAGCGCTCCCACAATTCGCGGTTGAGGATCATGGGGGTGATGATCTCCACATAGCCGTACTTCTTGTGCACCTCGCGCCAGTATTCCAGCAGGGTGTTGCGCAGCACGGTGCCCTTGGGCAGGAAGAAGGGGAAGCCGGGGCCTTCCTCGGCCAGCATGAACAGGCCCAGCTCCTTGCCCAGCTTGCGGTGGTCGCGCTTCTTGGCCTCCTCCAGGCGGTCCAGATAGGCCTTTAAGTTCTCCTTGGTGTCGAAGGCCGTGCCGTAGATGCGCTGCAGCATCTTGTTCTTCTCGCTCCCGCGCCAGTACGCGCCGGCAACCTGCTGCAGGGCCACGGCCTTGAGCTTGCCGGTGGAGGGAAGGTGGGGGCCCGCGCACAGGTCGGTGAAGTCGCCCTGCTTATAGAAGGAGATGACGCTGTCCTCGGGCAGGTCCTCGATCAGCTCCACCTTGTAGGGCTCGCCCTTTTCGCGGCAGAAGGCGATGGCCTCCTCGCGGGGCAGCTCGAAGCGCTCGATGGGGTAATTGGCCTTGACGATTTTGTCCATCTCCTTCTCGAGCTTCTTGAGCAGCTCGGGGGAGAAGGGCTCCTCGGAATCGAAGTCGTAATAGAAGCCGTTCTCGATGGCGGGGCCGATGGCCAGCTTGGTGTTGGGCAAAATGCGCTTGACCGCCTGGGCCAGCAGGTGGCTCGCGGAATGGCGGTAGACCTTGCGGCCGTCCTCGTCGGCAAAGGTCAGGAACTCTACCTGGGCGTCGTCGGTGATCTGCGTGGACAGCCCTTCCAGCTTGCCGTTGACGTGCATGGCCAGGGCTTCCTTCTTGAGGGCCTGGGACAGCTTTCCGGCCAGTTCCAGGCCGGTGATGGGAGCCTCCAGCTCCATGGTCTTTCCGTCCTTGAGGGTGATGAGCATCTTGAAAAAACCTCCCTTGAAAGTCGAAATGGGCCGATCATGACAGATAGAAACATGAGAAATAAGAAAACCGTCCGGACGGACCATGCTCTGGTCCATCGGGACGGATGTGTTCTCTCCGCGGTTCCACCCGAGTTGCCCCGTTTGCACAGGGCCTCTTGTTGTTTAGGCTGTAACGGGCCTGTCCCGGCGGCGGTCCGAAGCTGGTGTTCTCTCCTTGGAGCCGTGAGGCACGGCCGGTCCGTTTTCCCCGCGCGCGCTTGCAGCCTGCGGCGCACGCTCTCTGGATGGGGGCGGAAGCCCTGGAAGGGGGTACTGTCTTCATCTACCCGCGCTTTAAACCGATTATACCACGATGCGGCCGCAAGTCAAGGGCTTTTGGAGCAGGTCGCAGCTTTTTTACTTTCGCCTGCGGTCGGGGTCATTCCGTTTCCCACAGACAATAATACACGCGGCCGTCCGCGGTGGCCAGACGCTCGGCGTTTTCAAAGCCCTTCGGTGCGGTGCCGTCCCCGGCGGGCAGCGCCCAGCCCGCCGCCGTGACCCAGCTGCCTTCCATGCGCACGCCCAAAAGGAAGTGGTCCGCCGCCTCGTTTTCCAGCGGAACGCGGATGAAGAGGACGTCCGGCGCGTCGAGGACGCTTTGGGTGGGGAAGCGCTGGAACAGGTCGTGCAGCGGCCAGAAGGATTGGGGCCAGAAGGCGCGCTCCAGCCTCTCCGGCAGGGGGAAGACCGCCTCCGGCTCCGCGAGGGTTTGGGCGTACTGCTCCAGCGCGGCGAGGGGGTCCGCTTCTTCCTGCGTTGGAGGAGTTTCCGCGTCCTCCGCTGGCGTTGCCGCTTCGCCTTCCGAGCTGGGCGGCGTCTCCGGGGCAGGCGCGTCCTCCGCGGGGCCCTCGGGAGACGATTCCTCTATGGGGCCTTCGTCGACGGCGTCGTCGGGCGCGGCGTCCTCCGGCGGCGCCTTTTCCGCCCCGTCGTCCGCGGGCGGGTCGACGACAGGCGCTTCCGGCTCCGCGGGGGCCTGCATGGAGGGGTGCAGCCTGGCGCGCAGCTCCTTCGCGGCCCGGGCGAAGTCCACCCAGCCGCCCCGGCCCAGCGTACCCGCCAGCGCGATGACGAAGCCCGCGGCCGTATCCTGCCCCACGGCCAGCACGCCGTAGGCGGAGAGGGGCAGCCCCTCCACGTCGCCCGCCTGCAGGGACAGCTGCGTGCCGCCCTGGCTGCGGCTGTCCAGCTGGAGGGGTCCCAGCACGACGGAGGCGCCGCCCAGCAGCAGGGCGTATACGGGCCCCTTCGCCGCCGAAAAGCCCTGCACCGCCACCGTGACGCGGACGCGGCCGCCGGAAGATTCCACCCGCGCGTACCCGGACTGCCTGCTGCCTAAGTCCAGGGGGCGCAGCATCACAAAGCTCCGTTTTTCGTCTGTTCTCATGCGCTTTTCCCATCCTTCCTGCCCGTCCTGCCTTCCCAGGATGCATAGGTCTTTTGCTAAAAATGGATATGCGGGGGAGAAGGGGGATATGAAGGAAGGCTGCTTTTCAAAAAAATAACAATGCAGAAAAGGCGGCATGCGGGCTGTTCCGCTTGCGGGAAGGGACGACTTTTTGTACTATTATGAAAGAAACAAGGGCCTGCCGGATGGGGCCCGAAACAGAAAAAGCGGGAGGGAAAAGTCAAATGACGCAGGTAAATCGCTGCTCCAGTCCGTCGGAGCTCAGGATCACGGACATGCGCTTTGTGGACCTGGCCAACGCGCCCATGCACTGCACTCTGGTCAAGATCTACACCAACCAGGGCATCACGGGCGTGGGGGAGATCCGCGATTTCGGCACCCGCCTCTACGGCGAGGTGCTCAAGGGCAGGCTGCTGGGGGAGAACCCCTGCAACGTGGAGAAGCTGTTCAGGCGCATCCGGCAGCACGCGGGCCCGGCCAGGCAGGCGGGCGGCGTGTCGGGCATCGAGATCGCCCTGTGGGACCTGGCGGGCAAGGCCTTCGGCGTGCCCGTCTACCAGCTGCTGGGCGGCAAGTACCGCGACAGCGTCCGCATGTACTGCGACATCGGCATCACCGCCACCGGGCGGCTGGACGGGCGCCGCATCGGCCGCACGCTGCGCGAGCACGCGGAAAAGGGCGGCTTTACGATGGTCAAGGCAGCCTTCTCCGTGGAGGGGCTGCAGTCCCTCTACCCGGAGGAGACGGTCATCTCCGCGCCGTTGGGCCAGTACAAGCGCATTCAGGAGCAGCAGAACCTGCACTTTAACTTCATCTCCGGCAGACACCCGGAGCTGACCAACGACCAGTCCCGCTTCCCCGAGCGCAACGCGGCCTACGAGGGCTTCGCGCTGGAGATGCCCTACACGTTTTACCGGCTGACCGAGCGGGGCTTGGACCTCTACGAGCGCGAGGTCGCTGCCATGCGCGAGGAGCTGGGCTGGGAGATCCCGCTGGCCATCGACCACATCGGCCGCATCAACTTAGAGGACGCGGGCAGGCTGCTGCGCAGGCTGGAAAAATACAACCTGGCCTGGGTGGAGGACGCGCTGCCGCCCTACTACGTGGAGGAATACAAGCGCTTATCGCAGCTGAGCGGCGTGCCGCTGGCCACGGGCGAGGACCTCTACGGCGAGGCCGCCTTCGAGGCGCTCTGCCGCGAGCGCGCGGTGCCCATCATCCACCCGGACATCTGCTCCGCGGGCGGCATCGGTGAGATGAAGCGCATCGGCGACATGGCCCAGAAGTACCACGTGGCGATGATCGCCCACATGTGCGAGACGCCCGTGGCGGCGCTGGCCACCGCGCACATGGGCGTGGCCACGGAGAACTTCATCGCCTGCGAGTTCAACGCGCCGGACGTGCCCTGGTGGGACGATATGCTGCTGGGCTTCGGCGGTCCCGTGATCCGCGACGGCTTTATCACGCCCACGGAAAAGCCGGGCCTGGGCTTCGACGATTTGAACGACGAGGTGCTGAAGGAACACCTGATGCCCGGAACGGGCGGCCTGTGGGACGACACCTCCCGCTGGGACAGGGAATATTCCAACGACAAGCTGTTCTCCTGACCGGCGCTTTAAGACCCACAATCAGTATTCAAGGGAGTAATTAGAAATGGACAGAACGTACATCGCCGACGCGCTTAAGATACCGGGCCGGCAGGTGCTGGTGCAGGGCTTTGTGGACAACTTCCGCGACGGCAAGAACATGGCCTTCATCGTGCTCAAGGACATCACCGAGAAGGTGCAGGTGACCATCGACAAGAACGCGCACCCGGAGCTGTTGGAAACGATCGGGCAGCTGACCGCCGACTCCGTGATCTCCGTGACAGGCCTGGTCAAGCAGGACGATTACATCAAGCTGCACGGCATCGAGATCGAGCCCGTCTCCATCCGCATCGAATCCATCGCCGAGCCGCTGCCCATCAACCGTAAGGAGATCCCCGCCACCAAGAAGAAGGCGGCGCTGGAGCGCTCCAGCATCGACCAGCGCATCGACTACCGCTGGATCGACCTGCGCACCGACGAGAACCAGCTGCTGTTCAAGGTGCAGACGCTGATGGTCAACAACCTGCGGCAGTTCCTGCTCGAGCGTGGTTTTTTGGAGATCCACACGCCCAAGCTGATCGGGGCGGCGAGCGAGAGCGGCGCGGACGTGTTCGAGGTCAAATACTTTGACCGCAGCGCCTACCTGGCCCAGAGCCCGCAGTTCTACAAGCAGATGGCCATGGCCAGCGGTCTGGACCGCATCTTCGAGGTGGGCCCCGTGTTCCGCGCCGAAAAATCCTACACCAACCGCCACACCACCGAGTTCACGGGCTTCGACCTGGAATTCAGCTACATCGACTCCTTCAGGGACGTGATGCGCATGGAGGAGGAGCTGCTGACGGACATGCTGGAGAAGGTGAAGGAGAAGTACGGCGGGCAGATCGAGGAGAAGTTCGGCAGGCCTGTGATCGTGCCCACGCTGCCCTTCCCGGCGATCGACCTGCGCGAGCTGTACGACGAGCTGGAGCGCAGGTACGGCTACACCGTGGAGGAAAGCGAAAAGGGCGACATGACTACCGAGGCCGAGCAGCTGAGCTACAAGTTCGTGCAGGAGGTCTACGGCCACGAGTTCCTGTTCGTGACGGGCTTTGACGCCGAAAAGCGCGCTTTCTACCACATGCGCGACGAACAGGGCCGCGCCATGGGTTACGACCTCATCTGGCGCGGCGTGGAGATCACCACCGGCGCGCAGCGCGAGCACCGCTACGAGATACTCAAGAAGCAGGCGGAGGAGAAGGGCCTGGGCGAGGACGTTAAGTTCTATCTGGACTTCTTTAGGTATGGCTGCCCGCCCCACGGCGGCTTCGGCCTGGGCGTGGACCGCATGACGATGCTGCTGCTGGACCTGACCATCAAGGAGGCCATGTTCATCTTCCGCGGGCCCAACCGGCTGAATCCCTAGAATAAAGCGCAAAACCCGCAACGGGAAAGCCGCCTGTCAAAAACAGGCGGCTTTCCATTTTCTGGCGCATTCGATGGTGTCCGCAGAGCAGCGGCGCGGAATGGAAATTTTGTTATTGACAAGCGGGAACGGGATATAGTATACTATCAAATGTGCCTGGAGCACGTAGGGGAGTAGCTCAATGGTAGAGTAGTGGTCTCCAAAACCATTGGTTGCGTGTTCGAGTCGCGTCTCCCCTGCCAAAGCCGCCGCAAGCGCCGATCCGTTTGCAACGGCTTTTTTATATATTTGCAGCAGTTTACCTGTGTTCCGACCGCAAAAGCGGTGGATGGAGGCGTTTTCAATGGCAAAGAGACTGGCGGCGCTGGCGCTGGCGTTCCTGCTCCTGCTTTTTGCAGGCTGTGCGAAAAGGGAATTTTCCCTGCACGAGGGCCGCTACGTGCAGGACGAAACGGAAACAGACGGCGCGGTGGTGCCGTACCTGCTGATCTGGGACGGCAGGATGACCGTGGTGCAGGACATCGGCATCTCCTACGAGCCGTCTGGCGAGCTGGAGATCGACGGAAACCTGGTGGTGCTGGAGACGAAATACGCGGGGGAGGACTACAGGTGGACGTTCGAGCTGACCGGCGACGACAGGCTTAAGTTCCTGCCGGAGGATTCAAGCGCGCCGGAGGGCTGGGAGGAGACGATGACGTTCTCTCTGGTCGAGGACGAATAGAGGATCAAAACGCCTGCAAATGAACAGGAAAAGACGGCATCCGAAGCTCGGATGCCGTCTTTTGTCTGATCGGTTCAAGAAGCAGGATCAGATCTCGGGGATCTCGATCTTGATCTCGTGGCCGCACTCGGCGGACTTGACGAGACCGTCGATGATGGCCTGGTTGTACAGGATCTGGCTGGTGGGAACGGGCGCGGTGCCGCCGTTCTTGACCGCATCCAGGAAGGAGCGGATCTTGTGATAGAACAGGCCCTTGTCGTCGGGGTTCTTCACCAGAGGAATGGTGGTCTGGGTCTGCTCGCCGGCCACGTCGAAGTACATGGTCATGGGGCCGCCGACGGTGCCGTTCCAGCAGTCGGTGGAGGGGATGCGCAGGGCGGCCTTGGTGCCCAGGATGATGGTGTCACCCGGAGTGTCGATGTGCATGGCCCAGGCGATGCGGAAGTCCAGCACGATGTCGCCTTCCAGACGGATGAAGGCGGCGGCGAAGTCGTCCACGTCGAAGCGGGCGGCGTCGGCGGGGTTGTTATACAGCGGGTTGGTGCCGAAGTAATTGGAGCTGTACGCGGAGATGGTCAGGGGCTTGGGATAGCCGATGGCGTTCAAGACCATATCCAGGGAGTAGCAGCCGATATCGCCCAGGGCGCCCACGCCGGCGGTCTTCTTCTCGATGAAGGTGGAGTTGGGGATGCCGCGCCTGCGGCCGCCGCCGGTCTGGATGTAGTAGATCTTGCCCAGCTCGCCGGACTCCACGATCTTCTTGATCATCTGCATGTTGGCGTCCAGACGGGGCTGGAAGCCGATGGACAGGATCTTGCCGCTCTTCTTCTCGGCGCGCATGATGTCCGCGGCCTCGTCGATGGTCACGCACATGGGCTTTTCAAGCAGGACGTTGACGCCCTTTTCCAGCGCGTAGATGGTGGGGATGGCATGCTGGGTGTTGTAGGTGCAGACGCTCACGGCGTCCAGCTCCTCGTTGTCCAGCAGTTCCTTGTGGGAGGGGTAGAAGTGCACGCCCTTCACGCCGTAGCGCTCCATGAACTTCTCGGCCTTGCCGGGGATAAGGTCGGCGGCGGCCACGATGTCCACGTCGGGCATCTGCAGGTAGCTCTCGATGTGGGATTCGGCGATCCAGCCGGTCCCGATGATGCCGACCTTCAGCCTACGAGAGGTGTCGATGACCTGCTCGTTGGAGGCACCGGGGGTGAACTGGTTAAGTACTGCGTCGGTCATGGTGATCCATCTCCTTTGGATAGAGTGTGTCTGGAACCAGTCGCATATATTTTACCATGCTTCTTACGCGGCGCGCAATGGAAAAATGAAAGCTTCCAAAAAGAAAATGACGCGTATGTGGGCCTCATGGCAAAAAGAAGCCGGAAAGAGGCGCAAAAGCCCCTTTACGGAGCTTCTGTCGGAAGCAGCTAAGGGCTTGCGGCTTTCCCAAAGCGGGGGTATAATGGATGGGATGTAAACCCTACATAAAAACGGAAAGGAAGCGTTATATGCCCCATGGAACTTGAAAATGCCCTGCAGCAGCTGGAAGCGCTGCAAAAGAGGATGTATGCCTACGCATACGCCGAATCCGCGATCTACCTGGATAACCTGACCGTGGCCCCCAAGGACACCTCCGAAGGCCGCGGCGTGGCCGTGGGCATACTCTCCGGCGAGGAGCATAAGTTCTTCACCGCGCCCGAGGTGGGCCAGATGCTGGACTGCCTGGACGAGCACAAGGACGAACTGAGCCCCATGGTGCGCCGCCAGGCCGAGGACCTGCGCCGCCAGTACGAGCGCACCAAGAAGGTCCCCGCGGACGAGTTCATGCAATACGCGATGCTGACCAACCAGGCCAGCGACGTGTGGCACCGCGCCAAGGAAGCCAGCGATTTTGAGATGTTCCGCCCCGTTCTGGAGAAGCTGGTGGCCTTCAGCCGCAAGTTCGCCGGGTACTACGACAGCGAGAAGGACCCCTACGACGTGCTGCTGGACCAGTACGAGCCGGGCTTGACCAAAGAATATCTGGATAAGTTCTTCGGCAAGGTGCGCGAAAAGCTGGTGCCCGTGATCCACGCGGTGGGCCAGGCCGAGCAGATCGACAACAGCTTCCTGCAGAAGGAATACCCCGTGGAGACCCAGCGCCGCTTCTCGGATTACCTGATGGAGGTCATGGGCCTGGACCGCGGCCACTGCACCATCGGCGACACCAAGTACAACGACCACGACCTGGCCAGCTCCATGTATTCCGTCATCCACGAGAGCGGCCATGCGCTCTACGAGCTGGGCGTTGCGGACGAGCTGCAGTACACCAACCTGACCCACATGGCCATGAGCATCCACGAGAGCCAGTCCCGCTTCTTTGAGAACCTGATCGGCCGCTCGCTGCCCTTCGTGCAGGCCATCTTCCCCAAGACGCAGGAGTTCTTCCCCGAGCAGCTGAAGGGCGTCACCGCCGAGCAGTTCTATCGCGCCGTGAACCGCGCCGAGCCTTCCCTCATCCGCACCGAGGCGGACGAGCTGACCTACTGCCTGCACATCATGGTCCGCTACGAGATCGAAAAGCAGCTGATCGGCGGCACCCTGCAGGTCAAGGACGTGCCCGCGGAGTGGAACCGCCTCTACAAGGAATACCTGGGCGTGGACGTGCCGGACGACAAGCGCGGCTGCCTGCAGGATTCCCACTGGTCCGGCGGCAGCTTCGGCTACTTCCCCTCCTACGCGCTGGGCAGCGCCTACGGCGCCCAGATGCTGCGCAACATGGAGAAGGAGATCGACGTCTGGGGCCCCGTGGCCAAGGGCGACCTCTCTAAGGTCACTGCCTGGCTGCGCGAAAAGGTGCACCGCCACGGCAGCTACCTAAAGCCCGCCGAGATCGTCAAGAACGCCTGCGGCGAGTTCGACCCGGAGGTCTTCACCGACTACCTGACGGAGAAGTACAGCAAGCTGTATGATCTCTGATCGACGCGGAAGCAAAGAATAAACATTGTTCGCCTTGATGGCTTTCTGAAAGCCGCAGGCAGAGCAACTAGTAGTGAAAATCAAAACCACCGGCTAGGCCGGTGGTTTTGATTATAGCGGGGAGCAGGGGGAGAACAAATCAAAGATATATTGAAGTAATGATCCCTTTTCGTAGAATGTTATTCTCAACGATCTGAAAAAACATCTATTTGAAAGCTATTTGTTGAGCTTGCACTGCCTGTTGCGTTCGATCAGTATATTTCCAGCTTTCTCTGCCAAAGACAAGGCTGCAGCGGTGTCGTTGTCCACGACCGCCTTTTGCAGCTCGTCAACGCAGGATGCAAGGTCGGATTCTATCTCCCGAATGGCAGGACTGCTGACAGGATCGGAATATCTCAGTGCTTCCGCCAGCTTTACCACAGCTTTCTTGATCTCCTCTTCCTGAGCGAGCCCGGGGAGGGATAACGCCTTGGATTGGATGGCCCGCATGACGGACACATCGGCTTTAAGAGAGGAGTCCTGATGTTCTATCGCATCCCTCGTCACATCGGTGGCGATAAAGCCTATTACAGCGGCTCCGAGAAGGAGGATATACAGCAGTAAAGGAAGCCACAACGGGATGATCGCAGCAAGCGCCATGAACACGATGCTCAAGAGCGCCTGGATCACGAGATACGCAACGCCGATCCTTGCAATGGGGAAACCATAGAATCGGCTCTTAGCGCTTCGATCTCCGCCAAAAGCTACATAGACTACGTAAACCTGTGCTGCCAGCGCCACGAGGGTAAAGACAAAGCTTGCCCAGAAGGCCCCATTGTCCCGGTGGAAGGGGATCAAAAACGCAATGGCACAGTAGACGACCGTCAGAACGGCAAGCACCACAAGCCCTTGTATCTGTTGCTTCTTCATAAGTCAACCCTCCCTCTTATGGCCGCACTCAGGGCAGAATTTGCTGGTGATATTCTTAGCCCCGCACTCTGGGCAGTTCCATGCTTCAGAGATCTCTGGACGTTTTGCGCCGCATTCCGGGCAGAATTTTGATGTGATGCCTTTCTTTCCACAACTCGGGCAGTCCCAAACTCCCGAAGGTTGTACGGACGCAGGTCTAGGCCTGCCGCACTCGGGGCAGAATTTGGAGTTTATATTCTTCTGACCGCATTCGCAATCCCAGATGTCAGATGCAGGCGCAGGGGAGGGGGAGACTGCCTGCGTGACGCCCTTTCCGATCTCGCTTCCGCCATTGAGAATGGGCCCCATGGCTTCACGTGTCATGCCGATGACGCCCCCCATAGCGCCTAACGTCACACCAAGACTGGCGATATCTCCAACACTTCCATTGGAGCCTCCGCCGGTAACGCCGTTCTTCATAGCTTCCAGCCCGACCTGACGAGCGGTCTCCTGCTGATAGGTATACCCCTTCATTTTCATCTCTTCGGCTTCGGCTTGAGCCTGGAGACGGTACGCTTCAGCGGAACCCTGAGCCGCAACGATCTTCATCCTTGCGACGGTCTCCGCCTCTACCATTTTCCGCGCCTGGGCAGCTTCCGCTTCGCTCTTCTTGATCTGCTCCTGACGAACGAGCAGATATTGTTCGGCATACTGTTCCTTCATGCGCCGGAAATTAGGGTCGTCGTCGGGTGTAACGATTCGCGCTACGTAAAATTCCGGCGTCGTAAGTCCGTATTCTGCCAGACCAACATTGATGCGCTCACGCAGAGCATCGGAAAGGGTCATCAGATGCTCGTCGATCTCCAGCACATTGATGCCGCTCTCCTTGATGGTCTGGGCCAGATAGCTTTTCACCTGGGTCATGACCATCGCCCGGAAAAAGCCCTTGCCGTTCCCGCTGCCCAGGAGCTCTCCTTGTCCCAGACCTCCGGTAGTGCCGACCACCTTCAAAAGAAGCTTCCGGGAGTCCGTCACCCGGATGTTGAACTCTCCGCTGGCGCCAAGTTCCACATGGAGCCCGGAAGCAGGGTCGAATAGCCGGACTTTGGAATCCGTGCCCCATTTGATCCCCATCTGGGTGGCCATGTTGATGTAGTAGACCTCGGAATGGAAGGTCCCTTCCGTATCCGTAGGGAGCTTATATAGCTTCTCCATGATGGGAAGCTGCTGGGTCTCCAACGTGTATCGCCCCGCGCCGAACAGATCCAGAGCCTGTCCGTCCCGGAAGAAGATCGCCTCCTGGCTCTCGTGAACGATGAGCTGGGATCCCATGTTAAAGTCTTCGATGGGGTGTTTCCAGATCAGCGTTTCGTTATCGCCTTCGTATTTGATTATACTGGCAAGGCCATCTCTCTTGATCTTTTCGCTGGTCAAACGCTCTGCAAGGTCGTTCTCAAAGTCGCAGACTGGGCAGGTATATTTCGCTGCGCCTTTGACTGCCTGAAGCCGGATGCCGCATTGAGCACAGGAAAATTCCACCAGCTTTTGGTTGTCCGCTAAGGTGTTGATGGGCTCATGACATACCGGGCAGCGGGCTTTATCGCCCTTCGCCTGGTCGAACACCACCGTGTTTCCACAATGGGAGCAGATACGGCTGGCAAGTCTGTCTGTGCGGACGTTGATGGTATAGCCGCAGACGCAATCGATCTTCTTCCGGGCAAAAAAGCCCGTTCGAGCCTCCGCGGCTCGCCCGCAGCGAGGGCATTCTATCACGAATTTTGACATCCCGTCCGATCTCCTTCTTTATTTTGATGGGCTTTGTTTTTTGAATTAGGCACTATATCGTGCGAGGATCATTATTCCGTTTCTGGAACACGGATGTCCGTCCAGTCGGATACATTACACTGGCCCAGATTGTTCGAGCCTACAGCGATTGCGGTGCCGTTTGTACTGAGACCAACGGTATGCTGCATGCCAGCTGCAAGTTCTGCGATATTCCTCCAACGATTAACTTCACACTGTCCGAAAGCATTATTGCCAACAGCAACTACGACACCGTTTGATTTGAGACCGACAGTATGCCACTCTCCAGCTGCAATTCCCACAATGTCGGACCAAATATTGGGATTGGTGACCTCACACTGATTCTCATGATTTAACCCCACCGCGACCACTGTTCCGTCTAATTTAAGGCCGACGGTATGATTGTGTCCCGTTGCGATGGCAATGATATCCTTCCAGTTAGATACATTACATTGGTTAAAATAATTGTCTCCGGTCGCGACAACGGTGCCATTCATTTTAAGACCGACTGTGTGATCAGCGCCTGCAGCTATTGCTACGATGTCTTTCCAGTTGGATACATTGCACTGGCCGTTTGCATTAGAACCCACAGCGAAGACAGTACCATCCGACTTGAGTCCGACGGTATGGTCTTCGCCCGCAGCGATCGCGACGATGTTCGACCAGTTATCTACCTTGCACTGACCGTTTGTTTTGTATCCTGTGGCAATCACGGTACCGTTTGATTTGAGCCCAACGGTGTGAAATTTGCCCGCTGCAACTTCTACGACATCCTGCCAATCGGATACGTTACATTGTGAATAATTGTTATTGCCCTCTGCAACCACTGTACCGTCCGACTTGAGAGCGACAGTAGAAGTGTAGCCTGTGCAGATACTGTGTTTTGGGCGAGGCCATAGAGATAAACAGCGCTCCCTAGCATCGGAATAGTAAGATATTCTACCAAAAGTTAGCGCAGCCTCTGCATATTCCCCTGATGCTGCCATCTTTTCTGCAGAAGAGTATAATATCCTATTTCTGACTGAGAGTATAATTATAGATGTTATCGCAATGAGAACAACGATCGTGAGACAGGAGAGCGCGATCATTTGCTTTCTTTTTTTCTTTCGTCGAAGGCCCTCCAGACGCAGATGTTCCGCTTCCGCAGCGATCCTGCGTTTTATTTGCTCCGATCGTTCCAAACATTGTTCTTGGCGAGCTATGCAATCCTTGTAATCGCCTATACTCTGGAATTGTCCTGCCAGCGCCTCGTATTCGGTTGCAAGTATTACTTCCTGCTTTTCCAGCGAAGCCTGGGCCCGGCAGGCGTTCTCATAATTATTTTCACGCCGATCGATGGCTTTGCTATGCAGCTCTTCGACCTTCTGGTCGGTATCTTTGACCCATTGGCCTATATTTTGCTCAAGGATCCGCTTGTTTGTATCAGCCTGAGTGGTGGCCTCTGCGATCATTTTGTCATAGAAGTCGATCAGTTCCTGATGGGCGTTCTCAATATCCCGCTTATAGGTCCCTTTGGCAAACTTAAGCGCACGGACGATCTGCCGATTGGAACTCCAAAAGGCGCTTTCCTTCTGCTTTTCATCCTCCCAATATTTCACTGTGGAGCAATAGGTTCTTGGACCATCGTATTGATAGCAGTTACGTATCGTTTCCGCACTGAGATAGAGAGGTATGACGTTTTGCTCGATCGCTCTTTGGACGTGGCCTTCACCTATGGGGAACAATATATGGATGTTTTCAACTTTCGGCTGATGTTCATTTGCGTGAGCGTTCACGAGCGCCTGGAGAGAGGAGGCTTCCTGCGACGCCAGCGCTTTTCCTAGATAGGCATCCGCACACTCGGCATCCTGGTTGAGGACCTGCTCAAAGAAATCGTCGGCCCTGTCCCAGTCGCCATCTTCCAGCGCCATATAGCCGCGCTTGAGCAGAGCGGTCACATTGCCGGAAACCATCGTTTGCTCCTGGGTCACGATGGGCTGTGCTGGTTTCTTGTCTACATCGAGGACCTTGTTGATGCCTCGGGTCAGGTCTTGGATGAAGCCGATCTTCGTCATATCATAGCTCTGCAAGACCGAGAGCTGCTCCGGCATATCATAGGGATCCATATCGGCATAGCAGGGGATGAGGAGCTTCTTCCGATCCCGCTTTGCGATGGCCAAAAAACGGCTCCACTCGTTTCTGACCCAAACGGACTCCAGATACTCCCTTTTCGTTCCGACCACGATCATCACCTTGGCGGAGTTGAGGGCTGCGAATATATAGGGTTCGTATTGTTGGCCGGCCTTGTCTTCCAGCGTGATGCGGGCGAAGAATACGCGCCTGCCCTGGTCGGTGAGCTGATAGTAGATCTCCTGGGCACGCTGGGAATCGATGGTCCGCTGCCCCAGGTCGTCCGTTTCCTTATAGCAGATGAATACATCGTAAGGCTTCTCATTTTGGGACAACGTCAGAATGCCCCGACGGACCTCTTCGATGACCTGGGCATCGTGCTCATACTGCCGCCTTGCCACGGCATCGGCGTGTTCGATAGCTTCCTTGGTGTCAACATCCTCCAAAAAGCTGTCGAAGCTCGCCCGGTGACAGGTGGGTATATACTCACCGGAGCCTGGGTCCTTGACATATTCGATACCAAACCTGCACAGCGCACAGCACCAGTGCGCCTCGGCATCCAGTTCGTTTTCACGAACCAGGGATTCGTACACCGTCAACGCCCTGTCAAACTCTCCGATGCGCCGAAAGTGATTGCCTCGGTTGAACGCTGCTGCCCGCTGTTCATCATCTACTTTCGGAAATGTCATCTTTGAACCGCAAAATTCGCAGACTCCGTAGGTCTTATCCGTGGAAAGTTCGATGTCTCCACCACACATTTTGCATTTGATGACGGCCATTGTTATTCCTCCGATCCCTTATCAGTATTAGTCGCATTGCTCTGGACGACCATGTGTTCTATCGCAAATTCAAGGCAGATGGACATGACCTCGTTCCGCGTTCGGCCGGTGCTCTTGGCGATATGATCCAGGTCCTTGACCATGTCCTTGGGGATCCGCAGCGTAACGACAGCAGATTCACCAGCATATCGCCGCGTTTTGATCTTTAAGACGGGCTCTTTCATGACACGCTTCCCTTCCACAATCATAATACATTTGTAGTCAGATTGCAACAGTATTTGCCAATTTGATCGATTATTGCATCTACGCGATAGTTTCAAAGGCGGGCAATCTAAGAAACGGACCAATGTGCAAACGTTGTGCGTCCTCACCCGCTATGGATAAGATAACATAAACATGCTGATATAGGCAATAATAAATCCCGCCATGTGTAGTGGTATCTGTCGAAGTATTGCATGAAAGACGGACGAGAAACGTTCTGTGAAGCTGGATTCAAAAAGAACAGCATTCTAAAAAGCAAGCAACGCGCCTTTCCGAATGATCGGAAAGGCGCGCTTTTGTGTGTTAAGGGTTCCTCGGAAGGGGAATTACAGCTCGATCTCCTTCTTGGCCTTGGCGGAGGTGTAGATGCCTTCCAGGATCTTCATCATGGTCAGGCCGTCCTCGGCGTTGGACTCGGGGGTCTTGTGGTTGCGCACGCAGTCGATGAAGTGGTCGATCTCGGCGGCGTAGGGGTTGTTGCGGGCGGCGGGAAGGGCCATGTTGCACAGGTAGCCGTTTTCCTCGCCGAAGATGGTCAGGGGGAACATCTTCGCACCGGCCTTGGAGCCCATGATGTGGGTGTACTCGGTGGGGCCGTCCGGCTCCATGTTGATGGCCCAGGAGACCTCGGCCATCATGGTGGCGCCGTTCTCAAAGTGGATGATGGCGGCGGCGCTGTCCTCGGTGTCGAAGGCGGTCACGTCGCTGTCCAGCGCCTTGTAGCGGCTGACGCCCTTGGTCTGGAACTCGCCGATGGCGTAGCTGGTGGAGGCGGAGATGCGCACGGGCCGGGGCTTGCCCATCAGGTACCAGGTGCGGTCGATGCAGTGGATGCCGATGTCGATCACGGGGCCGCCGCCGGATTTCTGGGTGTCTGTGAACCAGCCGATGGGGGTGCCGCGGCGGCGCATGTAGCCGGTCCTGGCGTAGTAGATGTCGCCCAGGCGGCCGTCGTCGATCTCGGCCTTGAGCATCTTCGTCTCGTTGGCATAGCGGGTCATCACGGCCACCATGAACACGACGCCGGCCTCGTCCACGGCCTTCTTCATGGCCTCAGCGTGCTCCACGCTCCAGGCCATGGGCTTTTCGCAGAGTATGTGCTTGCCGGCCTTGGCGGCGGCGATGGCCACGGGCGCGTGGGAGCGGTTCCAGACGCAGATGTCCACGGCGTCAATCTCGGGATGGTGCTCCAGCGTTTCCTCAACGGTGGTGTATGCGTTGGGGATGTGGAACTTCTCGGCGATCTCCTTGGCGCGGTCCAGGTTCCAGTCGCAGATAGCGACGATCTCCACGTCGTCGCGCTCCGCGTACACGGGCAGGTGGGCGTTGCGGGCGATGTTGCCCGCGCCGATCACGGCGATCTTCAGCTTTTCCAAGTTCTGTCTCCTCCTGTGCGGTCTTTGTGTTTGCGGGCGGCGAAGGGGCCGTCCGTGTAGGTCAACAGAAATTATACAACACTTTTGCTTTGCGTACTAGTAAAAAAACAAAAAGTTTGCTCCTTAGACCCTGCGGCGGCGGACGGCGGGCAGCTCGTGCAGGGCGCCATTTTCCAGAGTAAAGCGGCGGCAGGCGAAGGGCGGCAGGACCGCGCCGGAGTGCAGGAGCAGGATCGCGCTGTCCGGCAGGGCGTCCGACAAGGCGGAGAGAACGCGGTCATACGCGGCGTTGTCCAAGGCGGAAAGCGCGCCGTCCAATATGAGCAGCGCGGGCCGGGCGACGAGGGCGCGGGCCAGGACGAGCTGCTGCCGCTCCGCCGGGGAGAGCCTGGGCAGCGCCTCCCGCACGCGGGTGTTGAGGCCGGAGGGCAGGCGATGGATGGCTTCCTCCAGGCCGCACAGGCGCGCGGCGGCGGAGACCTCCTCCACGGCGGCACCGGGCCGGCCGTAGGCGATGTTCTCACGGACGGTCGCGGCGCGGCGGAGCCAGGGCGTTCCGCGAACGACCAGAACGGCGGGTCGGCCCTGATTGGAGACGTTCACGCCCAATGCGCGCACGAGCGCGGCGCGGTCCTCTGCCTCCGCGCCGACGGAGACGCGGCCGCCGGGTGCGAGCAGGGGCTTGAGCGTTTCCGCGACCGCGTAGGGGAGCGCGGCTTCCTCCTGCGAGGTCTGCCTGCCTACCTTATGCGAGCGCGGCAGGTCGAGCAGGGATGAGAAAGCTTCCCCTAAGAAGAAGGCGTAGCTCCCGGCCCAGAGCAGGAGAAGCCCGGGCGAGGCGGCCTTTTCAAACAAAAGGACGCACAGCATGAGCGGCAGCGAGCAGCAGACGCCCGCGTCCTCCAGCACGGCCGAGCGGAGGCGCTTGGCGGTGGAAACGCGCAGCACGCGCGCACGGCCGACTGCGGCCTCCACGACCGCGTTCCCGCCGGGGCCGCGCAGTTCCTTCGAGCGGCGGGTCAGGGAGTCCAGCGCGCGCCGGTAGTCCGCGTCCGCCTCGTCGGACAGTCGGCGGGCACGGCCGCGCCGCCGGTGGGCGTCCAAGGCCAGCAGGAACAAAAAGGGGCTTGCGCAGAGGCAGTGGAGCGCCGCTCCTGCACTGACGGAGAACGTCAAGCCCAGCGCGCAGAGGCTCAGCGCCAGGCAGAGAAACAGGCGGCAGAGATACGCGGTCTTTGCGCCGTCCTGCGTCCGGGGAAGGGCGTTTTCCCTTGTTTGGATGCGTGTCCGTTCCGTCATGAGAGCGCCTCCTCCCGGTCCATCTGGGCCACGCAGAGCTCCTTATAGACCTCGCTGGTCTGGTAGAGCGCGCCGTGGCTGGCGAATCCCTCCATGCGGCCCCGATCCAGAACGAGGATGGCGTCTGCCTCGCGGACGGCGGCCACGCGGCGGCTGAACAGGAGCAGCGTGGGGCAGAGACGGCTGGCACGGATGGAGGCGCGCAGGGCGGCGGTCTCGTCCGCGCCCAGCACCGCGTCCAGACCGTCCAGCAGCAGGCTCTGCGGGCGGCCCAGCAGAGCCCGCGCCACGGCCACGCGGCAAGCAAGGGCAGCGGAGGAAAGGTCATCCTCCGCAAGGGAGGCGTTCAGGCCCCCCGCGCTTTCGACGATCTTGTCAAGCCCCGCGGCGGTCAGTGCGCGGGAGAGTAGGCTCTCTGCGGGCTTGTTCTCGCCGGGGCAGAGGTTCGACAGGTATGTCCCCGGCAGCAGGAACGCCTGGTCGGAGACCAGCACCACGGCGGGGACCAGCGCGTCCCTCGGATAGGCGGTCAGCGGCGCGCCGTCCAGCAACAGGCGGCCCGCGACGGGGTCGAAGAAGCGCAGGATCAGCCCGGCCAGCGTGCTCTTTCCGCTGTCCGCGCCGCCCACCACGCCGATGGTCTGGCCCGGGCGCACCGAGAAGTTCAGGGCGGAGAGGGCGTAATCCTCCGCGCCGGGATAGGCGTAATACACGTCCTCAAACTCCAGCTTCGCCGCGCCGGAGACGGGCTCTGGAGCCTCGCCCTCCGGGAAGCTCACCAGCGGCGGCATGAACAGCAGGCGGCGCAGCCGCGCGGCGGCGACGGACAGGGCCGCAAAGCGCGGCAGGGCAAGGGACGTGAGCAGCAGGGAAGCGAAGGGAAGGACGACGAGAAGCAGCGCCTCCGCCGCGCCGCCGGGAAGCCAGGGGAAGCAGACGAAAAGCGAAAGGGGCGGCAGGCAGATCCACAGGCCGAAGAGCAGGCAGTCCCGCCGAAAGAGGCGCTTGGCATCCCTTGCCCGCTCGCGGGAGGCGTTGAGGTAGGCCAGCTCGTCGCCCAGACGGCCCAGGACGCGGACGGTCTCCTCGCCGTGACGCAGGTCCTCCTCGTCGATCCGGGCGCGGCGCTCGGCGTGCTGGGCTCTGCGCAGCACCGGCGGCAGCAGGCGTAGGGCGGTCAGAAGCCCCGCAAAGGAACACAGAGAGCCCACCAGCAGGCAGAGCCCGGCGGCGGGCAGGCGGGTAAAGGCCAGAAGGGCAAAGGCGGCGCAGAGAAAGACCGCCCTGGGCAGGAGGACATACAGCAGGAACACGCCGGAGCGCAGCGCGGACGCGCTGGCGCCCGACCAGGCGTTTTCGTCCATCAGGACGAACTGCGCCGGGGAAAAGCGGGCGGCGCGGCGCAGGAGCGTTTCCTGCGCCTGTGCCTCCACGCCCGCGGCGCAGGAGGCCGACAGCCAGACGGACTGCGCGGCAAAGAGCGCGGCCAGCGCCAGCCATAGCGCCCGGACGGCGGATATGCCGAAGGACCCCGTCTGCGGGTCCAACAGAGAACAGACCAGCGCGGCCCACAGCGCCGCCTCGGCCGCCTGGTGGAGCACGGCGGCGAGCAGGCGCAGCCCGTCGGCCCGCGAGAGCTTGAGCGTTTGCAGCATAGAAAGACGAAGGCTCCCTTCCTTGTGTTCTTTTCCATTATAAGCCATGGACGCACGCGCGCACAACGGGAAAAAAGGCGCATCCACAAAACTTTTTATAGGCAAAAGCGCCGCGCGCTTCTTAGCCGCCGCGCATCTCCCGCGCGGCCAGGTCCAAAGAAGCCGGGCAGGAAAACGAGGCGCAAACGCAGAATACTTGACAAAAGCAGCAAATACGAAACGGGAAGGGAGAGATCACAAGAAATGATTGAAAACAAAACATCTGCGGACGGCGTGTACCATGCGCACGAGGTGGAAAAGGGCATCCTTGCCATCGAGGAGGGCGGCGTGCGCTGCTTCCTGATCGACGGGGGCGAAAAGACCCTGCTCATCGACACGGGCTTCGGCAAGGGCGATCTGGCCGCCTTCGTATCCACATTGACCAAAGGCGAGGTCACGCTCGTCAACACCCACGCCGACGGCGACCACACGGGCTGCAACCGCCAGTTTTCCTGCTGCTATATGCACCCGGCGGAGTTCGACCGCTACCTGTACGGCAAGGAGCAGTCCTGCCCGCCCAAGGCCCTTTGGGAGGGCGAGCGCCTGCGCTTTGGGGAGTACGACTTTGAAGTGCTCCTGATCCCCGGCCACACCCCCGGCAGCATCGCCCTTTGGGACGAAAAGCAGGGCGTGCTCATCTCCGGGGACAGCGTGCAGTCCGGCGCGGTGTTCATGTTCGGCCAGGGTCGCAATCTGCCCGCCTTCATCGAGAGCATGGAGAAGCTGCAAGGCATTCAGGAGAAGGTCCGCGTCGTACTGCCCTCCCACGGGGAGTGCCGCGTGGCGCCGGAGACTATCTCAAACATGCTCGTCTGCGCGAAGAAGCTGCAGGCGGGGGAGCTCGACCCCACGGAGCCGGAGCGCCCGGTCCCGGCCAAACAGTACAGCGACGGCCGGGCGGCCTTCCTGTACGGGAAATAAGCCGAACGCAAACGAACAAAAAAGGGAAGCGGCGTGTGAGAAACGCGCTGCTTCCCTTATCTTTGCGCTTGAAATGTCAGGCCGTGGGGCTACCGCTCTCCTGCAGGGACTTGATCGCCCCCATCACCAGCGCGCGGGCCTCCTCGGGCGTGCCGCCCACGATGTCGTAGGAGAGCTTGCTGCGGATGTTGGTGTAGGTCCTGCCGTTCCAGGAGCAGCCGGCGTCCAGCATCTGCCAGCAACCGTCCTCCCAGGCGAACTTGGCCTCGCCGTAGAAGCTCAGGCCCCCGCGCGGGTCCTCGACGCGGTCGAAGGTGATGTAGGCGGTGTAGGAGAACAGCAGGCGGTCGTCCTCCCCGTAGACGGAGTGCATCACGACGGACACGCTGGGCGGGCTCAACAGCCGCTCGTCCGTATCCTGCGTGCGCAACAGCTCGATGCGGTAGTCCGTCCAGTAGAGGTCGAAGAAGTTGCGGGCCGTGGGCCGCACGCCATCGGGCAGCTCCTCCGGGGCCTGCATGGTGTAAAGGCCGTTCCAGAGCGTCGTTAGGAAGCGCTCCAGTATGCGCGTGGGCGTATCGGGCCAGGAGATGGACGGAGGCTTTGGCAGATAGGGGAAGGCGGTGCCCAGAACGCCCAGGTCGGGCGTATGCACCAGGCCCGTTTCCATATCCACAAGGACGGAGGCGGTCTCACCGTCCTCTAAGGACAGGACGAACTCCCAGGCGGGGGCAAAGAGGTCCCCGGCCAGGAAGGTGTTGGTGAGGGCGGGACGCGCGGCCTTCACCGAACGCGCACGGGCCAGGAAGGACTCGTCGTTTGCGGACAGGGACGCGCGGCAGTAGTTCAGGGAATGCAGGGCCTCCGAGCAGGAGAGCACCTTCTCCGGCCGCTCTTCGCTGGTGCGCTGGAAGCGGTCCCACTGCAGGAAGACGGACTCGACCGCCACCCCGTCCGCCGTCGCTGTCAGACCGTTGCCGTAGACGCGGTAGCCGTCCACGTACTGGGCGAAGGAAAGGGTCAAGCTCTCAGCGCCGTTCAAGTCGTCAAAGGCGGGGATGTCGTCCTCCTCTAGGTCCGCAAAGTACATTTCCAGCTGTTCGGCATCCGTTCCGGCGGAGAGCAGGTTCATGAGGGACCAGCGCAGCTCCTCGCGGATGAACTCGTAATCGTCCTCGGACAGCGGACCGGGGGAAAGCTGCCCCTCGTCGACGGAGATGCGCATGGAGGAGGCGTCCGCGCGCAGCGTGGCGTACAACAGCTCGCTGCCCTGGTCCTTCGTCCACAGCCAGTCGGTGCGGCCGTTGTAGGAAACGCCGCCCTCGATCTCCTGGGCGGAGTAGCCCAGGGAGCGCGCGTCGTCGTTGGAGGTGAACAGGGCGTCGGCCATGGGGTCGCGGTCGGGCAGGGCGGACCACACGCCGGAGATGCGGTGGTACTGCCAGCCGGTCTCAGGCGTTTCCGGCTCGGACAGGGAGCCCAGGCTCAGGGGCGGCAGCCAGCTTTCCGGCAGGGGCAGCGGCGTCTGCTCCGGCGCGGGCGTGGGCGTCGGTGCGGGGGTGGGGAGCAGCAGCTGCGGCGTCGGGGCAACGGCGGCTTCCTGCTCGGCGGGCGCACAGCCGGACAGCAGGCAAAGGCAGAGCAGCAGTGCCAAGAGCCGTCGCATATCCTTGTCGCCCCCTTCCTCGCGTTTGCTTCACGTGCTTACAGTATATCAGATTTGTACCAAAGTTGTATATTGTTCTTCCCATAAAGGCCCAAAATGGAAAAAATCGCTGTCCCTTTCCGTTATAAGGCTTATCCCTTCCGCATATCGTTTTGCAGGATGACGAAGGGGGGACAAAGATGCAGGATGTGATCCGGCGCAGCAGCGAGCCCTTCCGCACGCTGCTGCAGGCCCTGCCGGAGATGGAAAAGCGCAACGCCCGGGAGATCCGCATCCGCGCGGGCCAGCCCGTGCGCGTTTTAGGCCTGCGGGATACGGCGCTGCCGCCGGGCGACAAGCCCTTCTGCCCGACGGACAGGCAGATCGAGGAGCTGCTATACGCCTTTTGTGGCCAGTCGCCCTACGCGTTTGAAACGCAGATCGCGGACGGCTACCTGACGCTGCCCGGCGGGCACAGGGTCGGCCTCTGCGGTCGCGCGGTCCTGCGGGAGGGGAAGCTGGCCCGCTTGAGCGGCGTGCAGGGGATGAACATACGCATCGCCCACCAAAGGCCCGCGGCGGGCGCGGTGCTGCCCTTTCTCTTGAAGGACGGCCGGACGCTAAACACGCTGGTGATCTCGCCGCCGGGCCTGGGCAAGACCACGCTTCTGCGGCACCTGGCGATGGAGCTGAGCGACAAGGGCTTTCAGGTGGCGCTGGTGGACGAGCGGGGCGAGCTGGCCGCGATGCAGGGCGGCACGCCGCAGCTCAAGGTGGGCGAACGGACGGACGTGATGGAGGGCTGCCCCAAGGCGCAGGCCATCCCCCTGCTGGTGCGCGCCATGGGGCCGGACGTGATCGTGACCGACGAGATCGGTGGCCCGGGCGACTGCGAGGCCCTGGAGGAGGCGGCCCGCTGCGGCGTGGCGGTGATCGCCAGCGCCCACGCGGAGAGTTTGCAGGAGCTGAAAAAACGTGCGCGGCTGCAGCCGCTGGTAGAGGGCGGCGCGTTCCGGCGCTTCGTGGTGCTGGGCGAGAGCCCCGGCCACGTGCTGGGCATCTACGACGGGGAGGGCAGGCTGTGCCGCTGCGCTGGCTGACGGCGGCGGGCTGCGCGCTCTGTTTCGCGGCGGGCGGCTTCCTTTCGGCCCGGCGGCTTAAGAAACGCTGCGCAGGCCTTGCCGCCGCCGGGGAAGCCGTGGCCCTTCTACAGGGGGAGGTCGGCGGGCTGGACCGCCCGCTGGGCGAGGCCGTGGCCGCCCTGGCGGAGCAGAGCCCCTACTGGCGCGAGGTGGAGCTGCAGGGCAGCCCATTGGATGAGGAAAGCTGGCTCAAGGCCGCGTACCGTCTGGGCCTCTTAAGGGAGGATGCCTCGCCCCTTCTGCGCCTGCGGCGGGAGCTGCCCTCCCGGCCGCGGGGCGATTGTTCGGCCTTTACGCTGTGCAGGGATTCTTTGCGCATTTTGGAGGAAAAGGCCCGCGCCCAGGCGGAAAAAGAGGGCCCGCTGCGGATGAAGCTCGGCGCGCTGCTAGGCGCGGCGGCGTTCCTCCTGCTGTGCTGACGGGCGCTTTATACTTGGCGAAAGAGAAAGGGGAAGGCGCGGATGAACATCGACCTGGTGTTTCGCATCGCGGCCATCGGCATCCTGCTGGCCGTTCTCAACCAGGTGCTCAAGGGCGCGGGGCGGGAGGATATGGCCACGCTGGCCACGCTGGCGGGGCTGGTGATCGTGCTGGTGATGGTGATCGAGCTGGTGGCCCAGCTCTTCGATTCGGTCAAGGCCCTGTTCCAGCTGTACTGAACCGATGGACGGATACGGAAGAAAGGGGGGCCCCTGAGATGGAGCTGCTCAAGGCGCTGGGGCTCTGCGTCACGGTCTGCGCGCTGCTGCTGGCCCTAAAGACCCACGGCCGCGCGGAGATGGCCTGCCTTGCCTCCATCGCGTTTACGGCGCTGATGCTCCTCTGGGTGCTCAAGTCCATTTCCCCGGCGGTCGCGGAGATGCGCGCGCTCTTGGACGGCGCGGGCGTGGGGGAGGAGACGGCGGCGCTCGTGTTCAAGGTCACGGGCATCGCGCTGGTGAGCGAGTTCGCCTGCCAGCTCTGCCGGGACGCGGGCGAAGGCGCCTTAGGCGCGAAGGCGGCGCTGGCGGGGAAGGTGAGCGTGCTGCTGCTGGCGCTGCCGCTGCTCAAGTCCCTCTGTGGCATGGTGCTGGAGCTGCTGCCGTGAAGCGGGCGCTTCTCGCCGCGCTTTTGTGCCTGCTGGCCCTGTTCGGCGTGCCTTCCTTCGCTGAGGAGACTGCACAGGAGCGGCTCATCGACTCGATGGACCTTGCCCCCTGGCAGGAGCAGGCGCCGGAGCTCTCCCTGCACGAGCTGATCTCGCGGCTTTCCCGCGGGGACCTTACCGTCGACGGGGAGCAGCTGCTGGAGACGCTGCGGACGGCCTTCTTCCGGGAGCTGCGCTTCAGCCTCCCGCTGCTGCTTCGGGCCTGCGCCGTCTCCGTACTGATGGCGGTGCTGGGCCGTTTGACGGGCGCAGGGCTGGACGGCGGGGCGGCGAAGGTGTCCTCGCTGGTTTTGTTCCTCTGCGCGGCGCTGCCGCTGGGCGCGGACTTTATGCGGCTGGTGGAAAAGGGCGGCCAGTGTGTGTCCCGCCTGGATTCCCTGGCGCAGGCGATCCTGCCGGCGATGCTGGCGCTGCTGGCGGCGCTGGGAGGCGAGGCGACGGTCACGGCCATGCAGCCCATGGTGCTGGCCTGCGGGGCCTTCTGCACCTCCCTCATCCAGAACCTGCTGCTGCCCATCGTGCGTCTGGCGGCGCTGCTGGTGCTGGTCGGCGCGATGACCGGCGAGGACCGCTTCTCCGGCCTCGTGGGCTGTTTCCGCAGCTTCTGCCACTGGGCCTTGGGGACCTGCTTTACCGCCTTTTTGGGCCTTTTGACCGTCAAGGGCCTGGGCGGCGGTGCCATCGACGTGGTGAGCGTGCGCACGGCCAAGTACACCGTGGACCGGCTGGTGCCCGTGGTGGGCGGCCTGTTCAAGGATTCCGTGGAGACGCTGGCCGGCTGCGCGCTGGTGGTGAAGAATGCCGTGGGCATCGCGGGGCTGCTCTCGCTCCTTCTGTGCCTGCTGGCCCCGGCCGCTTCCATCTTGGCGGTGCTGACGGGCTACCGGCTCTGCGCAGCCCTTTTGCAGCCGCTGGGGCCGAACAGGCTCATCTCGGCCCTGCAGGGCTTCGCCGCCGCGCTGTCCACGCTGCTTCTGTGCCTGTTGGTGGCGGCGGCGGTGTTCTTCGTGTTCGTGACTGTGCTCATGATGAGCGGCATACAGTGGTAAGGGAGGCGGGCCATGCTGGAGGAGATCGCCGCGTCGGTGCGCGCGCTGTGCCTGCTGACGCCGCTGTTCCTGCTGCTGGAGCTGCTGCTGCCGGGCGGGGAGAGCAAGCCCTACGTGCGCTTCGTGTTCGGCCTTGTGGAGATCGGCCTGCTGCTGCGCCCCGCGCTGCGGCTGCTGACCTCTCTTTCGTAGGAAGGGGGAAAAGAGATGCAGGCGCTGCTTCGGCGGGTGAAGGAACAGCCGGGACTGCCGCTGCTCCTGCTGCTGACGGCCTTGGGCGTGGGCCTGTTCGCGCTGAGCTTCCTCCTGCCCAAGGAGGAGACGCCGCAGCGTTCGGAGGACCTGGCCTACGCCTCCTCGGACCTGGAACAGCGCTTGAGCGCGGTGCTTTCCACGATCGAGGGCGTGGGGCGGGTGCGGGTGCTCATCCACACGGGCGAGGAGGATGGACGCATCATCGGGGCGCTGGTGGTGGCGGAAGGCGCGCAGGAACTGAGCGTGCGCACCTCTCTTATGCGCGCGGCCATGACCGCGCTGGACGTTCCCGCCGCAAACGTGGAGGTGTTCGCGATGCAAACGGAGCAAGGAGGGGAAGGAAATTGAACATGAAACGGTGGCTGAACCGAAAGACGATCCCGCTGTATTCCCTGTGCCTTTTGGCATTGGTCCTGGCCGTGGCCCGGGGATTGGCCGAGCGGCAGGCGCCGAAGATGCGCGTGCCGGAGACGGACGTGTCCGCCGCCAGCGCGGAGCTGGACGCGGGGCAGGAGGCCTTCACGGGCGACTTCTTCAAGGATTTCCGCGCCCAGAGGGAAACGGCCCGCGCCGATGAGCTGGCCCTGCTGGATTCCATCGTGCAGCGGGAAAACGCGCCGGAGGATTCGGTGCGCGAGGCGGATGCGCGCAGGGTGCAGCTGACGCGCTTCTATGAGCAGGAGCGCGGCATCGAGAAGCTGCTCATCGCCAAGGGCTTCGAGGACGCCGCCGCCTTCATCCAGGAGGGGAGCGTGTCCGTAGTGGTCAAGAAGGAGACGCTTTCCCAGAGCGACAGCGACAAGATCCTGGAGATCGCCCTGCGGGAGAGCGGGCAGGAGGCGGCCAACATCAAGGTGATCCCCGTGGCGTGAAGGCGCAGCTTTCCCTGCATCGTTGCGCCCTGCGGAACAAAGCGCGTCATTTTTTGCGGCGCGCTTTTTTTACGTTCAATTTCACAATGTAACGTGTTATAATAAACATATCGGCGTAAAGGGGAGACGGATACGTTCCCCTGCGCCATCGAGCTTTTAAGTTAAGGAGGGCGTTCCCGTGTTGATCATTAGAGCCGCGAAAGGCGGAGAAACTTTTTACGCCGTGCTGGAAGGGGAGATGGTGTACCCCATCCACGGCCTTCCCTATGACGGCATAGAAAAAGACGGCCGCATCTTCCCCCTTGAGCAGGTGCGCCTGCTGGCCCCCGCGCAGCCCGGCAAGATCGTGGCCGTGGGCCTCAACTACCTGGACCACATCAGGGAAATGAACGATCCCATGCCGGACGAGCCCGTGATCTTCTTAAAGCCCGCCAGCGCCGTCATCGGTCCGGAGGAGGCCATCGTAAGGCCCAAGCGCTCTCAGCGCGTGGACTACGAGGCGGAGATCGCCGCCGTGATCGGCAAAAGGGCCAAGTCTCTGACCTACGAGCAGGCGAAGAAGGCCATCTTCGGCTTCACCTGCTTAAACGACGTGACCGCCCGGGACCTGCAGCCCATCGACGGCCAGTGGACCCGCGCCAAGGGCTTCGACACCTTCGCGCCCATCGGCCCTCTGGTCAACACCGATCTGGACGTTTCAAACCTCAGCATCCGCTCCTTCCTGAACGGGGAAAAGCGGCAGGACGGCAACACCAACATGATGATGCGCGACCCCTTCTATCTGGTCGCCTTTGCCTCGAGCGTGATGACGCTGGAGCCCGGCGACGTGGTGACACTGGGCACGCCGGAGGGCGTGGGCCCCATGCAGAAGGGCGACGTGATCGAGATCCAGATCGAGGGCATCGGCACGCTGCGCAACACGGTGACGGACGAGAAATAAGAAGGCATTCAAAATAACGGCAGCAAGGGGGAGTTTGTAAAAAGATGTATATGTCCAAGCTGAAAAACGACGAGGTGGACGGGCTGTTCCGCGCCATCCTTTCCCTGAAGGACGAGGAAGAGTGCTACCGCTTTTTCGAGGACCTCTGCACCATCCACGAGCTGCAGTCCCTGGCGCAGCGCCTGGCCGTGGCGCGCCAGCTGGACAGCGGCATGACCTACGCCAGCATCGCGGAGAGCACGGGTGCCAGCACCGCCACCATCTCCCGCGTGAGCCGCTGCTTAGGCTACGGCGCGGACGGCTACAAACGGGTGCTCGAAAGGCTGAAAGAAGAGGAGAATCAAGCGTAATATGGATGACCAAACGCTTCGGCGCGCCTTGCTGGACCAGGAATACGCCTTCCTGAACCCCCAGCAGCGCCGGGCCGTGTTCCAGATGGAAGGGCCTTTGCTCGTGCTCGCGGGCGCGGGTTCGGGCAAGACCTCGGTACTGACCAACCGCATCGGCTATATGCTGAAATACGGCGACGCCTACAACGCGCCCGCGGACGCCGCATATTCGCAGGACCAGCGGGCGCACCTGGAAAAATGCCTGCAGGATGGGGAAATGGACGACTACGCCAGCGCGCTCATCGCGGAGGAGCCCGTCTCTCCCTACAACATACTGGCCATCACCTTCACCAACAAGGCCGCGGGCGAGATGCGTGAGCGCGTCGCCGCCATCGCGGGCGAGGCCGGCCAGAAGGTCTGGGTCTCCACGTTCCACGCGGCCTGCGCCCGGATCCTGCGCAGGGACATCGAGAAGATCGGTTACGCCAACAACTTTACCATACTGGACGACGACGACCAGACCGGCGTGCTCAAGGAAACGCTCAAGGAGCTGAACCTCTCCGACAAGGACTATCCGCCCAGGGAAATGCGCGCCAAGATCTCCCGGGCCAAGATGCTCATGCAGGACCCCGACGAGATGTTCGCGACCTCCAACCGGGACTACAAGAGCCAGATGGCCTCCGACATCTACCGCCGCTACGAGGAAAGGCTGCGCAAGAACAACTCCCTGGACTTCGACGACCTGCTCCTAAAGACGCTGGAGCTGTTCGTGAACCACCCGCCGGTGCTGGACCATTACGCCCAGCGCTTCCGCTATATCCTGGTGGACGAGTACCAGGACACCAACCACGTGCAGTACATGTTCGTGCACCTGCTCTCCCGCGCCTGGCACAACCTGTGCGTGGTGGGCGACGACGACCAGTCCATCTACGGCTGGCGCGGCGCGGACATCTCCAACATACTGGACTTTGAGAAGGACAACAAGGACTGCACGGTCATCAAGCTCGAGCAGAACTACCGCTCCACCAACTCCATTTTGAAGGCCGCCAACAGCGTGATCGGCCACAATTTGGGCCGCAAGAGCAAGACGCTCTGGTCGGAAAGGGGCGAGGGCGAGCCCATCGTGGAGGTGGCTTTAAGCGACGAGCGGGACGAGGCGTCCCTGATCGCGCGAGAGGCCCTTTCCCTGCGCGCCTCCGGCATGCCCTACCACGAGATGGCTGTCCTTTACCGCACCAACGCCCAGTCCCGCGTGCTGGAGGAGCAGATGGTGTTTTCCGGCATCCCCTACGAGGTGTACGGCGGCCACCGCTTCTACGAGCGCAAGGAGATCAAGGACATGGTGTGCTATATGCGCATCTGCGTCAACCCCAGCGACGAGGTGGCCCTGCGCAGGGTGATCAACGAGCCCAAGCGCGGCATCGGCGACGCCACGGTGGACGCCCTTTCCCGCTGGGCGGCCAGCCACGACGACACCATGTTCGGCGTGGCGCTGGACGTGGAGCAGGTGGAAACGCTCAACGCCCGCGCGGCCATGACCGTGCGCCGCTTTGCGGACATCATGACGGAGCTGCTGGCCCTAAAGGAGCTGCTGCCCCCGTCCCAGTTCGTGGAGCAGCTGGCCGAAAAGACCGGCATACTGCGCCAGTACCAGAAGGACGACGAGGAATCCCGCTCGCGCCTGGAAAACATACAGGAATTGATGGGCGCCGTGGCCGAGTACGAGAACAGCGTGGAGAACCCCACCCTGGAGGGCTTCCTGGAGGAAGCGGCGCTGGTCTCCGACGTGGACGGGCTG
>CANQPP010000026.1 GCA_947625765.1 uncultured Clostridia bacterium
ATCCATCTCGTCCATGGTGAGTTCAACTTCGATATGCTGCTTGACATTGAGTTTGGACAATAAGCATACCGTCTCCAGGCTCCCGGTCTGGGGGAACATGTCCACGGGCAGGGCGCGCCGGAGCTGGTAGCCGCAGCCGGCCAGCAGGCGCAGGTCGCGGGCCAGCGTGGCGGGGTCGCAGGAGACGTAGACGATGCGGCGGGGGGCCGCCTGGGCCAGGGCGCGCAGGGCGGCCGGGTCGCAGCCCCTGCGGGGCGGGTCCAGCACGGCCGCATCGAAGCGCAGGCCCTCCTTCACCAAGCGGGGCAGGACGGTCTCGCAGCTGCCCGCGTAGAAGCGCGCGTTCGTGATGCCGTTGGCCTTCGCGCTTTGGCGGGCGTTCTCTACCGCGCCGGCGTAGAGCTCCACGCCCACGGCGCTTTTTGCCTGCCGCGCCAGCAGCTGGGTGATGGTCCCGGCGCCGCAGTAGGCGTCCAGCACGGTCTCCCTGCCCGTGAGGGAGGCATAGCGCAGGGCGGCGCTGTACAGCTTTTCCGTCTGCACGCGGTTCACCTGGAAGAAGGAGAGGGAGGAGAGGCAGAAGCGCAGGCCCAGCAGCTCCTCTTCCAGAAAGTCGCGGCCAAAGAGCGTGTGGCAGGGGCCGGAGAGGATCGGCGCGCTGCGCTTCTCATTTTGATTGAGCACGACACCCGCCAGCGCGGGCAGGGCGCTTTTCAGGGCTTCGATCAGCTCGTCCGCGTGGGGCAGGGAGGCGGCGTTGGCGCTCAGGGTGACGAGCGCCTCGCCTTGGGCGTTCACGCGCACCGCCAGGTGGCGCAAAAGCCCCCGCCCTGTGGCCGCGTCGTAGGTCGGCAGGCGGAAGCGGGTCATCCAGGCCTCCACGGCGGCGGCTGCGCGCCCGGCCTCTTCGCTCTGCAGCAGGCAGTCCGTGGCGGCGGCCAGGGAATGGCTGCCGGGCTCGTACAGCCCCAGGCGCGGCTGCCCATTGGAGAGGCCGCAGGCGAACACCGCCTTGTTGCGGTAGCGGAAGGGTTCCTCCATCGTGCAGATGGGCTCCAGCTCGTAGCTGCCCTCGGCAAAGCCGCCGATGCGGGACAGGGCCTGCCGGATCTTCGCCGTCTTGGCCTCCGCCTGCGTCTGCGCGTCCATGTGCTGCAGCACGCAGCCGCCGCAGCGGCCGTAAAGCGGGCAGGCGGGCTCCACCCTGTGCGGGGAGGGCTCCAAAATTCGCTCTATGCGGGCGCGGGCGTAGCGCGGCGCGCGCTCCGTCACGCGGGCCAGCACCCGCTCGCCGGGCAGGGCCTTTTCCACGAACACGGTCAGCCCGCCCGCCAGCGCCACGGCCTCGCCGGGCTCGCCGAAGCGCAGGCAGGCAAGAGACAGCAGCTGATCCTTCTGCACGGTATGCTCCAAGGCGAAAGCGCCTCCTTTTATAATAGAAGTAAGAGAGAAATATCTATTGCCCTGCGCGGAAGGCCTCCGCGGCCAGACGGATAAGGTTTGTCCAGCGGCCGGGCTCGGCTTTCATGCTGTGCTCGATCCGCCGGGCCAGCGCAAGCAGGGAAGCGGCCTGCTCGTCCGTGATCTCGCCGCCCGCGCGGGCGCGCTCCAGCTCGTCCAGGTCGTCCACAAAGACGCGGCCGTCGTCAAAGAGGATCACGTCGATCAGCGCGTCCAGGAACCAGTCCTCGCCCTTGTCCAGTATGAGGTCCACGTACACCTGGTAGACCTCGCCCGACTCGTTAAGTATGCCGGTGACGGCGAAGTTCCCCTCGTCCGGCAGCAGCGTGAGCCAACAGAAGCCCGCGTCCGCGATGCGGAAGCGGTTGGGCGGCGGCACGGGCTTTACCTTGATGAGCGGCGCTGTGACCGCCTCGATGCGGTGTAGGCAGGCCTGCCCCGCGAAACCGGGCAGGCGCAGGCGGCGCAGCTCGTCCGTGAAGGCGGTGCAGTTATCCGGGTTGCGGCGCAGGGGTTTTCGCTTGAGCATGGGGCGTTCCTCCCAGAATCGGCTTGCGCGGGACGGCGTTTGCTGGTATGCTGGTCATGTGGAGGGCGTGAAGGCCACCTCGCCGATGATACGGGTCTCGCCCTTATCCGTCAGCAGCAGCGCCGACGTGCCGGGGTAGAGTGCCAAAAGCTCGGCCGCGCCTTCCTCGCCCAGGACGAAGCAGGCGGTGGAGAGGGCGTCGGCCAAAGCGCCGGAATCCGAAAACACGGTGACGGAGAGCAGCCCCGCCTCCGCCGGATAGCCGGTGGAGGGGTCTAAGATGTGGTGGTAGCGCTTACCGTCCAGCGTGAAGCCCCGCTGGGCCCCGCTGGAGGTGGACGCAACGCCGCTCTGCAGGGACACGACGCCCAGAATGCCGCCGTCGCGGGGGTCCTCGACGCCGATGCGGAAGGGGGCGCCGTCCTTCCCGCCGCGCACGCAGATGCAGCCGCCTAAGTCCAGCAGGAAGGAGGAGACGCCTTCCTCCGTCAGGAACGCGGCCATCTCGTCGGCCAGCGCGCCCTTGGCCACCGCGCCCAGGTCGATCTGGGCCTGCGGGTCCGTGAGATGAGCGCGCGCGCCGTCCAGCGCCAGCTTGTCCGCGCCCGCATGGGACAGGGCCTCCTCGAGGGCGTCCTCGTCCGGCAGGGCGGGAGGAACCGACTTAAAGTCCCACAGGGCCGAAACGCCGCCCAGCCCGATGTCCAGCGCGCCGCCGCTCTTGTCGTACACGTCCAAGGAGAGGGCGAGCAGGTCGGCGGTGGAGGCGGAGAGCGTGACCTCGCCGCCCGCGTTCAAGGCGGCGATCTCGGTGCCGTCCAGATGGCAGGACAGGCGGCGCTCCGCAGCGTCGGCCAGGGAGAGCGCCTCCTGGGCCAGGGCCTCGCCGCCGCCGAACAGGCGCACGGTCAGGATGGTGTCGAAGGCAAAGCCCTGCGCCTCGGCGGTCTGCGCTTTGCAGCCGGACAGGAGCAGGCAGAGAAAGAGAAGCAGGGCGCATGAGCGCTTCATGTTCGGCAACTCCCTTCGGGGAAGATCGGCCGGGAAGGTCGGAAGGTAAGAAAAAGGGGGAAGATGCGATGCCCACCAAGGGCGACTGGCTCGTGATCGCGGCGGTGTGCCTGCTGGCCCTGCTGCCGCTGCTGTTCCTGTTCGGGGAGACGGGGCGGACGGCGGCGGTGCGCGTGGACGGGCAGCTGGTCATGCGCATATCCCTTGAGGAGGACGGCGAATACCCCATCGACACCGCCTACGGCCACAACCTGCTGGCGGTGGAAGGCGGGGCGATCCGCGTGCGGGAGGCGGACTGTCCGGACGGCACCTGCCTGCGCGAGGGGGCCGTTTCCCGCGCGGGGCGGACGCTGGCCTGCCTGCCGCACCGCCTGAGCGTGACCATAGAAGGGGAGGGAGAGTATGACGCGGTCGCCCGATAGGGGAGCCAACCTGCGCAGGCTCTGCGCCTGTGCCCTGCTGGGCGCGCTGGCGCTCATCCTCTCCTGGGTGGAGAGCCTCATCCCCCTGCCGCTGCCCCTGCCGGGAGTGAAGCTGGGCCTTGCGAACCTGGCGGTGCTGCTGGCACTGGAGCTCTGCGGCCGGGGCTGGGCGGCGCTGGTGCTGCTGGTCAAGGCGTTCTTGTCCAGCCTGCTGTTCGCAGGATTAGGCGCGCTGCCCTACGCGCTGTGCGGCGGGTGCCTGGCGCTGCTCATCATGTCCCTCCTGCGGGACGTGCCCGGCCTGTCGCCGGTGGGCGTGTCCGTGGCAGGCGCGGCGGCCCACGGCCTGGGGCAGGTGCTGCTCGGCGCTTTGCTCACACGCACGCCCTCGCTGCTCCTGTACGCAACGCCGCTCATGCTGGTGGGCGTTTTGACCGGCGCGCTCTTGGGCTTCATCGCGGGGAAGGCGCTGCCCCTCATGCGCAGGGCGCTGTAACGAACGGGGCTTTTCCCGTGCCCTTCAAAAGCCGTCGCAGGGGCTTTTCCCGCGCCTATTAAAGGCCGTCGCAGGGGCCTTTTCCGCGCCTTTCAAAAGGCCAAGCCGGGGCTTTTTGCCTTAAAAACGCGGGAAGCCCTGGGGGACAAGGCTTCCCGGCGACATGGGGCCTCTTAAGAAAAAGGCGTCATTCCTCCCGCGCGGAGGAGCGGGCCTTGTAGAGCCTGCGGTTCTCCAAGGAGCGCACGCGGTCGGAGAAGCGCCCCTCGGGCGTGGCGGCCAGGGCGTCGTGCATCTCCGTCATGCGGGCGTCCAAAATGTCTAAGTGGTGCAAAAACTCCGCCTCGGGGAACATGGGCGGCCGCGGGGAGCCGTACTCCGGCACGTCGTGGTGGGAGAGGATCATGTGCTGCATGAGCAGGCTGGTCTCCTCGTCCAGCTCCACCTCTTTGGCCAGGCGGGCGATGTTGGAAACGCCCAGCACCAGATGGCCCAAGAGCATGCCCTTGGGGGTGTACTCGGTGGCCACGCCCTGCTCCCCGGCGTCGATCTCGTCGATTTTGCAAAGATCGTGGGCGATGACGCCGCAGAGGACCAGGTCCCTGTCCACATAGGGGTAGACGGGCAGCAGCGCCTGGGCGGCGCGGAGCATGGTCAGCGTGTGGTAGAGCAGCCCGCCCCGCTCGGCGTGGTGGTAGCTCACCGCCGCGGGCCAGAAGAGCAGCTGCTCCTTTCTTTCCTCCAAAAGGCGCAAGGCCAGGCGCTTTAAGCCCGGATGCGTTAGGGACTGAGCGGCTGCGAGCAGCTCCTCGTACATGGCGCTTGGGTCCTCCGGGGCGCAGGGCACCAGTTGGCCGTAGTCGATCTCCTCGGGCTTGGCGGGCCGCATCCTGTCCACACGCAGCTGCAGCTTGCCCGCGAACTCGCCCACCTGGCCGCGCACGCGCACGACGCTGCCCGCGTCCGGCACGGGGTTGTCGTTCCAGTTCCAGCCCTTGGCGTTGATCTCGCCGCTGTTGTCCATCAGCGTCATGTCCAGATATTTGGAGCCGTTGGAGGAAACGCGCAGCGCCGCGCTCTTGACCAGGGCGCAGCCGTCCACCATGTCGTCCCGGCGGCGGTAGGCGAAATTGATGCTTTCCATTTGTTAAGCCTCTCCTTACAGCTGTTTTTCGGGGCTTGGGTTATGTTATAATTCTATCATAAACCGGCGCCGTTGGAAATGATAAAAAGGCGCGCCGTCCGCAAAATGGGCGGAGGAAGGGAAGAAAAATCCATGAAATACGTTCTGATCATCGGGGACGGCATGGCCGATTTCCCCATCGAGGCGCTGGAAGGCAAGACACCGCTGGAGGCGGCCTACAAGCCCGTGATGGACGCACTGGCCATGCAGGGCATCGTGGGCAGGGTGCGCACCGTGCCCGAGGGCGTGCCCGCGGGCAGCGACACGGCCATACTGTCCATCTTCGGCTTCGACCCGCGAAAAGTCTACACGGGCCGCTCCCCGCTGGAGGCGGCGGGCTCGGGCGTGAAGATGGAGAAGGGAAACGTCTCCTTCCGCTGCAACCTGACCGCCGTGAGCACGGGCGAGGTGCCCTACGCCGAGCGGACGATGGCCTCCCACTCCGGCGGCAACATCGACGGCAAGGACGCCCAGACGCTCATGCACGCGCTGCTGAACGACCCCGGCTTTGCCGCCAAATTGCGTCAGGCGGGGATGGAGATCACCGTGAACCCCTCCTACCGGCACATCGCGGTGCTGAAGTCCGGCTCCGACAGGGTCGAGCTCGCCCCGCCCCACGACATCTTAGGGCAGAGGCTCGGCGACCATCTGCCGAAAGGGGAGGGCGCGGAAGTCCTGCTTTCCCTGATGGAGGCCTCTTACGAGTTCCTCAAAGACCATCCTTTAAATAAGGAAAGGGAGGAAAAGGGGCTGCTGCCGGCCAACAGTCTGTGGTTCTGGGGCCAGGGCAGCGCGGTGACGCTGGAGAGCTTCCAGAAGCTGTTCGGCCACACGGGCGACGTGATCACCGCCGTGCCGCTGGTCAAGGGCATCGCGGAGCTGGCGGGACTAAAGCACACGGACGTGGAGGGCGCAAACGGCGACCTGGACACCAACTACGAGGGCAAGGTGGCCGCGGCCCTCAATGCCCTCAAGATCGACGACTTCTGCGCGGTGCACATCGAGGCGCCGGATGAGATGAGCCACGCGGGCGACCTGGGCAAGAAGCTGGAGGCCATCCGCCTGCTGGACGAGCGCGTGGTCGCGCCCCTGCTGGTGGGTTTAAACAAGCTGCACGAGCGCTACCGCATCCTGATCCTGTCCGACCACTACACGGCGCTCTCCACCCGCACCCACGACGGCACGCCGGTGCCCTTCCTGCTCTACGACAGCGGGGTCAACACCGCGCGCAATCTGCCCTACTGCGAGAAGAACGCGGTGTACGGCGGCCTGATGGAGGAGGGTACGGACCTCATGCCCCTGCTCTTCGGGCTGGAAAAGAAGCGCTGAGAACATCCAAGCAAGAAAGAAGGGGCGCGCCATGACGAGCGAGCTGCTGGTGCTGGGCGGCGGGGCCGCGGGCCTGCTGGCCGCGCAGACGGCGGCGGAAAAGGGCCTGCATGTCACGCTCCTGGAGGCCCGGGAGCGCGTGGGCAAGAAGCTGCTGGCCACGGGTAACGGCCGCTGCAACTTGAGCAACCTGCACGTATCGCCCGACCGCTATGCCCCGGCGGCGCTGGAGGGCCGCCTGCTGACGACGGAAATGCTGCTGTCCCTGTTCATGCAGCTGGGCCTTGAGACCCGCGCCGACGGGGAGAGCCGCCTCTACCCCCGCAGCAACCAGGCCGCCTCCGTGCTGGACGTGCTGCGCTTTTCCCTGGAGAGGCAGGGCGTCCGCTGCGTGACGGAGTTCGAGGCCGTGCGGGCCGAGCGGACGGGCGGCGGGTTCACCTTGCATGCCCGCGACGGCCGGACGGAGAGCGGCCGGGCGCTGCTGCTGGCCTGCGGCGGGCGGGCCGCATCCAGGCAGGACGGCTACGCCCTGGCCCGGCAGCTGGGCCACAGCGTGACGCTCCTCAAGCCCGCGCTGACGTATTTGACCACCGAGCCTTCCCTGGTGCGCGGCCTGCAGGGGCAGAGGACCATCGCCCGCGTTTCCCTCCTGCAGGGGGGAAGGGAGCTGGCCGCCGAGGAGGGGGAGCTGCTGTTCCGGGACAAGGCGTTGAGCGGCATCGCCGTGTTCGACCTCTCCCGCGTCCGCGCCCGGACGAAGGGGGACTGCGAGCTGCGCGTGGACCTGCTGCCCGACTGGGACGACGAGCGGACGGCCGCGGAGCTTGCGCGGCGGCGGGCGCTGTTTTCCCCGGCGGGCGTGCTGCTGACCGGGCTGTTCCCCCGGCCGATCGCGGAGCGGCTGCTGGAGCGGACGGGCCTGCGGTTACAGGATATGCCGGACGACAAGCAGCTGCGGGCCCTTGCGACCCTCCTGCACGATTGGCGCTTCCCCGTTATGGGCAGCGGCGGCTTCGACCAGGCGCAGCTGTGCGTGGGCGGCGTGCCCCTAAACGAGCTGCGGCCCGGCGGCCTGCGCTCGGCCCGCTGCGAGGGGCTGTACCTGGCGGGCGAGCTGCTGGACGCGGACGGCCCCTGCGGCGGCTACAATCTGCACCTGGCCTTTTCCACCGGGTATCTGGCCGCCTGCGAGGCCGCGGAGGACCTGAGGCCGCGCCAGTGACACATATACATATATAATGAAAGGGAAGCGGATGAGAGGGATGATCGTTCGCGCGTTCGCGCCGTGCGACGGCGAGGACTTCTGCCGCATCTGGAACCGCGTGGTGGAGGACGGTGTGGCCTTCCCGGAGGAAACGCCCCTGAAGGTGGAGGACGCCTGCGCCTTCGCCGCATATCAGAGCTTCACGGCGGTGGTCGAAACGGAGGGAAAGGTACGCGGCCTGTACATACTGCACCCCAACGGGGAGGGCAGGAAGGCGCACGTGGCCAACGCCTCCTACGCGGTGGAGCCGGAGAGCCGGGGAAAGGGCCTGGGCCGCGCGCTGGTGCTCCATTCCCTAAAAAAGGCGAAGGAGCTGGGCTTTTCCTCCATGCAGTTCAACGCCGTGGTGGCCTCCAACCCCGCCCGGCGGCTGTACGAGTCTCTGGGCTTTCAGAAGATCGGCTGCATCCGGCGGGGCTTCCGCATGAAGGACGGCTCCCTGTCGGATATGTACATCTATCAATACCCCTTTTGGGATGAAGCAGAAAAATAAGCAAGGAGGGTCTTACCATGTATATCCTGTCCCAAGTCAACAAGGAGACCATCTGGGGCTCCCGGGAACTGATCCCCTTCGGCGCGGACCCCGCTCTGGACCACGTGGGTTCCCTGTACACGCTGGCGGGCAACGAGGAGCTGTCCTGCACCGTGCTCAACGGCAGGCACGCGGGCCGCAAACTTTCAGATGTGTTCCGCGAGGAGGCGCCGGCCTTCGGCTTTGAGGAGGGCGCGCAGTTCCCGCTGATCATCTCCTTCATCAGCGCGGGGGACGATCTGTCCATCCAGATCCACCCGGACGACGGATACGCCCACCTGCACGAGAACAAGCCCTTCGGCAAGAGCGAGTCCTGGTTCTTCCTGCGCGCGCCCAAGAGCGGCTCCATCGCCATGGGCTGCAAGTGTGAAAGCCGCGAGGAGCTGGAGAAACGCGTTGCAAAGGGCGAATGGGACAAGGTGGTGGACCGCCTGCCGGTCGAAGAAGATTCCTACGTGTACGTGACGCCCGGCACGCTCCACGCGCTGACCGCCGGCTGCATCGCCTATGAGATCCAGCAGTCCACCGACGTGACCTACCGCTTCTACGACTACGACCGCGTGGACGCCAAGGGCCAGAAGCGCCCCCTGCAGCTGCGCCAGGCGATGGACGTGGTGAACGTGGACAAGAAGTCCGTCTGCCAGCGCTTCGGCTCCACGCCCCACATCGAGCGCGAATACGCCATACAGAAGCTCAACATCGAGGGCGGGTTCGTCAACGCCCTGCCGCGCTTTGTCTGCCTGACGGTGCTGGACGGCTGCCTCTACGCCGAGGGCCACGAAGTGAAAAAGGGCAGCAGCGTGCTGGCCCTGCCCGGCGAAAAGGCCCTTTTCACCGGCAGGGCCCAGGCGATCCTGGCGTACAGCCGGATCTGAGGCAACGAAGCCCCGCTGGAAATGTTCCCCATCCAAAAAGACTGAAACAAGATAGAAACACGGAATAAACCCGCTCGTGACGTTTTTAAACGCCGCAAAACGAGCGGGTTTTTCGTTATATTCAGGGGAAAATAAAGGGTATAAACGGGAAAATAACGGGCGAAAACAGGTCCAGCAGGCGGAACGGATAAAAATAGACAAAAAGTTAAATGGTAATTATTAAGCAGCTAAACCTGCAAAAGTGCAGGATGAACGGCCGTCAGGCGCAGCTCGTTACAAAAATCACGAACAATAAAACGAAATTGAATTTGCAAGATTCTAAATAAGTCGAAATTGGGCGAGAGAAAGAGGGGAATATTCGAGTAAAATGAAAAATCTTGAGAGTCCGAACGCAGTGTTATGACGGGATTAAGGCAAATGAAGGTTTTTGTAATTAGTTATAGAATATATCCATTATCAAAAAATATTTATATGAGATAAATTTATACGAAAATAAAATAATCAACCTGTATTTGCTCGCTTTGTGAACGGAAGATGAAATCATGGGGGAGGTGACGTAAATTTGGCTGCTTTTTTTGAACAATAGTTTTAATTTCCCCTTGCAAACATGGAACGGGGATGATATAATAATCCACATCATGAGGGGACGTGTCCGCAAATACGCCCCGATAGATGCGGTTAAAGCCGCTGCCTCGGCGAAACGGTCTGATCCGCGTTCATTCTTAAGAAAGATGGGAGGAGACGTAATGACCACCACGGTGTCCAACGAGACAAAGCGCGCCCTCAAGAAGCGGAAACCCTGGGGGGGGGCCGGCGAAGTCAAGCGTCATCTGACGTTCCTGACGATGCTGCTGCCCGGCCTGGCGTACATGATCTGCTTCAACTACCTGCCCATGCCGGCTATCGTAGTTGCTTTCCAGAACTACAAGCTGTCCATGCCTCCGGCCGATTCCTTCATCCAGAACCCCTTCATCTATACGGTCCTGCACAACAAGTGGGTCGGCTTCGGCAACTTCCAGTTCCTGCTGACCTCCAACGATACGGCCATCTTCCTGCGCAACACCATCTGCTACAATCTGGTGTTCATGGCGCTGGGCCTTGTGACCGCTATCGCCGTGGCCGTGGGTGTCAATGAGCTCAGGCAGCGCTTCATGTCCAAGCTCTACCACACCATCCTGTTCCTGCCCTACTTCCTCTCCTGGCTGGTCGTGACCTACTTGGTCTACGCGCTCATCGCTTCCAAGGGCGTGTTCAACCGTATGATCACCTCCATGGGCGGGACCTACAACGTCCTGTACAACAACATCAAGGCCTGGCCTTTCATCTTCGTCATCGCCAACCTCTGGCGCTACACCGGCAACAACTCCATCATCTACCTGGCCACCATCACCGGTTTCGACCAGGAGCTGTATGAGGCCGCTTCCATCGACGGAGCCGGCAAGTTCCGCCAGTTCCAGCACATCACCTGGCCCCTGCTGGTCCCCACCGTGGTCCTGCTGAAGATCCTGGATGTGGGCCGCATCATGAACGGCGACTTCGACATGTTCTACTGCCTGCCCAACGGCGCCGGCCTGCTGAAGAACGCCTACCTGACCGTTGATGTGTACGTTTACAACGCCTTGAAGGGCACCTCCCAGCTGGGCTATCCTGCGGCCGCCGGTCTGTTCCAGTCCCTGGTCGGCTTCATCCTGGTGCTGACCACCAACGGCATCGTCCGCAAGTTCCAGCCCGACATGGCTATGTTCTAAGCCAACGAACGTAAAAGAAAGGAGGCAAACCCAACATGACGAGCGTTACCGCTGCAAACAAGACCGTCCCCAAGAAAAATAAGGACATGAACCAGCTGTCCGTTGCGGCCAACACCCTGTGGCACATCGTGTTCATCCTTGGCTGCTTGTGCGTGCTGATCCCCCTGTGGATCGTTATCATCGCGTCCCTGACGGAGAACACCATCCTGACCACCCAGGGCTACGGCTTCTGGCCGGATAAGTTCTCCACCTCCGCGTATGAGTTCATGTTCACGGGCGGCGCGTCCATCCTGACCGCCTACCGCAACACCATCATCGCGACCGTGGCGGGCGTTATCCTCTGCACCATCACCGTCGGCCTGTACGCCTACCCGCTTTCCAGGCCCGACTTCCGCTTCACCACCTTCTTCACCTTCTTCTCTTTCTTCACCATGGTGTTCAACGCCGGTACCGTGGCCAACTTCATGGTGCAGACCCAGATCCTGCATCTGCGCAACACGCTCTTCGCGCTGTTCCTGCCCATGAGCTTCTCGGCGTACTGGGTCATCGTCATGAGGACCTTCTACAAGTCCAACGTGCCCGATGCGGTCATCGAATCCGCCCGCATCGACGGCGCCGGCGAGTGGAGGACCTTCCTGCAGATCGTGACCCCGCTGGCCATCCCCGGCTTCGCCACCGTCGCCCTGTTCGCGGCCGTCGGCATCTGGAACAACTTCTTCAGCTGCCTGCTGCTGAACAACGACCGCAACTACTACAACCTGCAGTTCACCCTGTACCAGATGCTGCAGCAGATCAACTTCCTGCGTGAGATGGCTTCCCAGTCCGGCGGCGCCGCTGCCGCTGCGACCTCGGTGTCCGACCTGCCTTCCGAGTCCTTCCGTATGGCTATGGCCGTTGCCACCATGGGACCCATCATCCTGGCCTACCCCTTCTTCCAGAGATACTTCATGAAGGGCTTGACAATCGGCGCCGTTAAGGGTTAATATAATAACGGCCAAAAAACGGCGGCCGACCTTACTACCCTATCCAGGTTAAAAGGGCGTGCGTCCGGCGGGACGAATGCCGGGCGCACCAGTCCCTTTTAATAAAATCTATCAGGAGGAGAACCCGTAATGAGCAAGAAGATCCTATCCCTCATGCTTGTGCTGGCGATGGTCTTCGTATTCGCGGCTTGTTCTTCTACTCCGGCGTCCCAGGCTCCCGCTGAGGAGCCCCAGGCTCCCGCTGAGGAGCCCCAGGCTCCCGCTGATGAAGCCCCCGAGGCGCCCGCTGAAGAAGAACCCGCTGGCGAAGAGGAAGCCCCCGCTGCTCCTGCTGGTGACGTGTACACCATCAAGTACATGATGTACTCCACGTCCACCACCGACCAGGATGCCGTTGTGGAAGCTGCCATCAACGAGTACATCGAGCCCCTGATCAACGCCCATGTGGACTTCACCATGGTCACTGGTGATCCCGTGTGGACTGAGCAGGTCCTCACTCCCTTGCAGGCTGGCGAGCCCATGGACATCATCTTCACCCCTGAGTGGATGAAGTACATGGACAACATCTCCAAGGGCCTGCTGCTGCCCCTCAACGATCCCAATGGCCCCAACGGCGACCTGATGAACACCTACGCTCCCGAAGCTGTCGAGAACCTGGGCGCTTTCATCCCCGCCAACATCGTCAATGGCTTCCTGTACGCCTTCCCCACCAAGAAGGAGCTGTGCGTGCCCGGCGGCCTGATGTGGAACAAGGATTACGTTGACAAGTACAACATCGACATCTCCACCGTCCAGACCATGGCGGACATGAAGCCTTACCTGGATCAGTTCATCGCCGATCCCGATAACGCTGGCGTGTATCCTCTGCTGGACACCGGCGGATGGTCCCACGAGTCTCCCTTCATCCAGGGCTTCGTCAACAACGTTGAGACCGTTGTGATGCGCATGGGCAACCCCGGCGAGGAGCAGGAGCCCGAGCTGTACTGGAGCGCTCCCGAGACCAAGGCTTACTGCCAGACCATGGAAGAGTACATGAACGCTGGCTATCTGGATCCCGATAGCTACCTGACCTCTTTCAACAACATGGACTTCCTGAACACCGGCAAGTTCATGGTCACCACCGACTACGTCCTCAAGGGCGGCCAGGTGAAGGCCAACGAGCTGATGGGTTCCTCTGGTAACGCCAACCTGCACTTGGTCGAGTTCCAGACCACCGTCAACAACACCTCCGGCAACACCAACGTGTGCGTTACCACCCACGCTGGCGGCTCCATGCTCGGTATCCCCGTGACCTCCGGCAACCCCGTGGCGGCCATGCAGTACATCAACCTGATGCACATGGATCCCACCCTGTTGAACCTGATGGCTTGGGGCGTTGAGGGCGTGCACTACAACCTGGACGAGAACGGCATGGTCGTTCCCGTTGAGAACAATGGTTGGAGCACCGCTCACGGCGGCATGTGGACCCTGGGCGACCAGTTCAAGCAGCTGATCGCGGCTACCGAGGATCCTGCGAAGTATGACCAGATGCTCGAGCTGACGGCCAACTCCTGGAACCACTGCTCTCTGGGCTTCCGCTTCGATCCCACCCCTGTGCAGAACGAGATCACCGCTCTGAACAACGTTGGTGACACCTACTCTCGCTCCATGCGTACCGGCGTTGGCGTTTCCGCCAGCTACGACACCATGCTGCAGGAGCTGGAGGCCGCTGGCGTTCAGACTCTGCTGGATGAGATCACCAAGCAGTATGACGCTTGGAAGGCTGAGAACCCCACCGATCCCGGCGCTGCTTGGGAGGTCTCCAAGACCGAATAAGTCTTGAGGAAATCGGTAACACGGTTCTGAAGCTAACCGCTTTATGAGCAAGGGCCCCCGCCTCTTTACGAGGCGGGGGTTTTCCCTTTGCCTGAATTTTAAAAAGCCGACTTTTTTCCCCGTTTTCAAAGGGCCCAAGATGTGGTATGATAGTGCAGGATATGTATTCAATGCACTTTAAGGAGAGGACAGCGGACATGGACTATACAGAGCATCTTGCGCAGCGGCTGCGCGCGCGCATCCAGGAGACCTACGGCGCGGACGTGGAGGGGCTCTCCGAGTGGCTGGAAACGCCGCCCGACCCCAAGATGGGCGATCACGCCTTCCCCTGCTTCCGCTTGAGCCGCCAGCTGCGCATGGCCCCGCCGAAGATCGCCCAGATGCTGGGCGAGGGCTTCGCCCCCGACGCTTACATCCAGAGGACGGAGTGCGTGGGCGGCTACCTCAACTTCTTCCTGAACAAGGGCGGCTACGCTGAAGAAGTGCTTGGCAACATCCAGCGCATGGGAGACCGTTACGGCTCCGGCGAGGAGGGCAAGGGCAAGACCATCTGCATCGACTATTCCTCCATCAACATCGCCAAGCGCTTTCACATAGGCCACCTGTCCACCACCATGATCGGCAGCGCCCTGTACAAGATGTATTCGTACCTGGGCTATACCTGTGTGGGCATCAACCACTTAGGCGACTGGGGCACCCAGTTCGGCAAGATGATCGCCGCATACATCCATTGGGGCGACCGCGAGCAGGTGGAAAAGGGCGGCGTGGCGGCGCTCTCCGAGCTGTACGTCCGCTTCCACAAGGAGACCGAGGACGGCAAGAACCCGACCCTGGAAGCCGAGGGCCACGAGTGGTTCCGCAAGATCGAGGAGGGCGACGAGCAGGCGCTGTCCATCTTCTCCTGGTTCAAGGAGCTGACGCTCAAGGAGGCCGAGCGCGTCTATGACATGCTGGGCGTGAAGTTCGACTCCTACCTGGGCGAGAGCTTCTATTTCGACAAGACCGGCCCCGTGGTGGAGGAGCTGAAGGCGAAGGGCCTGCTCAAGCAGAGCCAGGGCGCCTACGTGGTGGACTTAGAGCCCTACAAGATGCCCCCCTGCATCATCCTGAAGAGCGACGGCACCACGATCTACGCCACCCGCGACATCGCTGCGGCCTTCTACCGCAAGGCCACCTACAACTTCGATAAGTGCCTGTACGTGGTCGCCTACCAGCAGAACCTGCACTTCAGGCAGTGGTTCAAGGTGGTCGAGCTGATGGGCTATCCCTGGGCCAAGGACCTGGAGCACGTGGCCTTCGGCATGGTGTCCTACGAGGGGCAGTCGCTGTCCACCCGCTCCGGGCACGTGCTGATCCTGGAGGAGCTGCTGGAGCGCGCCGTGGAGAAGGCCCGCGAGATCATCGAGGTCAAGAGCCCGCAGCTGGAGAACAAGGACGAGATTGCCAAACAGGTCGGCATCGGCGCGGTGATCTTCTTCGACCTGTTCAACTCCCGCATCAAGGACATCGACTTCTATTGGGACCGCGCCCTGAACTTCGACGGCGAGACCGGGCCTTATGTGCAGTACACGCACGCGCGCTGCTGCTCCGTCCTGCGCAAGGCGGGCGGCGCGCCGGAGGGCCAGATCGACGGCTCCCTCTTGCAAGACCCGCTGGCCCAGGCGCTGCTGCGCGCGCTGGACGAGCTGCCCGCCGTCATCCGCGAGGCCGTCAAGCGCAACGAGCCCTACCTGGTCACCCGCCACTGCGTGCAGATGGCCCAGTGCTACAACCGCTACTACTACGAGAACCAGATCCTCGCCGAGGAGGAGGACGTGCGGCGCGCTCGCCTCGCCCTGACCGACGCGGCCCGCCGCTGCATCCGCATCGGGCTAAATCTGCTGGGCATACAGGCCCCGGAGAAGATGTAAGGACCTTCAAACACACGCCGTTTTTCACGAAAAAGACAGGGAGATGGGACCAGATGCAGATCGGCTTCGACAACGAGCTATACATGACCAAGCAGAAAGCGGCCATCGAGCAGCGCATCCAGAGCTTCGAGGGCAAGCTGTACCTGGAGTTCGGCGGCAAGCTGTTCGACGACTACCATGCTGCCCGCGTGCTGCCGGGCTTTGAGTCCAACGCGAAGGTGCGCCTGCTGCAGGAGTTCAAGGACAAGGCGGAGATCGTGTTCTGCATCAACGCCTCGGACATCGGCAACAAGAAGATCCGCGCAGACCTGGGCCTGTCCTACGACATGGACCTGCTGCGCCTGATCGACCAACTGCGCCGCCTGGGGCTGTACGTCAGCTCCGTGGTCATCACCCAGTTCAGCGGCCAGCCGGAGGCGGCCAAGTTCGCCAAGATGCTGGAGCACCGCGGCGAAAAGCCCTACTTCCACTATCCCATCGCCGGCTACCCGATGGATGTCAACCACGTGGTCAGCGAGGAGGGCTACGGAAAGAACGAGTACGTGCACACCACACGGCCCCTGGTCGTGGTGACCGCGCCCGGCCCCTGCTCGGGCAAGCTGGCCACCTGCCTGTCCCAGCTCTACCACGAGCAGAAGCGGGGCGTGAGGGCCGGATACGCCAAGTTCGAGACCTTCCCCATCTGGAACCTGCCCCTGCGCCACCCGGTGAACCTGGCCTACGAGGCCGCCACCGCGGACCTGCGGGACGTCAACATGATCGACCCCTTCCATCTGGAGGCCTACAACGTCACCACCGTCAACTACAACCGCGACGTGGAGGCCTTCCCGGTGCTGCGCACGATCTTAAGCCGCGTCATGGACAGCGCCAAGGTGTATAAATCCCCCACGGACATGGGCGTCAACATGGCCGGGTACGGCATCTTCGACGACGCCGTGGTGCGCCGCGCCGCCTGTCAGGAGATCATCCGCCGCTACTACCGCATCCGCGCCGACCACGAGCGCGGCCGCGCCGACGACGAGACGCTGCAGAAGATCGAGATGATCATGAAGCAGCTGGACCTCTCCGCGGACCAGCGGCTGGTGGTCGCCCCGGCCCTGGAGAAGATGAAGAGCCGCCGCATGCCGGCCATGGCCATCCAGCTGCAGGATGGCAGCATCGTCACCGGGCGCGGCTCCACGCTGATGAACGCCGCGGCCGCCGCCGTGCTCAACGCCATCAAGCAGCTGGCCGGCATCTCCGACGATATCTACCTGCTCTCGCCCATCATCTTAGGGCCCATCATGCGCATGAAGCGGGGCACGCTGGGCATCGAAAAGCCCGTCCTCAGCCTGGACGAGGTGCTGCTGGCCCTGGGCATCTGCGCCGCCACCAACACCATGGTGGAGCTGGCCATGGGCAAGCTGTCGGAGCTCAAGAACTGCGAGGCCCACGCCAGCTACATGCTGCCCGCCGGGGACGAGCGCACACTGCAGAAGCTGGGCGTGAACGTCACCTGCGAGCCCGTCTACCAGGGCGAGGAGCTGTACCAGCCCTAAAGGAAGGGCCTGTGTGGAAAGAAAAGGCCGCTTGGCCGCCCACGTGGCGGTTTGGGCGGCCCTTTGCGTTCCCGGAAGGCGTCATTGAGGAAAGCGGGCACTTCGCGGGGGCGCTTTTCTATTTGAAGAAGTCAGGCTCAAGACGGCGTTTCCTGTGGGCTTTGGCGGCTTCTTGGTAAAGGGGCCGCTTTTCCGCATTCGGGGCTTGCCAAATGGCGGGAACTTGGGATACACTGGAAGGCAAGGAAGATATCCGTTCCGCCGGGCAGAGAAGCCGCGGGACGGTTTTGGAAGGAGAGACCGCAAATGAAAACGCCGGAGGGCTTTGTCTTTGCGCCGGACTACGAAAATGCGGCGGTGCAGTCCATCCACCGCTACCCCGCCCACAGCCTGTGGAAGGGCTGTAAAAGCGAGCAGCAGGCGCTGAACGGGGAGGGGCCCGACCTTATGTCCTTTTCCGGGCAGTGCCGCTTCGCCCTGTTTGACAACCCCGAGCAGGTGCCGGAGGGCTTCTTCCTGCCGGAATTTGACGAGTCGGGTTTTGCGACCCTGCGCTACCCCGGCGCGTGGGAGCTGCAGGGGCAGGGCGAGCCCATCTACACGAACGTGCCCTATCCCTGGCCCTGCGCGGGCGAGGGGCGGCACCTGGTGGCCCCGGTCAAGGGCGGGGAGAAGCTGCTCCAGCCGCCCTATGTGCCGGCCCAGAACCCCACGGGCTGCTACCGCTTGCGCGTGCAGGTGCCGGAGCACTTCCTCAAGGGCGATGCCTTCCTGCGCTTCGACGGGGTGGAGACGGCCTTCTACCTCTGGGTGAACGGCAAGCCCGCGGGCTTCTCCAAGGACAGCAAGCTGCCCGCGGAGTTCGAGGTCACGGGCATGCTGCACGAGGGCGAGAACCTGCTGGCGCTGGAGGTGCTGCGCTTCGCCGATTCCAGCTACTTAGAGGATCAGGACTACTGGCACATTTCCGGCATCCACCGAGGCGTGTTTTTGACGGTGAAGCCGCATTTGCGCATCGAGGACGTGTTCCTGCGCCCGGCCTTCGATCCGGTGCTTCGCAGGGGACAGCTCACCGCTGACGTGAAGGTCAGCCGCGCGGAGGGCTTCGCGCAGACACGCGTGCGCCTGCGCCTGTTCGACGGCGTGCAGGTCGTCGCGGAGGCCGTCTCGGCCGTGGAGCCGAAGGCCCGCTACGACACGCGCACGTTCCCCAGCGCCAACACCGCGCGGCTACAAGTGGAGCTCAGGGACGTTTCTCCCTGGGAGCCGGAGGCGCCGAAGCTGTACACCGCCGTCGTGACCCTTCTGGACGAGGACGGGAACACGCTGGACGTGGAAAGCGAACGGACGGGCTTCCGCAGCGTGGAGGTCAGGGACGGCGTGGTGCTGTTCAACGGCAGCCGCCTGGTGGTGCGCGGCGTCAACCGCCACGACTTCTGCTGGAGGGGCGGCAGGACCGTGCCCCGGGAACACATGGAGCGGGAGATCCGCCTGATGAAGCGGCTGGGCATCAACGCGGTGCGCACCTGCCACTACCCGGACGACCCCGCCTGGTACGAGCTCTGCGACGAAATGGGCCTGCTGGTGGTGTGCGAGTGCGACCTGGAGACCCACGGCCTCATGGGGCAGCTGTCCCACGACCCGTCTTGGGCGCAGGCGTATCTGGAGCGGGCCGTGCGCATGGCCCAGACGTTCAAGAACCACGTCTGCATCTATGCCTGGTCCCTGGGCAACGAGTCCGGCACCGGCGCGAACCACGCGGCGATGTACGGCTTCCTAAAGGAGTTCGACCCCACGCGGCTCTGCCAGTACGAGGCCGGGTCGCCGGGGCCCAACGTCTCCGACGTGCGGGGCAACATGTACGCCACCATCGACCAGATCGAGCGGCTGCTGGCGGACCCCAGGGATACAAGGCCCATCATACTGGTCGAGTACCTCTACCAGATCCGCAGCAGCGGCGGCGGGCTCCACAAGCTGCGCGGCCTGCTGGACAAGTACCCGCGCTTCCAGGGCGGCTTCGTCTGGGACTGGCAGGACAAGGCCCTCTATGCCCAAACGCAGGACGGCAGGCCCTACTTCGCCCACGGCGGCGACTTCGGCGAGAGCATGGTGGAGCCTGAAAACCCGCCCTACATGACCAACAACGGCGTGGTGCTGGCCGACTTGACGCCGAAGCCCGTGGCGCTGGAGCTCAAGGAAGCCTACGCGCCCGTGTGGGTGCAGAAGCCGGAAAACGCCAGCGCCTGGGACACGGAGGCGGAGGAGGACAGCTTCCTCGTGCGCAACGACAGCCGCGTCTTCCCGCTGTCCGCCTATGCCTGCACGGCGGTTTTACGGGAAAACGGCGTTGCCATCGCGGAAAGGGAGGTGGAGCTGCCCGACGTGCCGCCCTTAGGGCGCGCGGCCTTCCGCTTCTCCATCCCACACGAGCGCAGGCCCGGAAGCGAGTACCATTTGGAGTTCGTGTTCCGTTTAAAGGAAGCGCGCCCGTATGCGGAGGCCGGCTTCGAGCTCGGCCACAGCCAGTTCGCCCTGCAGGCAGGACCGGCGCGGCTCCCGCAGAGGGTCAAGGCGCCCGTGTCCTTAAAGGAGGAGGGCGGCGTGGTCGAGCTGCACAGCGGGGAGCTGACGCTGCTGTGGGACGCCAAGGCGCCCGCCCTGCGCCTTACTGGCCGCGGCGGGAAGATATTGGCCGAGGGCTTCACGCCCTGCCTGGACAGACCCTACACCGGCCTGGACGCCCGGGAGGGTTGGGGCTGGTTCGACAAACTGCGCGCCGTGCGCGGCCTTGCCTGCAGTTTCGGCGAGGCGCAGACGCTGACGGGCGAAAACGCGGCCCTGCTGCTCCTGCCCTTCCTGCTGGAGGATGCCTCGGGCGGCCAGGGCGGACAGGGGGAGCTGACGCTGCGAATGGAAGGCGGCGGCCTGCACGTGGGGTTTGACCTGACGCTGGCGGAGAGCTTCGTCGGCGTGCCCCGCGTGGGGCTGGAGCTGCGCCTGCCCGCGGGCCTGGAGGCGCTGTCCTACTTCGGCTGCGGGCCGGAGGAAAGCTATGTGGACCGCCCGCTGGCCGCGCGCGCCCAGGTGGTGGAGACGACGGTCGCCGCCCAGCACTTCCCCTACGCGCCGCCCTCGGAGAACGGCGGCCACGAGGGAACGCGCTGGCTGCGCCTGTCGGACGGCGCGGGGCAGGGGCTGTTCATCCGCTGCGACCGCCCGCTGCACTTCGACGCGCACCACAACTCCGTCTCCGATTACCAGAAGGCCCTGCACGACCACGAGCTGCCCGCCCGCGGGGAGACCTGGCTGCACCTGGACGCGGCCCATTCGCCCATCGGGTCGGACCTGGCCTGGAGCACGGCGCTGGACGGGGAGCAGGCCCTGCGCGGCGGCGGCTACCAGCTGGGCTTCACCGTGGAGGAGATAAGGCCCTGAACCGCCGGAATGGTGCGGGCTTCCCTAAAGCCTTAGGAAGGCGCGTTTCCGCGAGCCGAGCTTCGCCGTGGAGGAGAATAAGGCTATGCGCCTTTGAAAGGCAAAGGAATAAAGAACAGCCCCGGGAGAAGTGGTTTCCACAACTCTCGGGGCGTTGTTTGTGTATGGGGGAAAGGGGTCAGCCGCCCAGGTAGGCGCGCTTGACGTTGTCGTCGGCCAGCAGCTCCGCGCCGGTGCCGGAGGTCACGATGCGGCCCGTTTCCAGCACGTAGCCGCGGTCGGCCACGGACAGGGCCATCTGCGCGTTCTGCTCCACCAGCAGGATGGTGGTCCCGGCCACGTGCAGCTCGTGGATGATCTGGAAGATCTGGTCCACCAGGATGGGCGCCAGGCCCATGGAGGGTTCGTCCAGCATCAACAGCTTGGGGTCGGACATGAGCGCGCGGCCCATGGCCAGCATCTGCTGCTCGCCGCCGGAGAGCGTGCCCGCGATCTGGCGGCGGCGCTCCTTCAAGCGGGGGAAGCGGTCGTACACCTTCTCCAGCCGCCCGGCCACGTTGCCGGAGCTGGTGTAGGCGCCCATCTCCAGGTTTTCCTCCACGGTCATCTGCAAAAAGACGCGGCGGCCTTCGGGCACCTGGGCCAGCCCCTTGGCGACCAGCTTGTGGGCCGGAACGCCGGCGATGTTCTCCCCCTGGAAGCTGATAGAGCCGGTGCGGGAATGGAGCAGGCCGGAGATGGTCTGCAGCGTGGTGGACTTGCCCGCGCCGTTGGCGCCGATCAGCGTGACCACCTCGCCGTCGTTCACCTCGAAGGAGACACCCTTGATGGCGTGGATCGCGCCGTAATAGACGTTGATGTCGTTCACCTTCAGCATGGCGCAGCCTCCTTCCGCTTGCCCAGATATGCCTCGATCACCTGCGGGTCGTTCTGGATGTCCTCCGCGGTGCCCTTGGCGATGATCTGGCCGAAGTTGAGCACGCAGATGCCCTCGCAGATGCCCATGACCAGGTTCATGTCGTGCTCGATGAGCAGGATGGCGATTTGGAAGGTGTCGCGGATCTTGGCGATGTTCTCCATCAGCTCCGCGGTCTCGGAGGGGTTCATGCCCGCCGCCGGTTCGTCCAGCAGCAGGAGCTTTGGGTCGGTGGCCAGCGCGCGGACGATCTCCAGCCTGCGCTGCGCGCCGTAGGGCAGGGAGCCCGCCTTGTAGCCGGCCATATCCTGCATATCGAAGATGGAGAGCAGCTCCAGCGCCTTCTCGTGGGCGGCCTTCTCCTTCTTCCAGTAGGCGGGCAGCCGCAGCACCGCGCTCAAGGTGGAATACTTCTCCTGATTGTGCAGGCCGATCTTCACGTTGTCCTCCACGCTCAGGTTGGAGAAGAGGCGGATGTTCTGGAAGGTGCGGGCGATGCCCATGCGGTTGATCTGGATGGTGGACTTGCCCGCGGTGTCGATGCCGTCCAAAAGGATGGTGCCGCGGGTGGGGTGGTACACCTTGGTGAGCAGGTTGAACACGGTGGTCTTGCCCGCGCCGTTGGGGCCGATAAGCCCCGCGATCTCGGTGCGGCCGATGGTGAGGGTAAAGTCGTCCACGGCCTTTAGGCCGCCGAAGTCGATGCCAAGGTGGGTGCATTCCAAAATGGGGGTCTTGCCCAGGTCCCTTTCCGGGATGATGGAATGGCTGGGCACGGGCACCATGCGGCCCTTTTCAAACTTCTTTTCAGCCACGGTCCTTTTCCTCCTTTCTCCTGGGGAGGAGGCGGCCCAGCAGGGCCTTGAGCCTGTCGTTGTTGGTGGCCAGCATCACCAGGATCAGCACCACCGCGTAGGCCAGCATGCGGTAGTCCTGGAACTCGCGCAGGGCCTCCGGCAGCACGTACAACACCGTCGCAGCCACGATGGAGCCCCAGATGTTGCCAAGGCCGCCCAGCACCACGTAGACGAGCACCAGGATGGAGGTGTTGAAGTCGAAGCGGCTGGAGACCAGGCTGCCGTAGTTGAGGCCGTACAGCGCGCCCGCGGCCCCGGCCAGGGCGGCGGAGGTGATGAAGGCGATGAGCTTGTACTTGGTGATGTTGATGCCCACGCTCTCGGCGGCGATGCGGTTGTCGCGTATGGCCATCACCGCGCGGCCTGTGCGGCTGCGCACCATGTTGAGCACGATCACCAGCGTCAGCATCACCAGGATGAAGCCCGCGGGGAAGGTGGCCAGCTTCTCGATGCCGGTGGCCCCCTGCGCGCCTTTGATGATGGCGATGCCGGTCTCGTCCATGTGCAGATCCTCGATGGTGAGCTTGCTGAGGTTGAAGATGATGTGCAGGCCGTTGGAGTCGTAGCCCACCAGCAGGCAGTTGATGAGGTCCTTGATGATCTGGCCGAAGGCCAGCGTCACGATGGCCAGATAGTCGCCGCGCAGGCGCAGGACGGGCACGCCCACCACCACGCCGGTCAGGGCGGCGAACAGCGCGCCCACCAGGATGGCCAGTGCCAGCCGCAGCGGCGCGAAGGGGATGGCCTCGCTAAGGCTCATGGCGGCGATCACGCCGGAGAAGGCGCCCACGCTCATGAAGCCCGCGTGGCCAAGGGACAGCTCGCCTAAGATGCCGACGGTCAGGTTCAGGGAGACCGCCATGACGATAAAGCAGCAGATGGGCACAAGCCAGCTGGACACCGAGCTGCTCAGGGCCCCGGCCTGCTGCAGGGCGAACATCACGATGAAGGCAACGACCACGCCGAGGTAGGTGAAGAAGTCGGTCCTTGCGGTTTTTTTCAGGCTCTTGAACTTACGCAGCATGCCGACCACCTCACACCTTCTCGGGCACGTACTTGCCCAGCAGCCCCGCGGGGCGCACCAGCAGCACCACGATCAGCACCGCGAAGACGATGGCGTTGGCCAGGTCCGTGGAGATGTAGCCCTTGGCCAGGGACTCGATGATGCCCAACAGGATGCCGCCCAGGAACGCGCCGGGGATGGAGCCGATGCCGCCGAACACCGCGGCGGTGAAGGCCTTGATGCCGGGCATGGAGCCAGTGGTGGGCTGCAGGATGGGGAAGGAGGAGCAGAGCAGCACGCCCGCGACCGCCGCCAGAGCGGAGCCGATGGCGAAGGTCACGGAGATGGTGCGGTTGACGTTGATGCCCATCAGCTGCGCCGCGCCCTTATCCTCCGAGCAGGCGCGCATGGCCTTGCCCAGCTTGCTCTTGTTGATGAACAGCGTAAGGCCCACCATGATGACCACGCAGACCAGCACGGTCACCAGCGCCTCGCTGGAGACGCCCACGTTGGTCAGGGTCTGCGGCAGCTCGATATGCACCACGGAGGTGAAGGTCTTGGGTGTGGCCCCCCAGATGAGCTGGGCGGCGTTCTGCAAAAAGTAGCTGACGCCTATGGCCGTGATCAGCACGGCCAGGGAGCCGGCCTGGCGCAGGGGCTTGTAGGCCAGGCCCTCGATCAGTATGCCCAGCGCCGTGCAGGCCGCCATGGCCAGCAGCACCGACACCAGGGAGGGCAGGCCTAGGTAGTTGAGCGCGCAGTAGCACACATAGCCGCCGACCATGATCACGTCGCCGTGGGCGAAGTTGAGCATCTTGGCGATGCCGTAGACCATGGTATAGCCAAGGGCGATGATGGCGTACACGCTGCCCAGGCTGATGCCGCTGATCAGGCAGGAGAGGAAGAACGTCATTGTGGGTCACACCTCGCTTGTTTTTTGAAGCTCCAGAGGTAAAATTACATTATGTATATGGACGGCCTGCGGGAAAAACAGGCCGGAGATTGCCGTGCATAAGAACGACGAGGGGCTGCCGGGGCCCTTTTGCCCCGACAGCCTGCCTGTCATGGATGAAAAGTCGTGTAAAGTTTATCGGAAGCCGTTACGGTCAGGGAAGAACGTACTGGCCGTCCTTGATGATGAAGGCCATGGGGGCCTTGGCGATGGAGCCGTCGGCGCTCCAGGTCATGTCATTGCCGGTCAGGCCGGTGAAGGAGAAGTCGGAGGAGGTGAAGGTGGCGATCAGCTTGTCGCAGATCTCCTCGGCGGACATATCGGGGGTGCACTCGGCGGCGGTCAGCGCGTTGTAGATGGCGTAGATGCAGTCATAGCCGTCGGCGGCGAACTGGTTGGGCACCTCGTTGTGGCGCTTCTGGTACTCGGCGACGAAGTTCTGGTTGGTCTCGTCCTCCAACGTGGCGGAGAAGGGGGTCAGCAGCATGACGTCCTCGGCCAGGGAAGCGTCGAAGCCCTCGGCGGTCAGGATGCCGTCCATGCCGTCCACGCCGAAGAAGATGGGCTTATAGTTGATGGCGTTGGCCTGGGTCAGGATGACGGAGGCGGGGGTGTAGTAGATGGGCAGGTACACGATCTCGGCGCCCGCGTTCTGGGCAGCGGCGACCTGCACGGAGAAGTCGGTCTGGGTGTCCGCGGTGAAGGTGCCCTCGTAGACGATCTCGATGCCCTTGACCTCGGCCTCGGCGGCGAAGGCGTCGCGGATACCCTGGGAGTAGGCGTCGTCGTTGCGGTAGATGATGGCCACGGTCTTGCCGGCCAGGTTCTCGGCCATGTAATCGGCGGAGGAGAGGCCCTGGTTAGGATCGGTGAAGCACATCTGGAACATGTTGTCCTTGCCGGCGGTCACGTCGGAGGAGGACGCGGAGGGGGTCAGGGCGAAGATGCGGTCCGCATAGGCCTCGGCGGAAACGCTGATGCAGGGGGTGGTGGTCACGGTGCCCACCAGGATCTGCATGCCCCAGTCCTTCAGGGAGTTGTAGGCGTTGACGGCGGTCTCGGCCACGTTCACGTCATCCTGCGGGTTGAACTCGAACTGGATGCCGCCCTTGGCGTTGATCTCGTCCACGGCGATCTGGGCGCCGTTCATGGCGGCGTTGCCGTAGATGGCGGCGTCGCCGGTCAGGGGCCCGATGCCGCCCAGCTTAAAGGCCTCGCTGGTCTGGGCGCTGTTGGAGCAGCCAGCCAGCATGCATACGCTCAGCATCATGGCCACGGCCAGAGAAAGAAGGCGCAGCTTTTTCATGGGTATCTAACCTCCTAATGAATGAACATCGCGCTTGGGGGTTTTCCTCCCGCGCGGTTTGAAGTATAGACTTGCAATGTTAAATTGTCAACTTCTTCACAGCCCCGAAAGGGCCTAAATCCGCAAGTTTCTGCGTTTTTTAACCAAAAGAACAATTCTGTGTATGTTTTTTAAGACTTAGTGTGATCGGCAAAGGGGCCCGTGGGATGAAACGCAAATATATTTTATTAAAATTATCATGCATGGAAAGTGAATAAAGACGCGCGTCGCGGGATGCGGGAAACATAAAAAGAATCCCGGCTGCATCCGTTGAAAGAAGCGGCGGCGGATGGTATACTAAGGAAGGACCTTAAAAAGGAAGCGGACACACACAAGGGCTTCAACTTTATGGGGAGGTTTTGAAAAATGACCATGTACGAGAGACCCTGGCGCCTGGTCCAGAACCGCATCCGCGGCCGCGGCGGCCGGGAGATCGACAAGTTCCGCGGCGTGACGCCCGCCGTGGACGACGCCACGGGCTCCGAGGCGTGGATCGGCTCCGTGACACACGTGGGCGACCCGCCCGCGGACAAGCCCTATTACGGCTGCAGCGAGGTGATCCTGCCCGATGGCAGGCGCATGTACCTGTTCGAGGCCATCGCCCTGGACCCGGACGCCGTTCTGGGCGAGGAACACCAGAAGAAGAACGGCCAGGGCCTGGGCATGCTCATCAAGTACCTGGACGCCCAGTGCCAGTACGGCCTGCAGTGCCATCCCACGCGCCCCTGGGCCAAGAAGATGTGGAACAGCCCCTACGGCAAGGAGGAGAGCTGGTACGTGATCGGCTCCCGCGACGACACCGCCGAGCCCGCCTACATCCTCTTAGGCTTCAAGGAAGGCGTGACCCGCGAGACCTGGGAGAAGTATTATTACGCGAACGACCTTAAATCCCTGGAGAACCTCTGCCACAAGATCTACGTCAAGAAGGGCGAGGCCTACTTCGTGGGCGGCGGCTGCCCCCACGCTTTGGGCGAGGGCTGCTTCGTGATCGAGGTGCAGGAGCCCAGCGACATCACCTTAGGCGCGCTGCCCCTGGGCGAGACCGACCGAAAGGGTGACCCCATTTCCGAGGAGGAGCGAAAGCTCTACGACGAGCGGCTGCTGGGTGCCTACGTGTACGACGGCTGCAGCGACGAGGAGAACCTGCGCAGGTGGCGCATCCCCCGCAAGACGCTGCGCAGCGGCGACTGGGGCGAGGAGTGCGTGGTCATCGGTCCCGACCAGACCAGCTTCTTCTCCTTCACGGAGCTTACCGTCCACGGCGAGACGGAGGTCCGCCACACCGGCTTCCCGCAGGTGGCCATCGTGACCGAGGGCGAGGGCGAGCTGCTCTTCCGGGGCGGCAGCATGGCCATCAAGCAGGCCGACGAGCTGTTCTTCCCCTACAACATCCCCGACTTCCGCGTGCGGGGAAATGTCAAGCTGGTGCTCTGCAACCCGGAGGGCGTGAAGCTGTAAAAACCAGACGCCCCTTCAAAGGGGGCAACCTTAAACCAACCGATCAATAAAGGAGATAAAAGATGCTCAACTGCCCCATCATTACGCTCAACAACGGCAGCAAGATCCCCCAGTTCGGCCTGGGCGTGTTCCGCTCCCCCGTGGGGGAGGAGACATCCAACGCGGTCAAGTGGGCCCTGCAGGCCGGTTACCGGCACATCGACACCGCCATGCTCTACCACAACGAGCAGGATGTGGCCCGCGGCATCAAGGAAAGCGGCGTGCCCCGCGAGGAGATCTTCATCACCTCCAAGCTGGGCAACCCCATGATCGAGGCCAAGAAGTCCGTGGAGGGCACCCTGCAGTCCCTGGAAAAGCTGGAGACGGACTACATCGACCTGTACCTGCTCCACTGGCCCGTGACCAACTTCCGCGACTCCTGGGAGACGCTCATGCGCTTCTATGAGGAAAAGAAGCTGCGCGCCATCGGCGTTTCCAACTTCCAGATCCGCCACCTGGAGGCGCTGGAGAAGGCCGGGCTGATGAAGCCCGCCGTCAACCAGATCGAGCTGCACCCGACCTTCCAGCAGAGGGAGCTCAAGCCCTACTGCGAGGAGAGGGACATCCGCATCGAGGCCTGGAGCCCCTTAGGCGGCGCGGACCACCTGCTGATCGACCGGCCCGAGATCGTCAAGATCGCCCAGAAGCACGGCAAGACCGGCGCGCAGGTGATCATCCGCTGGGAGATGCAGATCGGCAACATCGTCATCCCCAAGTCCGTGAAGAAGCAGCGCATCATCGAGAACGCCGACGTGTTCGACTTCACCCTCGACGAGGAGGATATGGCCGCCATCGCCGCCATGGACACCAACCAGCGCAGCTACTGGAGCCCCGACCGCTGGGACTAAGAACAAAGCCGCATAACAAAGCCCCGTTCTTCTTCCAAAAGGAGAAGAACGGGGCTTTTGGCTTGTTAGGTCGTCAGGGCTGGCTTTCCTCCGAAGCCAAATAGCTGGCCCTGCCGATGACGGCCTCCTCCGCGGTGGGCTCGCCGATCGTGACCTCCACCGGGGAAAGGTCCGGCAGGGCGAACAGGTAGGCCACGTTCAGCGAGGTGCCGGGCTTTGCCTCCTGAATGAGGGCGGCCTCGTCCCCGTTGATGTCAGAGAGGCTGGCCAGCTCCTGCCCGTTCTGGAACGCGCGCACGACGAAGCAGGACAGCGCGTAGGCGGCTTCCCCGCTTTCGTTGGTGTAGGTCGCGTGCACCCGCAGCGCCTGCTGCCCGTCCGCGCTCGTGACGACTTCCGCGTTCCCCAGCACCAGCGTGAAGCCCTCGAAGCTGCCCGCATTCGTGAGCGCCGGGGTGTCCGCGCCGCCGCAGCCCGTAAGCGTCAGGCCCAGCAGGAGAGCGGCCAGGAGGGCGAGCGTTCTCTTCATCGCCGCCTTACCTCTTATAGTAGTCGAACAGCTCGATGCTCTCGCCCGAGGGGCCCTGGAAGAACAGGTTCTTGACGCCGCCCAAAATGTTGTCGTTGGTGGAGACGGTCGCGCTCTCCGGCACGAGGCCCTCGGCCTTGAGCTGCTTGACCAGCTCGTCGATGTTCGTGCACTCGATGGCGATGTGGCCCACGATGCCGTCCGTCGGCCGTGCGTCCACGGAGGAGACGTCCGCGGGCTGGATCAGCTCCAGCAGGCAGCTCCCCAGGGACAGAAAGACCAGGCGCGTGCCGCCGTTGCAGCTCTGTGCGTCCACGGTAAAGCCCAGCTTGCGGTAGAAGGCGGCGGAGACCTCCGCGTCCTTGGTGAAGACGCCGATGTGGGCAAGGCCCAGAAGGGCGGGCGCTTTGTTCGTCATGGCAGGATCGACCTCCTATTGTGGTGTTTGTGCGCGTATCCTAAGACGGGATGGCGCGCGTTTTCACCTTATTGTACCACAGCATTTAACTTTAGCGCCATTGAAACTTGCGCGCGTTTGGTCTAAACTTGTAAAAGCGTCCGCGTTCCGCGGGAAATTCCCGCGTTTTATCCCTTTGGAGCCGGGAGGGACAGCCGGAAAGGCGCCTCATCCCAAAATCTTAAAGGAGAAAAAAGCCGGGCGCGCGAGATCTTCCGCTTTCAGGCGAAAAGTAAATACGCCTTTTGAAGTTTCATACATCAGGTATCACGAGAAGCGAACTTGAATGGAGGAAACACACATGGCAATCAAGGAAAGTACGCGAAAGCTGGCCGTCAGCGGCATGATGGCGGCCCTGATGATCGTGCTGGGCACGACGCCCCTGGGCTTCATCCCCATCGGCCCCTTCGACATCACCATCATGCACCTGCCCGTGATCATCGGCGCGATTTTGGAAGGCCCCGTGGTGGGCGGTGTGCTGGGCCTGTTCTTCGGCCTGTTCAGCATCTACCAGGCGATGGTCGCTCCGGGGGTCTTATCGCCCCTGTTCTTCGACCCGCTGGTCTCCGTCGTCCCGCGCGTTTTGGTGGGCCTTTGCGCCTGGTACGTCTACGCGGGGATGGAGCGACTGCTCCGCCCGCGCCGTGCAAAAGCGGGCCAGACAAAGCCCGAGGGCAGGGGCGTTCATCGCCTTGTCTGGAACATACGGCAGGGCTCGGAATCCCTGTCGGTGGCCGTGGCGTCGCTGCTTGCCACCCTGTGCAACACGGTGCTGGTGCTTGGGAGCATCTACGTGTTCCACGCCGCGGCCTACGCCGAGGCGATGGAGGTGAGCCGCGCCGTGGTCGTGACCACGCTTCTGAGCACCGCCGTTGTCAACGGCGTGCCGGAGAGCATCGCCGCCCTGGTGATCGCCACCGCCGTGATCCTGGCCGTTAAGAAGATCAAGATACCCCGCAAAGGAGTTGCATAGTAAAAGATGCTGTTGACCCTGGACATCGGCAACACCAACGTCAAGTGCGCCATCTTTAAGGAGCGGCAGATGCTCCACACCTGGCGCGTTTCCACCGTGCGCCACAGGACCAGCGACGAGTTCGGCATACAGCTGAGCATGTTCCTGCGCTACAACGGCTACGGCCGCGGCGACATCGACGGGATCATCGTCTCCTCGGTGGTGCCGTCGGTCAACTTCACCGTGGAGCACATGATCGAGGACTACTTCGACGTGGAACCCGTGTGGGTGGCGCCGGGCATCAAGACCGGCATCAACATCAAGTACGAGAATCCCCAGTCCCTGGGTTCGGACCGCATCTGCAACGCCGTGGCCGCCCAGGAGACCTACGGCGGGCCCTGCATCTACATCGACTTCGGCACCGCCACCACCTTCGGCGTGCTCAACGCCCGGGGCGAGTTCGTGGGCGGCGCCATCTGCCCGGGGCTCAAACTCTCCAGCGAGGCGCTCACCGAGCGGGCCGCGCAGCTGCCCAAGATCGAGCTGATCAAGCCCGACACGGTCATACAGCGCAGCACCATCGCCAACATGCAGGCCGGCATCGTCTACGGCTACGTGGGGCAGGTGGAGTACATCGTGCGCAAGATGAAGGCGGAGCTGGGCTGCAAGGACGCCCGCGTCATCGCCACCGGCGGCCTCTCCCGTGTGATCGCCGACGAAACGCCGGCCATCGACGTGGTGGACGGCATGCTGACGCTCAAGGGCCTCATGCTGCTCTACGAGCGCAACAAGGTGAAGGACAAGCGCGCTTGACAGAAAAGGGAAGGATTGGTATCATGACCTTGCAGGGAAGGGGATGCAAAGATCCCCTTTCTCGCAGGGCTTATTTTATTAAAAAAACAGGGGGTTTTTCACATGACAAAGACCGCAATCGTCACGGGCGGCAGCCACAACATCGGCCAGGGCATCGCCATCGTCTTGGCGGAGCACGGCTACGACGTGGCCATCACCTACAATTCCCGCAGGGAGGGCGCCGAGGAGACCCAGCAGGCCATCGAGGCCCTGGGCCGGAAGTGCTTCATCTACCAGGCCAGCCTGGAGGACCCCAAGGTCCCCGACCGCATCGTGTCCCAGGCCCATAAGGACTTAGGCCACATCGACCTTATGGTCTGCAACGCGGGCAACGGC
>CANQPP010000027.1 GCA_947625765.1 uncultured Clostridia bacterium
CTTTTTCACGAAAACACACCTCCATTTTTCGTTTTTCAAGTCGAATTGGGCAGTTTCAGTATAAAGGAATGCGTTTGTCCGCGCAAGTACCTGCCTTCATTGTTCACAATTTGTTTGTTTTTGTCTCACCTTGCGAAAATCCCGCCGCCATGGTACACTAAAGGGGAATAATCCCCATCTTTTGCAGAAAGGGGCGATCCGCCGCCATGGAACCTTCCTTCAACCCCTCGCAGATCGCGGAAAACTGCGCCCGCAGCAGTCAAGTCAAAACGGGCCGCGCCTTGGGGCCCATGATCGTCTTAGGCCTGCTGGCCGGCATCTTCATCGCCTTCGGCTGCGCGGCCACCAACACCGCCGCCTACGGCATCGAAAACGTGTGGACGGCGCGCACCGTCACCGCCCTGCTGTTCCCATTCGGCCTGGGCATGGTGGTGGTTTTGGGCGCGGAGCTGTTCACCGGCAACTGCCTGCTGCTGGTGGGCGCGCTGGACGGCCGCTGCGGCTGGCTGCCCCTGCTGCGCAACCTGTGCGTGGTGTATCTTTCCAACCTGGCAGGCTCCCTGCTGGTGGCCGCGGGCTGCGCCTTCTCCGGCCAGATGAACTACTCCGGCGGGCAGCTGGCCCTCTACACTATGCGCGTGGCCGCCTCCAAGTGCGCCCTGCCCTTCGGCAACGCCTTCCTGCTGGGCATACTCTGCAACGTGCTGGTGTGCTTCGCGGTGCTGCTCTCCTCCGCCGCCAAGGACGTGCCCGGCAAGCTCATGGGCGCGTACCTGCCCATCTGCTTCTTCGTGCTCTGCGGCTTCGAGCACTGCGTGGCCAACATGTACTACATCCCGGCGGGCCTCTTCGCCAAGGACGTGCCTGCCTACGCCGCCCTGGCCGCCGAGGCGGGGGTGGACCTGTCCGCCTTGACGGTCAAGGGCTTCCTGCTGGGCAACCTCCTGCCCGTAACATTGGGCAACATCGCAGGCGGCGCGCTGGTCGCCCTGGCCACCTGGTACTGCCACCTCCGCAAGCCCGCCTCCGGCAAGAAGTAAAGCCCAACAGGCCACAGACACATAACAAAAAACATAGAAAAGCAGCCCGCCGCTGCCAGAGGCAGCGGCGGGCTGCTTTTATCATTTGCATTACTTCTTCCACCGGCTGGGGCGGACGCCGCGCATGGGGGTCTTGGTCGCGGTGCGGATGACGCCGTTGATGGAGATGCGGGCGTAATCCTCGCCGGTCTCCAGGCACAGGCCGCAGTTGTCGCACTTCTTGTTGGGATCCAGGTCGCAGATCTCGCACTCCCCGCAGCCGATGCACTCCCTGTCGTACAGCACGCATTCCTTTTTTTCGCTCATTATTGTTGCTCTCCTTGGTCGCCCGATATGCGCTCCACGGCCTCCTGCAGGGCCAGGCGCACGTGGGCATAGCTCAGGCCGCCCTGCAGGTAGCCGATGTAGGGCGGGCGGATGGGCGCGTCTGCGCTCAGCTCGATGGACGCGCCGGCCACGAACGTGCCCGCGGCCATGATGACCTTGTCCTGGTAGCCGGGCATGGCCCAGGGCTCCGGGGTGACGAAGCTGTCCACGGGCGAGGCGAACTGGATCGCCTGGCAGAAGCGGACGAGCTTCTCCTCCGTGCCGAAGCGGACGGCCTGTATGATGTCCCCGCGCTTCTCTCCCGGCTCCGGGGAGACCGCGTAACCCAGGCGGCTGAACACCTCGCCCGCCAGCGCCGCGCCGCGCAGGGCCTGGGCCACCGCGTGGGGCGCCAAAAACAGCCCTTGGAAGAAGGGCCCGTAGCCGCAGGCATAGGAACCCACCTCGCGGCCGATGCCGGGCGAGGTCAGGCGGTAGGCGCACTTTTCCACCAGGTCCGCGCGCCCCGCGATATAGCCGCCGGTGGGGGCCAGCCCGCCGCCGGGGTTCTTGATGAGGGAACCCGCCAGAAGGTCCGCGCCCACGTGGCCGGGCTCCCGGTCCTCCACGAATTCGCCATAGCAGTTGTCGACCATCAGCACGACGTCGGGCCGCCTTGCATGGATGAAGGAGGCCAGCTCCCCGATCTGACCCACGGACAGCGCGGGCCGCCAGGCGTAGCCCCGGGAGCGCTGGGCGTGGCAGAGCTTAACGCTTCTGTCTTTGAGCGCCTCCGCAAGGGCCGGATAGTCGACGGCATTGTCTTTTAGCTCCAGCTCCCGGTAGCGCACGCCCAGCTCCATGAGGCTTCCCTGCCCTTTTGAGCCCTCGTCCAGCCCGATCACGCTCTCCAGCGTGTCGTAGGGCCTGCCGGTCACGGCCAGCATCGTATCCCCCGGCCGCAGGACGCCGTACAGCGCCAGAGCCAAGGCATGGGTGCCCGAGGCGATGGAGGGGCGCACCAGCGCGTCCTCCGTTCCCATCGCCTTGGCGAACACCTTCTCCAGCGCCTCGCGGCCTATGTCGTCGTAGCCGTAGCCGTTGGTGCCCGCAAAGTGCCGCGCGGCGATGCGCTGCTCCCGGAAGGCGGATAGCACCCGGGCGAGGTTCTCCCGCTCCGTCTGCTCGATCTGCCGGAACACGGGCTCCAGGGCTTCCTCCGCCCGGGAAAAGACCGTTTCGATCTCCTCGCGGCGCACCTTACTCCTCCGCCTCGGCCACCACAGCCGCCACTTCCTGGCTGTTGTACTGCACGGGGTGCATCGGCGTCACCGTGGAGATGGCGTGCTTGTAGATCATCTGCTGCTTGCCGTCGCTCTCCAGCAGCACCACGAAGGCATCGAAGCCGCGGATGAGCCCCTTCAAGGGGACGCCGTTCATGAGGTGCAGCGTCACGGGGATCCTGTCCTTACGCGCTCCGTTGAGGATCACGTCCTGAAGTCCTGGCGCACTCTTTGCCATAGGGAAACACCTGCTTTCTGTTTATGTAGGTATAGTATACCATCTGCTTCTTTAATTGCCTAGGAAATGGGCCGTTATTTTTTGCAAAGTTTCTTTTATGTCCGCGTTGCCCACGTCCAGCCAGAGGAGGCCGTCCATGGCGCGGAACCAGGTGAGCTGCCGCTTTGCATAATGTCTTGTATTGCGCTTGAGAAGCTCCACCGCCTCGGTCAGGGAGCGCTTCTCCGTCAAATACTCGGTCAGCTCCTTGTAGCCGATGGCCTGCATGCTCTGATCGGCGGGCGATACGCCGGACAAAAGCAGGCGGCGGGTCTCCTCCAAAAGCCCCTGCTCCATCATCCTGTCCACCCGCTGCTCGACCCGCCTGTACAGCTTTTCCCGCTCCATGGTGAGGCACACGCAGGCGGCGTCGAACTCGCCCTTCCTGCGGCCCTTCTGCGCATCCACCTGCCCGCTCATCGGGCCGCCGGTCAGCTCGCAGACCTCCAAGGCGCGGATCACGCGCCGGGTGTCGTTCTCGTGCAGCTTTTCCGCCCGCTTGGGGTCGCGCTTTTGCAGCTCCCCATGCAGTGCCTGCGGGCCGTTCTCCTTAAGGAAGTCCTCCCACTTCCGCCGCACCGCCTGGTCGCTGGCGGCGTCGGTAAAGCGCATGTCGTAGAGGATGGAGTGGATGTACAGCCCCGTCCCGCCCACCACGATGGGCAGCTTTCCCCGGGAGAGTATGTCGTGGATGGCCCGCCCGGCGTCCTGCCTGTACTGGGCCACGGAGTAGCGGTCCTTGGGGTCCAGGCTGTTGAGCAGATGGTGCGGCACGCCGCGCATCTCCTCGCGCGTGGGCTTGGCCGTGCCGATGTCCATGCCCCGGTAGAGCTGCATGGAGTCCGCCGAGACCACCTCGCCGCCCAGCTCCAGCGCCGCGCGCACGCCCAGCTCCGTCTTGCCGGTAGCCGTGGGGCCGGTGATCACCAGTATCCTTTGCCCGCTCATTGGATGCGCTTAAACTTCCTTTCCAGCTCGCGCTTGGTCATCTTCATGAGGATCGGCCTGCCGTGGGGGCAGGTCAAGGGGATCTCTTCGCCCTGTATCATGTCCAGCAGGTCGCTTAGCTCCTCGCGGCTGAGCTTGTCGCCCGCCTTGATCGCCTTGTGGCAGGAGAGCAGTATGAGCCTATCGCGCTTTAGGTCGATCTCGCGCAGGCGGCCCAGCTCCTCCAGCTCGGCCAGCAGCGCGGTCACGAAGTCCGGCACCAGCGGCTCGCCCAGCAGGTAGGGCACGGCCAGCACGCGGAACACGCGGGGGCCGAAGCTCTCCAGCTCAAAGCCCAGCTCGCGCAGCCGGTCCATGTGCTCAAAGAGCAGCGCCTCCTCCCGCAGGGTCGCGTGGAAGATGTAGGGCGCCAGCAGCTGCTGGGACAGGCCCTCCCGGCCTAAGGAGCGCTTGAAGCGCTCGTAGAGTATGCGCTCGTGGGCGGCGTGCTGGTCGATGATGAGCAGCGCGTCCCCCTGCGAGGCCAGCAGGTAGGTGTCGAACAGCTGGCCGATCGCCTGCGGCCGCAGCGCCTCGCGCAGCACCGGCGCTTCCTCTGTTTCGGCCCGCTTTTCCGCCTTGGGCGCTTCCTCCGCCCTTGCGGGGGCGGGCGCTTCCTGGTTTGCGGGCTTTGTGCCCCGCAGGGCGGAGAGGGGCAGGCCGCCGCTCTCGCGCAGCACGGGCCGCGCGGGCATCTCCATCCGGGGCGCGGGCCGCGTCTCCGGCTCTTTCGGCGTCTCCACAGCCGCCTGCGGTTCCGGCCGGGCGGGGGAGGGCGGCGCTTCCTCCGTTTGGGGCTCCGTCTGGGGCTTTAGGGGCAGCTGCTCGGCGGGCTGTATGAAGCGCGGGTGGCTCTCCGCCCGCGGCGCGGGGAAGGCCGTGCGCAGGATCTCGATCATGTTGTCCCGCACTGGGAAGTCGTCCTTGAAGCGCACCTCCAGCTTGGAGGGGTGCACGTTCACGTCCACGCTCTCCAGGGGCACCTGTATGTGCAGCACGCAGTAGGGGAACTTTCCGATCATCACCCGCTCGGCCACGGCGGCCTCCAGGCTCTGGCTGAGCGCCAGGGAGCGGATGCAGCGGCCGTTTAAGACGAAGAACTCAAAGGCCCTGTTCCCCCGGGCGGCGGGCCCCACGCCCACAAGGCCGGAAACGCGCATGGCCCCAAAGCTGCCCTCCACGGGCTCCAGGGCGGCGGCGGTCTCCCGGCCGTGGATGCGGTAGACGGCGGCGCGCAGATCGCCGTTGCCCGTGGTCTGGAACACGGTCTTTCCGTTGTTTAAGAACCGCAGGGCGATGTCCGGCCTGCTCATGGCCAGCTGCGCGGCGGCGTCGGCCACGTAGCCCGCCTCCACGTTGGGCTTCTTTAAGAACTTGCGCCGGGCGGGGGTGTTGAAGAACAGGTCGCGCACCACGAAGGTGGAGCCCATCGGGCAGCCCGCGGCGCGCACGTCCTCGATGTGCCCGGCGGAGAGCGTCAGCTTGACGCCGCTCTCGGCGTCGCGGACGCGGGTGGTCAGCTCCACTTTTGAGACCGACGCGATGGACGGCAGCGCCTCCCCGCGGAAGCCCAGGCTGCCGATGCGCGTCAGGTCGTCGCCGGAGTGGATCTTGGAGGTCGCGTGCCGCTCGAAGGCCAGGCGGCAGTCCTCCTCGGCGATGCCGCCGCCGTTGTCCGTCACGCGCAGGTAGGAAACGCCGCCGTCGCGGATCTCCAGCGTGATGGCCGTCGCGCCCGCGTCCAGGGAGTTTTCCATCAGCTCCTTGGCCACGGAGGCGGGCCTTTCCACCACCTCGCCCGCGGCGATGCGGTTGGCGGTCTGCTCGTCCAGCAGGCGGATCAGGCCCATGGCTCGTTCCCTCCTTTCTTGTTCCTTACAGGTTCTTCGCCTTTTCGCGCAGTGTGTACAGCTTGTTGAGCGCCTCCATCGGCGTCATGGCGTTCACGTCCAGGGCGGCGACCTCCTGGGCGAAGTCCAAAGCGCCGTACTCCAGCAGGTTCACCTGCTCAGCGGCGTTCTTGCGCTTTTTGCCGTCCAATATGTTCTGGCTGATCTGGGCGGTCACGTCGTTGACCTCCAGCTTGGACATGATCTCCCGCGCCCGGGCGATGAGCGGCGCGGGCAGCCCGGCCAGGGAAGCCACCTGCACGCCGAAGGAATGGTCCGCCCCGCCGCGCTGGATCTTGCGCAGGAAGATGACCTCCTCCCCGTGTTCGCGCACGGCGATGGAGTAGTTGACCGTCCCCTCCAGCCGGTTCTCCAGCTCGGACAGCTCGTGGTAGTGGGTGGCGAACAGCGTCTTTGCGCCCAGGCGGCGGTTGTTGGCGATGTACTCCACGCACGCCCAGGCGATGGCCAGCCCGTCGAAGGTCGAGGTGCCCCGGCCGATCTCGTCCAAAATGAGCAGGCTGCGCTTGGTGGCCCCGGCCAAGATCTGGGCCATCTCGTTCATCTCCACCATGAAGGTGGATTGGCCCGCCGCCAGGTCGTCGGAGGCGCCCACGCGGGTGAAGATCTGGTCGCATAAGGGGATGCGCGCGCTCTGGGCGGGCACGAAGCTGCCCGTGTGCGCCATGAGCACGATCAAGGCCACCTGCCGCATGTAGGTGGACTTGCCCGCCATGTTGGGCCCGGTGATGATCATGAGCCTGCCGTGCTCGTCCATGGTCGTGTCGTTGGGCACGAAGGGCTCGCCGGAGAGCTGCTCGACCACCGGGTGGCGGCCCTGCTGGATGAACAAGTCGAAGCCCTCGTGCATCTCAGGCTTGCAGTAGCCGTTTTCGACGGCCAGCTGCGCCATGGAGCGCAGGGCGTCCAGCGTCTTGATGCTCTCGGCCGTCCTCTGGAAGCGGGGGATGTGGTCGCACAGCTGGGTGCGGATGTCGCAGAACAGGCTGTATTCCAGCTTCACCGCCCGGTCCTGCGCGGTCAGTATGCTCTCCTCCTGCCGCTTGAGTTCTTCGGTCGTGTACCTCTCGCAGTTGGCCAGCGTCTGCCTGCGCACGTAGCGGTAGGGCACCTGGTCCAGAAAGGACTTGGTCACCTCGATGTAGTAGCCGAACACCTTGTTGAAGCCGATCTTGAGGTTCTTGATGCCCGTGGCCTCGCGCTCGGCCTCCTCGATGCGGGCCAGCCATTCGCGGCCGCCGCCCGCCTGCCGGCGCAGCTCGTCCAGCTCGCCGTTAAAGCCTTCCTTGATGATGCCGCCCTCCCGAACGGTGATGGGCGCGTCCTCGTCGATGGCGCTGTCCAGCAGGGCGTAAAGGTCGTTGAGCTCGTCCATCTCCTCCGTGAGGCGCTGAAGATAGGGGTCCTTCTCGTCCTTTAGCAGCGAGCGCAAAAGCGGCACCGCGTGGATGGAGGTCTTTAGGGCCAGCAGGTCGCGGGCGTTGGCGCTGCCGTAGGCGATGCGGCCCAAAAGCCGCTCGATGTCCTGCACCTCCGAGAGGCCGTCCCGCAGCTCGTCCAGGCGGATCTCGTCGCGCGTGAGCGCCTCCACCGCGTCCTGCCGCTCCCGGATGGCGGCGATGTCGCACAAGGGTTCCTCGATCCATAAGCGCAGCAGGCGGCCGCCCATCGCGGTGCGGGTCTTGTCCATCAGGCCCAGAAGGCTGCCCCGCTTCTTGCGGGTCTGCAGGTCCTCGGTCAGCTCCAAGTTGCGCCGGGCCACCACATCCAGCTGCAAATGCCCCTCGCGGCGGTAAATTTTAAGGCTGTCTATGTGCTTTAGGGCGTTCTTCTGCGTGATGTCCAGATAGGTGAGCAGCCCGCAGGCCGCCGCCAGCGCCGCGCCCAGGCGGGGCAGCTCCTTCGGTCTTTCCCGCAGCCTCTTGCGCAGGGCGGCAAGGCCCCGCTGCCGGTCGAAGTCCTCGTCGGGGCGGATGACGGGCTTAAAGGGCATGGCGATGGAATCGAAATACGGCGCGTCCGAGGCGCAGATGAGCACCTCCTTGGGGTCTATGCGCGCCAGTTCCTCCAGGATGCGGCGGTCCGACTTCTCCCCGCTCGCGCAGAGCAGCTCGCCGGTGGAAACGTCCGCGTAGGCGTAGCCCACCTTCTCCCCTTCCAGATACATGGCCAGCAGGTAGTTGTTGCGCTTCTCCTCCAGCATGCCGTCCTCGATCACGGTGCCGGGGGTGATGATGCGCACCACCTCGCGCTCCACCAGGCCCTTGGCCAGGGCGGGGTCCTCCATCTGCTCGCAGATGGCCACGTTGTGCCCCTGCTCGATCAGCCTCTGCACGTAGCTGTTGACCGCGTGGTAGGGCACGCCGCACATGGGCGCGCGCTCCTTCAGGCCGCAGTCGCGGCCGGTGAGCGTGATGTCCAGCGCCTTGGACGCCAGCAGCGCGTCGTCGAAGAACATCTCGTAAAAGTCGCCCAGGCGGTAAAAGAGCAGGCAGTCCTTGTACTGCTCCTTTAAGGTCATGTAGTGCTGCATCATGGGAGAAAGCGGCATTGTATCTCTTTCACCTCTTTCGTTTTAACGCATCCCAAAAAAGGGCGCGTCTTCCCCGCGGGAAATGGAGCGAAGCGCGTTTTGGTCCTGTCAAAAAGCGCGGTCAGTGGCAGCTGGAGCAGTGGGCGCAGTCGCCGGTGCAGCCGCCCTCGGGGCCCGCCTCGCCCGTGATCATGAAGCGCAGCACCTGGTTGACGGAGTTGAGCAGCTCGGAGAAGGCGTTCTGCGCCTCGTTCAGTGCCTGCATGCTGGGCATGGCGGTGATCTTGGTCTGCATGGCGCGCATGGACGCGGCCACGCCCGCCATCGCGTCGCGGTCCGGCTCCTCGGACTGCATCAGCTCCTGCATGGTGGCCTGCAGCCCGTTGTACTGGGCGATGAACGCCTGGGCCTCCTCGTCGGCCTCCAGGGCGGTCTGCGCCGCCTGCACGGCCTTGTATTCGTCCGTCTGCGCCATGGCCTCGCCCAGGGCGCGGGCCTTTTCAAACAGTTCCAGCTTCATGTTTCTTTCCGACCTTTCTTTATATTGTTGGTTGCTTGGTGTTTTATTTGCTTAGGTTCCCTTTATTCTTCCCTGCGTCCGCGCAGCGTATTGGCCCCCGCGGACTCGATCTTGACCTGCAGCATGTCCCCCGGCCGGATGTCCTTCCCGGTCAGGTTCACGGCGATGCCGCTGTCCGTGCGGCCCATCCAGGCCTTCTTGTCCCGCGTGGAGGCGCCCTCCACCAAGACCTGCTGCTCCGTCCCCACGAAGGCAGCCAGCTTCTCGGCGGTGATCTTTTCCTGCTGGGCGATCAGGCGGTAGATGCGCTCCTTCATGATCTCCTCGGGCACCTGGTCCGGCATTTCGGCGGCCCTGGTGCCCCGGCGCTTGGAGTAGAGGAAGGTGTAGGCCGAGTCGTAGCGGGCCAGCCGGTCCAGCTCCATGGTGGCCTCGAAGTCCTGCTCCGTCTCCCCCGGGAAGCCCACGATGATGTCCGTGGACAGGCCGATGCCCGGCATGGCCTCGCGCAGCTTTTCGACCAGTGCCAGGTACTTTTCCGCCGTGTAGCGCCGGTTCATCCTCTCCAGGACCGCGTCGGAGCCGCTCTGCACGGGCAGGTGCAGCTGCTTGCACACAGATGGCAGCTCCGCCATCGCGCTGATCAGCTCGTCGGATAAGTCCTTCGGGTGCGAGGTCATAAAGCGGATGCGCGGCACAACGCCGTCCAGCAGGCGCAATAGCTGCGGGAAGCCCGTGCCGTCCGACGCGCGGTAGCTGTTGACGTTCTGCCCCAGCAGCGTGATCTCCTTGACGCCCGCCTTTGCCAGCTGCTCGGCCTCGTGCAGTATGTCGCGGGGCTCGCGGCTGCGCTCCCTGCCGCGCACGTAGGGCACGATGCAGTAGCTGCAGAAGTTGTCGCAGCCGAACATGATGTTGACGAAGGCCTGCACGCCGCTCTGCCGCACGGCGGGAAGCCCCTCCGCGATGGGCGCGCGCGCGTCCGTCTCCACCAGCACCTGCCGCCTGCCCTCTTCCAGATATTGGCAAAGCAGCTCGGGGAGCCTGTGCAGGCTGCCGGTGCCAAAGACGATGTCCACGAAGGGCGCGGAGGCCAAGAGCCGTTCCGCGGCGCCGTCCTGCTGCATCATGCAGCCGCACACGCCGACCACGAGCCTGGGGTCCTCCCGCTTGCGCGCGCGCAGATGGCCCACGTTGCCGAACACGCGCCGCTCCGCGTTGTCCCGGACGCAGCAGGTGTTAAACAGGATCAGCGTGGCCTCCTCGCGGCTGCGGGCCGGCTCGTAGCCCATCTGCTGCAAAAGCCCGGCCAGCGTTTCGGAATCCCGGGCGTTCATCTGGCAGCCGTAGGTCACGATCTCGTACCTGCCGCCGCCCATGGCCGCCACGCGGTCCATGAAGCCCCGCTGCCTGTCCATTTCCGCCTGCGGGACACGTGCCACCGTCCGCTCCATCGTCTTGCTTGCGCACCCCTTCCCTTTAGGGCCTATGGACCCTATTTTATATATTATACCTTTTCCGCGCCGTTTCTGCAAGGAAATAAGCTGCTCTGCGGCGGGCTATGTATTTTCCCCTTTCTCCGCCTTTGCATCCTACATAGAAATAGGGTATAATGCGAATAGGACACCAAACCAACGACCTTAAGGATGTGACTTACAAAATGCCTTCCCGTTACGAGCTGCCCGAGGACGCGCTCTCCTACGCCCGCGAGACGAGCGAGGAGCTGCTCGCGCTTCTGGATACCCTCTGCCGCATCCCCGCCCCCTCCAACCAGGAGGAAGCCCGCGCGGAGTTCTTGCGCAACTACCTGGTGGATTTAGGCGCGGAACAGACCTACATCGACCCCGCGCTCAACGTGGTCTGCCCCATCGGCTGCGAGGGGAAAGACGACCTGCACGTGCTCATGGCCCACACCGACACCGTCTTCCCCATGAACACGGTTTTGGAGCCCCGCATCGCGGGCGGCCGCCTCTGCTGCCCCGGCGTGGGCGACGACACCGCCAACGTGGCCGTGCTGCTGCTCGCCCTGCGCTACTGCCTGCAGAAGAAGCTAAAGCCCCGTCACGGCCTGCTGTTCGCCTTCAACAGCGGCGAGGAAGGGCTGGGCAACCTCAAGGGCTGCCGCCGCCTGATGCGCGACTATGAGGGCCGCGTGCAGTCCGTGCTCTCCTTCGACGGCGGGCTTTCCCACGCCTGCAACAAGGCCGTGGGCTCCTCCCGCTACCAGATCAGCGCCTCCACCAAGGGCGGCCACAGCTTCGGCAGCTTCGGCAACCGCAACGCCATCGAGGTGCTGGCCACGCTCATCACGGACCTCTACGACGTGAAGGTGCCCCAAAAGAGCGGTACCAAGACCACCTACAACGTGGGCGTCATCCAGGGCGGCACCTCCGTCAACGCCATCGCCCAGCACGCCTCCATGCTCTATGAGTTCCGCTCCGACGACCGCGAATGCCTGGAGACCATGGAGCAGACGCTGCGCCGCATCCTCACCCGCCGCAAGAGCGCCGACGCCCAGGTGGAGCTGCAGCTGCTGGGCCAGCGCCCCTGCATGGGCGACGTGGACCGCGCCGCGCAGGCCGCGCTGGAGGAAAAGTACCTAGGGTTCATGGAAGCCTTCACCGGCAAGCGGCCCCAGACGGGCTCCGGCTCCACGGACTGCAACATCCCCTTCTCCATGGGCATCCCCGCCCTGTGCTTCGGTTTCTACGAGGGCACGGGCGCCCACACTTTGGAGGAATCCATCGACATCAAGTCCCTGGAAACGGGGATGCAGCTCTGCCTGGCCATCCTGCTGGACCTCTTCGAGGAATAAGACTCTTTTGGGAAACGCAAAGGAAGCGCGCCCCGGCAGCAGCACCGGCCGCGCTTCTTCTTTGCATAAAAACCTGTCCCCCTCAATCGCCCCCGACACAACACAACGAAGAAAACGGCGCGGCCCCCTCTCTCCGGGCGTCGCGCCGTTCCTCTTTCTATCGGTTTTGTTCGTCCTGCCTGCGTCTTTCTCGTCCCCCGCGCCGTCTTCTGCGGCGGGTCCGGCGGGCTTCGCCTTCCCGCTGCTGGCGCAGCTTCTCGCGTCCCCAGGCGGTCATCAGGGCGGCCACGCCGCTGGAGCAGACCGCGATGGTCCACCACTTCCAGGCGTTTTCCCTGCCCAGCGTCTGCGCGCCGGGCTGCGCGGCGTTCCCCAGGGCCGGCAGCAGGACCAACAGGAGCAGCACCGCCAAACACAGCCATTGCTTCAACAGCGCCCACTCCTTTCTGTGTACTTTTACAATGCCTCCGGCACGAGCCTTCTCTGCTCGTAGGTGGCCAGGTAGCGGAAGCCCTTGGCCTTCAAGGCCTCCACGGCCTCGGGGAAGCCCTTGGCCACGGTGGAGACGTGGTGGGAATCGGAGCCCAGCGTCACCAGCTCGCCGCCCAGCTCGCGGTAGCGGTCGAACAGGTCCCAGCCGGGCATCCCCTCGCCCTTCCAGCGGGAGGTGTTGAGCTCCAGCGCCTTGCCCTTCTGGATGATGATCTTCAAAATTTCGTCCAGCACGTCCGGCGCGTCCTCGTGCCGGAGCGGCGGGAAGCGGTCGCCGGTGAACTTGAACACGTAGCCGATGTGCGCCACGGCGTCGTAATCCGGGAAGTCGCGCACGGAGGCCAGCACGGTCTGCAGATACTCGGCCGCCGCCTGGTCGCGGGTCTTGTCCTTAAAGAACAGCTCCTGGTCGTAGGGATCTATGCCGTTCACCAGATGGACGGAGAGCAGATGGAAGTCCAGGGGCAGCGCCGCGCAGCGACCGAGCAGATCGAGGATCTGTTCGGGCACGAAGCCCAGCTCCAGCCCCATGAACAGGGGCAGGTCGGGGTAAGCGCGCCGGGCGTCCTCGAACACGCGGGCGTAGAGCGCAAGGTCGGTGTCGAACAGCCCGTCCAAGACCCCTATGTCCACGTGCTCGGTGAAGCAGAGTTTCTTTACGCCCTTTTTTAGGCTCTCGGCGATCTGCGCCCGCATGGGGCTCTTGCCGTCGCCGCTGCAGTCGGAATGGATATGGTAATCGGAGAGCATGGTCTTCTCTTTCCCTCGTCCCTTACTTGACGACGATGTTGAGCAGCCTGCCGGGGATGAACACGAACTTCAAGATGGTCTTCCCCTCGGTCAGTGCCTTCACCTCGGGCTTGGGCAGCAGGTACTCCTCCGCGTTTTCGCGGGTCAGGGAGGTGGGCACCATCAGGCGCAGGCGCAGCTTGCCGTTGATCTGCACGGCGATCTCCGTCTCGTCCCGGGCCAGGGCGTTCTCGTCGTAGACAGGCCAGCTCTGCTCGTGGATGTAACCCTTCTCGCCGATCTCCTGCCACATCTCCTCGGTGATGTGCGGGGCCACGGGATAGAGCAGCTTGAGCAGGGTCTTGAGTTCCTCCTTCGTGATGGAGCCCTTGTCGTACACCGCGTTCACGTAGCTCATCATCTGGGCGATGGCGGTGTTGAACTTCATGCGGTCGAAGTCCTCCGTCACCTTCTTGATGGTCTGGTGGGTGTCGGCCAGCAGCTCCTTGCTGTACTCGGAGCCCTTCACCATTTCCTGCAGCTTCCAGACGCGGTCCAGGAAGCGCTTGCAGCCGCGCGCGCCCTGTGTGGACCAGGGGATCGCCTGGTCGAAGGCGCCCATGAACATGGAGTAGAGGCGGAAGGCGTCCGCGCCGATCTCGTGCACCACGTCGTCGGGGTTGACCACATTGCCGCGGGACTTGGACATCTTCTGCCCGTCCGCGCCCAGCACCATGCCGTGGCTGGTGCGGCGCTGGTAGGGTTCGGGCGTGGGGACCACGCCGATATCGTAGAGGAACTTATGCCAGAAGCGGGAGTAGAGCAGGTGCAACGTGGTGTGCTCCATGCCGCCGTTGTACCAGTCCACGGGCATCCAGTAGGACAGCTCCTCCTGGCTGGCCAGCTCCTTGTCGTTGTGGGGATCGGTGTAGCGCAGGAAGTACCAGGACGAACCGGCCCACTGGGGCATGGTGTCCGTCTCGCGCTTGGAAGGCGCGCCGCATTTGGGGCAGGGCACGTTGACCCAGTCCTCCATCAGGGCCAGGGGGCTCTCGCCCGTGTCGGTGGGCATGTAGTGGTCGGTCTTGGGCAGCTCCAGCGGCAGGTCTTCTTCCTTGAGGGGCACGCAGCCGCAGTTGGGGCACCAGATGACGGGGATGGGCTCGCCCCAGTAGCGCTGGCGGGAGAACACCCAGTCGCGCAGCTTGTAGTTGATCTTGCGGGTGCCGATGCCTTCCTTCTCCAGGTAGTCGATCATGGCGGCCTTGGCCTCCTTGACCTTCATGCCGTTGAGGAAGCCGGAGTTGACCAGAACGCCGTCGGCGATGTCGGTGTAGGCTTCCTTCTCGATGTCCCCGCCGGCGACGACCTCCACCATGGGCAGGCCGAACTTCCTGGCGAAGGCGTAGTCGCGCTCGTCGTGGGCGGGCACGGCCATGATCGCGCCTGTGCCGTAGGAGACCAAAACGTAGTCGCTGACCCAGATGGGGATCTCGTTTCCGTTGACGGGGTTGATCGCGCGGATGCCGCGGATCTCGACGCCGGTCTTGTCCTTGTTGAGCTCGGTGCGCTCAAAGTCGCTCTTGCGGGCGGCTTCCTGCTGGTAGGCGGCGATCTCGTCCAGGTTCTCGATCTTGTCTGCCTGCTCGCGCAGGAGGGGATGCTCGGGGGAAACGACCATGTAGGTCGCGCCGAAGAGCGTGTCGGGGCGGGTGGTGAAGACGCGCAGGGCGCCCTTACAGCCGGAGAGCTTAAAGTCCAGCTCCGCGCCCTCGCTGCGGCCGATCCAGTTGCGCTGCTGGGTCTTGACCTTCTCAATGAAGTCCACCTGGTCCAGGCCGTCCAGCAGCTTCTGGGCGTAGGCGGTGATGCGCAGCATCCACTGGGACTTGACGCGCCGGACCACGGGGGAGCCACAGCGCTCGCAGACGCCGTCCACGACCTCCTCGTTGGCCAGGCCCACCTTGCAGCCGGTGCACCAGTTGATGGGCATCTCGGCCTTGTAGGCCAGGCCGTTCTCCAGCAGCTTTAAGAAGATCCACTGGGTCCAGCGGTAGTAGGCGGGGTCGGTGGTGTCCACCTCGCGGTCGTAGTCGAAGGCGAAGCCCAGCATCTTGAGCTGGCTGCGGAAGCGGTCGATGTTCTTGGCGGTGACCGCTGCGGGGTGCACGTGGTTCTTGATGGCGAAGTTCTCCGTGGGCAGGCCGAAGGCGTCCCAGCCGATGGGGAACAGGACGTTGTAGCCCTCCATCCTCTTCTTCCTGCCGATGATGTCCATGGCGGTGTTGGAGCGGGGATGGCCCACGTGCAGCCCCGCGCCGGAGGGATACGGGAACTCGATCAGCGTATAATATTTGGGCTTGGAATGGTCGTGGTCCGCGCAGAAGCACTTCTGCTCGTCCCAGATCGTCTGCCACTTCTTTTCGATGGCGGTAAAGTCATAGCCCTTGGTGGCCATAAGCAAAGCATCTCCCTTTCCGCATTGCGCTATTGGAAATATTTTATGGCAATTTGGCCCTTTTGTCAATTGCGCGCGGGCGCGCGCCGTGGTATTATGAAGCAAACGGACCATTAAGTTTTAGGGAGGTAGTGCAAAATGAGCGCTTATCGTGCGTACGAACAAGAGATGGACGGCGGCTTTAAGCAGGTCTGCCTGGAAAGCAAGGACTGCCAGCTGGCCATCCTGCCCTCCGCGGGCTTCAACCTGTATTCCGCCGTGTATAAGGACCGGCAGCTGCTGATGCCCACCGTGAACATCGAGAACCCGATGGCCACCGCGGGCGTGCCCATCCTCTTCCCCATGCCCAACCGCACCCGCGACTGCAAGTACAGCTTCGGCGGCCACGACTGCGAGATCCGCAAGAACGGCGAGCTGCGCTTCCTGCACGGCCTGTTCATGGACGAGCCCTTTGAGTTCTGCTACGGCGCGGATGAAAACGGCGCCTGGGCAAAGGGCAGCGCCTCTGTGACCAAGGATTCCTCGTTTTTTGCCAGCTATCCCTTCCCCTGCACGCTGACCATCCTGTATACGCTTAATGGGGACGGCCTGCGCCTGACCTACACCGTGACCAACGACGGCGACGAGACCCTGCCCTACGGCTTTGCCATCCATCCCTACTTCAACAAGCTGGGCCAGGCGGACAAGATCCGCATCCAGGTGCCCGCGCCCTGCTACTACGAGGCAGAGATGTGCATGCCCTCTGGCAAGCTGCTGCCCGTGGAAGGCATGACCGACGTGCACGAGTTCCGCCCCGTGGAGGAGCTGTACCTGGACCACGTGTTCAGCGGCATGAGCGGCAAGACCGCCAAGATCGCCTACGACGAGCTGGGCTTCACTCTGGCCTTGAACGCCAGCGAAGAGTTCTGCAACATGGTGGTCTACACCCCCCACAACCGCCCCGGCTTCTGCCTGGAGAACCAGACCAACGCCACGGACTTCCTGAACCTCTACGCCCAGGGCATCGAGACCGCGCACATGAACAGCGTGGAGCCCGGCGCCTCCGCCTCCGGCTGGATCCAGGTCTCCGTCTGCAGATGATGGCATAAGAACAAGATCAAATAAAAGAGTCTGCAAGGGGAAGGGCGAAGCCCTTCCCCTTGTGGCCGGACATGTAGAGCGGCCCGTTCCGGGCCGCTCTACATGTCCGGCGGTAGGCCAAGGGGGGCTTGCCCCCCTTGGCGATCCCCCCGTGCAAAGGAGGACCTTCCGATAAAATGCTAATGAAAAGCAGAAGATGAAACGCCTCAACACGCGCGGGGATAGGGGTCCGGGGGAAGGGGCGCGCCCCTTCCCCCGGTTGCTGGTGGTCGGGGTCCGGCCCGTTCCGGGCCGGACCCCGACCACCAGCCCTAAGCCAAGGGGGGCTCGTCGCCCCCCTTGGCAATTCCCCCGCTGTCGCTTGGCCTGCTTCCTCAAATTCTAACTTTGAAGGTGCTTTCCAGCGAGAACGGACGGCCCCTCTCCTTCGTTTACAGGAGGGGCGCGGCGGCCTTTTGCATTTTTTCGCCCCGCTCGTTCATTTTTCGGTTGTCAAGACGGGTTTAAGATGGTATTATTTTAATGAATAGTCTTGTTCGCTTTACGGAGGCCGACAATGAAAGCCAATCGAGATAAATTGCTGGATCACCTGACCGACCTGCAGCTGCGCCCCGTGACCAACGGGCTGCACCAGATCCGCTACTGGAGCGCTTTGGACGATCCTTCCGAGGAAAAATGGGACTACACCTCCCACATCTCCCGTGTGGATCGCCGCTACCCCGACCGCGCCCGCCGCCCGGACTTCGACCTGGACGATGACGAGTCCCCGTCCCGCTCCTCCGGCTCCGGCCGCGCCCGCCCCTACCTCATCGTGACGCTGATCGTTCTGGTCGTGGCCGCCCTGGGCGTATCCGGCTTCTTCCTCTGGACCGACTACATCTCCCCCTCGCTGGATAAGGCCGCCTTTACCGAGAGCGAGTACGCGCCCATCCAGGGCTACCTCGTCCAGGTCGGCGCGCGGGAGATCGGCGTGGTCTCCGAGCAGGACCGCGCCGCCGTGGAGGCCTGCGTGGCCGACCTGCAGCAGCAGGCGCAGGCGCTGGCCGGCGGCCCCGTTCAGGCCGAGCAGGAGCTGCAGTTCACCCCCGTGACCGTGGACGCCATCTACGTGCCCGACGTGTCGGACGTGAACGCCATCATCTCCCGCCACATGGTCTTTACCCCCGTGCAGACGACCGCTCCCGAGATCCCCTCCGGCGAATCCGTCGATGACCCCGCGGATACGACCGAGGAGCCCGGCGAAAACGGCGATACCGAGACCGCGCCCGAAGGCGAGGACGGCAGCGTCGGCTGATCCTCCTTTCCAGACCAAACAGGATAAAATACAGCGATCCCCTCGGACTGAAATCAGTCCGAGGGGATCTTTTTGCCTTCAGTGCTTTAGGTTTCTTCTTTACTTTCCGCAGGCGCCCAGGCGGATCACGTTCCAGCTCAGGCTCGGCAGCTTGATCTCCAGCCTGCCGCCGTCCAGCGTGCCCGTCTCGCCCTCCGTGGGATGCACGCGGTCGGGCTCCGCTTCCGTGTTGCAGGCGTACACGTCGTCGTCATGCAGCACGCTGTGGGAGAGCACGCGCATCCCGGGGAAGGCGCGCAGGTCCACCTGCAGCAGCATATCCTCCTGCATGTCCTTGTTGACGGCGAAGATCGTAAGCTCCCCGTCCTCGCCCTCCACGGCCACGGCGTCCAGCGCGGGCACGGAGCCCAGCGCCTTGGTCTCTATCTCCGGCACAGCGGTGAGCGCGGGACGCAGCACCCTGCCCCTGCCGTAGCGGGAGGCCTGCAGGAAGGGATAGTAGGTGGTCTGCCGCCAGGCGGCGCCGCCCGGCGCGGTCATGATGGGCGCGATGACGTTCACCAGCTGGGCCAGGCAGGCGATCTTGACCCTGTCCGCGTGGCGCAGGAGGGTGATGAGCATGCTGCCCACCAGCAGCGCGTCCTCGAAGGTGTATATGTCCTCGTTCAGCGGCGGGGCCTCGTGCCAGACACGGCTGTCGTAATACTTCTGGTCGCGGCCGTTGGTGTGGTACCACACGTTCCACTCGTCGAAGGAGAGGTCGATGCGCTTCTTGCTGTGCTTCTTGGCGCGCACCGCGTCGCAGATGCTGGTCACGCCGTCGATGAAGGCGTCCATCTCCACGCTGCGGGCCAGGAACGAGGGCGTGTCCAAACTGGCGTTGCCGTAATACTGGTGCAGGGAGATGTAGTCCACGGTGTCGTAGGCCTCCTCCAGCACGGTCCGCTCCCAGTCGGCGAAGCTGGGCATGTGCAGGTTGGAGGAGCCGCAGGCCACAAGCTCGATGCCGGGGTCGATCCACTTCATCACCTTGCCGGCCTCGTGGGCGATGCGGGCGTATTCCTCCGCGGTCTTGTGTCCGATCTGCCAGGGGCCGTCCATCTCGTTGCCCAGGCACCAGAGCTTGACGTTCAGCGGGTCCTTGGCCCCGTTTTTGCGGCGCAGGTCCGACCAGTAGCTGCCCGCGGGGTGGTTGCAATACTCCACCAGGTCGCGGGCCGCCTCCACGCCCCGGGTGCCCAGGTTGATGGCCATCATCACGGAGCTGCCCGCCTTCTTGGCCCAGTCGCAGAACTCGTGCACGCCCACGCGGTTGCTCTCCGTGGAGAACCAGGCCATTTCCAGTCTCTTGGGACGCTGGTCCACCGGGCCGATGCCGTCCTCCCAGTTGTAGCCGGAGACGAAGTTCCCGCCCGGCCAGCGGACCACGGGAACGTTCAGCTCCTTCACCAGGGCCAAAACATCTTTGCGGAAGCCCTGCTCGTCTGCCTGCGGGTGTCCGGGCTCGTAGATGCCCGTGTAGATGGCCCGTCCCAGCTGCTCCAGGAAGGAGCCGAAGATGCGCTCGTCTACCTGCCCGATGGCAAAGTCCCGGTCCAGCGCCATGCGCGCCTGTTTCATGGTTTCTTCCTCCTTATATCCCGCGCCCGTCTTTTCCGGCAGAGCCGCCGGCCGGGCGTCGTTTTTTCACTCGGCAAAGGGTCTTACCTGCTTGAGCAGCTCCTCCGCGCTGCTTCTTTTGCAGAACAGCTCAAGGCCCACGGGCGCCTGCAGGTCCAGCTCCCGGATGAGCCGGAAGACGGGGCCGTAGTCCAGGCCCTCGAACAGCCGCTCGTCCCGCTCCGGCACCCCGGCTGCGTGGAAGTGGCCGATCAGCGCCGCGTTGTCCCGTATGCGGGCGCACACGTCCTCGCCCATCAGCGCCTGGTGGTAGATGTCGTAGAGCAGCCGCACGCTGGGCGAGCCGACCTCCCGGATGAGATCAAAGCCCTCGGCGGAGTCCGTGAGGTAGTAGCCCTTGTGGTCCTTCACGTCGTTGAGCGGTTCCACCAGCAGCGTGACGCCCGCCTTTTCCAGCATGGGCGCGGCGGCGGCTAAGCCCTGCGCGATGGCCGCATGCTGCCGCTCCCGCGGCGCTCCCGTGTCCTGGCCCACCTGGGTGATGATGGACGGGCAGCGCAGCCGCTTGGCCAGCCCGATCGCCTGCGCAAGGGCGGATAAATACTCCTCCCTGCGTGTTTCGTCGTTCAGTATGAAGAACGAGGTGCAAAGGGCGCTCAAGCGCAGGCCCGTTTCCGGCAGCAGCCTCTCCAGCTGCTCGGCCTGCTCCGCCTGTACGCCCCACATTTCCACGGTATCCATGCCGCAGCCCTTGATGGTTTGAAGGGCGTTCTCCAGCGGCACGCCGGGAAAGAGGCAGGGAAGATTGACGCTGAAACGCATGGGGTCTCCTCCTCCTTATTTATGAGCCTAAACGAGCTTTCACAGCCACAGGTATTCCCCTATGTGCTCGGTCAGCAGGCGCAGGAACTCCCGCTGCGCGGGGTCTTGCGCCAGTATCTCGCCCGCGTCGCGCACCGCGCGGACGAAGGCCGGGTCCAGCCCCTGCTCCCCGTAGTCACATAAGGGGCAAAGGGGCCGGGCGCGCACGTCCAGCCGCGCCTCCACGCCCTTCTCCGTCAGGTAGGGGAACAGCGGAAAGATGCGGCAACTCAAGGGCCGCAGCCGCCTTGGGCAGGGCAGGCTGCAAACGAGCAGCCTGACCGGCTCCCCCCGAAAGAGCAGGGCGGAGTCCAGCAGCTCCATCCAGGTGCCCTGGTGGGCGTACAGCTTTTCCTCGCCGGGGAAGAGCAGCATGCCCGCTTCCTCCTCCCCGTCGCCGTCCTTGCAGCAGAGGCTCCCGCAGAGCCTGCCGCAGTCCGACTTCAGGGGCGTTATGTTTTCCAGCAGCGCCCGCGCCTCGTTGAGCGCCCGCAGGGCGCCGTCATTGAGTTCCATCGTCTTTTCCTCCCAGTTCCCGCGCCGCCGCCAAAAGGCTCTCCCGCTTATTTGGAACTTCATCCCGGATCACGAGCTCCAGCAGCGCGTTCAGCGTCCTTCCGATCGCGGGGCCCGCAAGGCCCAGCGCGGCCAGGTCGCCGCCGCGGATGTGCAATTCATGGACGCTGCAGCACAGGCCCTTCTCCAGCGCCTCTCGCAGCAGGGGCAGCGCCCTGCCGCCCTGCCAGAGCAGCAACAGGCGCGTCCTCTCCTCCCCGCAGCGGCCCAAGGTCCGCCGCAGGGCGGGCATATCCTCAATGAGGTCGTCTCCTTCCTCCAGAAGGAGGCGCAGCGCCCCTTCCTGCCGGGCGCTCAGGCGGAGCGCCTGCAGGGCCTCCTCCGCCCGCGGCCCGCACAAACGCACCAGGGGACACAAACGCAGCACCGGCTCCGGCGGCAGGGCGCGCAGCCTCTCCGCCATGGCGGCGAAGTCGGCTTCCGTCGCCGCCTCCAGTCCGGGCAGGCAGCAGGCCAGCACGCCGGGAAAGTGCGTGAGCACCTCCGGCGCGGCCTTCCCGCAGACGAGCCCCTGCAGCTCCGCGCTCACCCGCTCCCGGGCGATGCCGTGGAGCAGCGGGGCCTTCCTGATCAGAGCCTCCGCGGTTTTTTTCTCGATGGCAAAGCCCAAAGCAGCCGAGAAGCGCAGCGCCCGCAGGATGCGCAGGGCGTCCTCCTCGAAGCGGGCCTCCGGCTCGCCCACGCAGCGGAGCAGGCCCGCCCGCAGGTCTTCCAGCCCGCCCACGTGGTCCACCAGCCCCTTTTGCGGGTGGTAGGCCAGCGCGTTGCAGGTAAAATCCCGGCGCAGCACGTCCTGCTTGATGTCGGAGACGAAGCGCACCGAGCCGGGGTGGCGGTGGTCGGCGTACTCCCCGTCCGCGCGGTAGGCGGTCAGCTCCACGGCCAGGCCGTCCAGCACCGCCGTGACCGTGCCGTGCCGGATGCCCGTGGGGTAGACGCGGCAGCCCGCCCTCTCCAGCGCCTCGCCCGTCCTCTCCGGCGGGGCGGCGGCGGCGATGTCGTAGTCCTTCGGGGTAAGGCCCAGCAGGTGGTCGCGCACGCAGCCGCCCACCAGGTACGCCTCGATCCCGGCCTCATCCAGCGCCTCCAGCATGCGCTCGACCGCCGGGGGCAGCTCCATCCGGATATTGTGTTTTACGCTTCCAGCTTCTCCCAAGTTGTTTCCTCGCGGTTGCAATTTTCCATTTCCGTTGTTTCTTTACAATTTAGAAACGCGGTTTTTCCTGCATTTCCCGTCTTTTCCAGCTTCCGTCATTGACCTTTTTGGATAAAGAACATATTCTTTCCACACAGGCGGGAAAGGCATCCGCAACCCTTCCTCCCGCCGGAAAAGGAGGTATGAAGATGATCCGCTTTCTCCCCTGGGTCGCCGCCTGCATGGTCTGGATCTCCTCCGGCAGCGGCTGTCTGCCGCCCTGCATGAGGCCCGTTCCGCCCCGGCGGCCCTGCGTCACGTCCGAGGCGCGGCCCACGATAAAGCCCACGGCGACGCCCACCGCAACGGCGAAGCCGACAGCAACGCCAAAACCGACGGCAAAACCCACGGCAACGCCCACCGCAACAGCGAAGCCAACGGCCACGGCGAAACCCACCGTGAAACCTACGGCGACGCCTTCCGCAACGGCAAAGCCGACGGCGACGCCAAAGCCCACGATAAAACCCACGGCAACGCCCAGCGCAACGCCCAAGCCCACCGCGGCCCCCGACACGGGCATGGACGCCTACGCCCTGACCGTGATCGACCTGGTGAACGAGGCCCGCGCCGCGCAGGGCCTGTCCGCCCTGCAGGCGGACCGGGCTGCGGCAGCGGCGGCGGCCATCCGTGCCGACGAGATCGCCGTGCAGTTTTCCCACACGCGGCCGGACGGCGAGAGCTGCTTTACGGCCCTCAAGGAGGCGGGCGCGGTATACCAGGGCGCGGGCGAGAACATCGCCAAGGGCCAGACCAGCCCCGAGCGCGTGATGAGCGCCTGGATGAACAGCCCCGGCCACTACGCCAACATCATGAAGGAGGGCTTCACCCGCATCGGCGTCTGCCACAAGCAGATCGGCGGCGTGCACTACTGGGTGCAGCTCTTCCTCCGCTGACGTCTTGTTCCATACAATACAGCAGGCCCGGGCGGCGCGGCAGCGCCGCCCGGGCTCCCTTCACTTACAGCAGGTTCTCAAAGTAGTCGAAGGCGGAAAAGCGGCGGTCCAGCTGGTACTCGGTGAAACCGCGCAGGGCCTCGTAGCAGCCGGGGACGCTCTCCACCGGGCGGAACCTGTCCCCCTGCAGGGCGCGCCGCAGGGCGAACACCTGCTCCCGCGTGGCGGGAAGGCTGCCGGGCGTCGCGTGTTCGGCGCAGGCAAGGCCGCCCTTCATGTAGTCGAAGCGGGCGTCCTTCAGGGGGCCGCCGCACTGCACGCAGCGGTCCAGCACCACGCCCTGCCCGTTGAGGTGCAGAAAGCGCAGAAGGAACCCCGCGGCCAGGCCCTTCAGATCCTCGTACCCGTTTTCCAGATACGCCAGCGCCTGCAAAAGCGTCAAGAACAGCGGCTCGTTGGGCTCGCCCTCCTGCACCGTCTCCAAACACAGCCGCGCCAGCAGCGCGGCGCAGGCCAGGCGCGTCGGGGTCTCCCGGATGGCGTAATGGGCGCTGTCCAGCGTGCAGCCGGCCAGCGTGTAGCGGCCGCCGCTCTCCCGGAGCAGGTACTCGCCCATGGCGAACTGGGTGGAGGCGGCCATGTAGCGGCTGCCGGTCTTGTGCGCGCCGCGGGCGGAGGCCTCCACGCGGCCCTGCTCCCGGGTGAACAGCGTCAGCATCCGGTCGTGGTCGCGGTAGTTGACGGATTGCAGGACGATGGCGTTCAGCTTCAGCGGAAAGCCCATCTTCTGTTTACTCCTGCGTGTAGCCCAGCGTCTTTAAGTCCTCCTGGCGGTTGCGCCAGTCGGGGCGCACCTTGACCCACAGCTGCAGGTTCACCTTCTGCCCCAGCAGCTTCTCGATGTCCCCGCGGGCCTGCTCGCCGATGCGGCGCAGCATCTCGCCCTGCTTGCCGATCAGGATGCGCTTGTGGGACTCCTTTTCGCAGTAGACGTTGGCGTGGATGGTCACGGCGCGCTTTTCATCGCCCTGGTTCTCGATGGAGAGTATCTCCACGCCGATGCCGTGGGGCACCTCGTCCCGCAGGTTGCGCAGCGCCTTTTCGCGCACCATCTCGGCGATGATCACCCGCTCGGGCTGGTCGGTCACCATGTCGTCGGGGAAGTACTTGGGCCCCTCCGGCATCCAGGAGAGCAGCGTCTCCTTGAGCTCGTCCAGACCGCTTCCCTTGCGGGCGGAGACGGGCAGCCAGGCCTTGACCGGGTAGGCGGACAGCTTCTGGAGCAGCGGCGCCAGGACGGAGGCGTCCACCAGGTCGATCTTGTTGACCACGATGGCCACGGGCACGGGCAGGTGGGAGTATTTCTCCACGATCTCCATGTCCTGGGCGCGCACGTCGGAGGCGTCCAGCATCACCAAAACCGCGTCCACGTCCTCCAGGGCGCTGCGCACGGCCTTGATCATGTACTCGCCCAGGCGTGTGCGCGGCGTGTGGATGCCGGGGGTGTCCAAAAAGACGATCTGCGCGTCCTCCTGTGTCATCACGCCCATGATGCGGCTGCGGGTCGTCTGCGCCCTAGGGGAGACGATGGCCACCTTCTCGCCCACCAGCGCGTTCATCAGCGTGGATTTGCCCACGTTCGGCCTGCCCAGTATGGCCGCGAAGCCGGAATGAAAATTCTTCTGCATAAAGTGATTTCCCTATCCTTGATCTGAATTTTTAGCCTTTATTCGCGCGTAAGGCCGCAGGAAAGGAGCGCCTTTTCTTCCAATTCCCGCATTTCGGCCCGCTGCTCGTCCGTCTCGTGGTCGTAACCCAGCAGGTGCAAAAGCCCGTGGGCCAGCATGTAGCCGTACTCGCGCCTTTCGCTGTGGCCGTATTCCTTCGCCTGTTCGGCGATCCTCTCCGGGCAGAACAGCAGGTCGCCCAGAAAGAGGCAGCCCGTTTCCGGGTCGAAGGCGCCGGTGAGCTCGCGGTCGCCCTTGTCCCGCAGTCTCCCCTCGATCATGGGGAAGGAGAGCACGTCCGTCACGCTGTCGACCTTACGGAACTGGGCGTTCAAACGCCGCATCTCCTCCGGGTCCAAGAGCGTCACGCAGACGCTTACATCCATCTGGATCCCCTCGTTCTCCACGACCTTTTCGCCGACCTGTTTCAGGAACTCGTCCGGCCCCTGTTCGGCGGGCTCCTTCCTCTGGTCGATCCATTCTATCTCCAGCATGTTATCCCTTCTTTTCCTCCCCGTTCTTCTTGGCAAGGTCCAGCTTGGGGTACTCGATGCGCTCGTGGTAGATGCCGGTCAGCGTCTTGACGAAGGCCTTTTCGATCTGGTCCAGGTCGCGCAGCGTCAGGGGCGCCTCGTCCAGCTGGCCCGCGTCCAGCTTGCCGTGCACCATCTCGTGGACGAAGCGGGCGATGGCCTCGCCGCTGCGGTCCTTGAGCGTGCGGGCCGCTGCCTCCACGCCGTCGGCCATCATGAGGATGGCGGCCTCCTTGGTCTGGGGCTTGGGGCCGTCGTAGCTGTAATCGCGCGGGTCCACTTCCTTGCCGGTCTTTTCGGCCTCGGTCAGGGCCTTGTGGTAGAAGAAGGCCATGAAGCTGTCGCCGTGGTGCTGGGCGATCAGGTCCCGGATGGGCACGGGCAGCTTGTACTTTTCGGCCATGGCCAGCCCGTCGCGCACGTGGGCGGCCAGTATGGCGGCGGAGACCTGCGGCTCCATGCCCTCGTGGGGGTTGGGCTGGTCCATCTGGTTCTCCTTGAAGAAGATGGGCCGGCGCGTCTTGCCGATGTCGTGGTAGTAGCTGCCCACGCGGCAGAGCAGGGCGTTGGCCCCCACCTGGTCGGCGGCGGCCTCCGCCAGATTTGCGACCAGAATGGAGTGGTGGTAGGTGCCCGGTGCCTCGGTCTGCAGCTGGCGCAGCAGCGGCTGCGTGGGGGTGGAGAGCTCCAGCAGCATCTGGGGCGTCACCAGGTTGAACATGGACTCCAGCAGGGGCAGAAGGCCCACGGCCAGCACCGCGGAGAGCAGCCCGCCGCCCGCGCAGAGCAGTCCGTTATACAGGTTCTCGGTGAAGTTGGCGTTCATGAGCACGCCGGTGCCCGCCGCGCAGAGAAAGTCGAGCGCGCCTAACGCAAAGCCCGCGTACAGCAGGCGCGAGCGCCGGGAGGCGAAGCGGGATAAGAACACCGCCACGGCCCCCACGAACACGGAGACCAGCAGCAGCTGGAACATGGGCGCGGTCAGTATGCCGTCGTCGCCGGTGGCCAGCACGCCCGCGCACACGCCGAAGACCGTGTTCATCATGAGCCCCAGGCCCGGCGACAGGAGGATGGCGATGAGCAGCGTGCCCAGCTGCACGGGGATGAGGTAAGGACTTAACTGCCGCACGGCCAGTCCCAGCAGCACCTGCAATAGCGATATGATGGAGAGCAGCAGCATGAGCCGGGGCTCCTGCAGCAGCCGCTTCTCGAACTGGAACAGGTAGATGAGCACCACCGCGAACATGAGCGCGGCCAGCAGGCTCATGCCCAAATACATATAGGCGTCCGCGCCCTCCGCCTGCAGCAGGCCCAGCTCGCTCAACATCGCGTACTGCTGGGCGGTCACGACCTCGCCCGCCTGCACGATGTTCTGGCCCTTCTGGTAGATCACCGGCTCCACGGCGTCGGCCAGCTGTTCGCGCTCGGCCTCCGTGGCCTCGGTGTCCTCGAACACGTTCTCGCGCAGCACCGCGGCGATCAGGGCGTTGGCCACGTTCATCATGTCGGTGTCCAGGCCCTGGCCCAGCAGGCGCAGCGTCAGCTCCTGCTGCCTCTCGGCCAGCGTGCCGTCGCGCACGCCCTCCTCCATGGTCTCCTGCACGAGGCTATGGACGATCTCCGCCATGCCGTCAAAGCTCATCTCGTCCACCGACAACACCGCCCGCATCTCCCGCTGGGTGAGGTTCAAGGCGCTCAAGGCCGCGGAAAGGGAGTCCAGCGCGTCCTCCACGGGGTCGGGCGTCGGGGAGGGCTCGATCGTCGGGCCGGGCGAGGGAGAAGGCTCGCCCTCCTCCGGCGGCAGGGGGATCTCATTTCCGTCCGGGTCGATGGTGGTCATGGGCGTGGGGCTGGGAGACGGGCTGGGCGTGGGCGTTGCGGCCAGGTCGCGCGCATAGGAGGCCCGCACACGCCGCATGGACGCCAGGTACTCGGCCAGCATGTCGCTGGAGAGCTGCGCCACGGCGGTGTCCTTGCGCAGTATGCCCTCGCCCAGGGAGTTTGCGGCCTGCTCGCGCAGGCGCTCCGTGGCGATCTTGTCCTCGATGTCCTTGGTGGCCTTGATGGTCTCCTGGGCAGGCTCGCCGACGCGGATGTCGTGCTGCCTGGGGCTGGCCACCATCACCAAAACGCCCAGAAGGATGAGGAAGCACAGCGCCAGGATCAGCACGGAATAGAATGTCTTGCTGCCCTGGAAGCGCTTCTTCGGCTTGGGGGCGCCGCGTTTTTCCTCCGTGGAGTTTCCCTGCATGTCTGTCCTCTCCTTCCCGTTCGTCCAAAGTCTTTTGGTTAATGTAGTGCTTGTCCTATCTGGACGATCTCTTTTCGTACTTTTCGTAGGCCCGCACGATGGCCTGCACCAGCTCGTGGCGCACCACGTCCCGGTGGGTGAGCTCGGTCACCGCGATGCCCTCCACGCCCTTGAGCACCTCCACGGCTTCCTTCAGGCCGCTGCGCTTGCCCAGGGGCAGGTCGATCTGCGTTAAGTCCCCGGTCACGATCACCTTGGAGCCCGCGCCAAAGCGTGTCAGGAACATCTTCATCTGCTCGCAGGTGGTGTTCTGGGCCTCGTCCAGAATGATGAAGCTGTCGTTGAGCGTCCGGCCGCGCATGTAGGCCAGCGGCGCCACCTCGATCACGCCCCGCTCCTGCAGCTTCTGGAAGTTCTCCACGCCCATCAGCTCGTACAGCGCGTCGTACAGGGGCCGCAGATAGGGGTCCACCTTGTTCTGCAGGTCGCCCGGCAGAAAGCCGAGCTTTTCGCCCGCCTCCACGGCGGGGCGGGTGAGCACGATGCGCTCGATCTCCTTGTTCTTGAAGGCCACCACGGCCATGGCCATGGCCAAATAGGTCTTGCCCGTGCCCGCCGGGCCCACGGCGAATGTGACCGTGTTCTCCCGTATGGCCTTTACGTAGTTCCGCTGGCCCAGCGTCTTGCAGCGCACCTGGCGGCCGCGGGCGGTGATGGCGATCACGTCCTGCATGATGGCGTCGATCATGTCCGCCTGCCCCTCGCGGGCAAGCTCCACCGCGTAGTTGATGCGCGACTTGTCGATGCGCTCCTGCCGCCTTATCATCGCCAGCAGCTTGCCCATCACGGTCAGCGCCAGGGAGACGTTCTCCTCCTCGCCGCTGACCAAAATTTGCGGCCCCTCGGCGGTGATGCGCGTGCCGGTGCGCTCCATGATGGTCTCGGCGTTCTCATCCAGGCTGCCGAACAGGGCGGCGAGCTCCTCCATGGAGTCCACCGTCATCTCCCGCCTGACCAGGTTCTCGTTTTCCAAGCTGTTCCCTTTCCTCTCAGGGGCCGCCCGCCTGCATGCCGATCTCGCAGAGCGTTTCCAGCGTCAGCGTCGCGGCCAGTCTTTCGTTTCCTATCTTACTATATTTCAGTGTTTTGTCAATCACCCGCGCCCCGCTGGGCAGCAGGCGCAGGGCGTCCGTGAAGGCCCGCTGCGCAGCCTGGCGGCGCACCTGGCTCCCCGGCCGCGGCTGCGTGGAGACCTCCACCTCGTATTTAGTTATTTTATCCCATTTCATGGGGAAAAACAAGCTGTCCACCAAACTTCCCGTCTCGTGTATGATGTCGCAGTGGGAAAAACCGTCCTCTTTTTGAAAGAAGGGCAGCTCGTATCCCCAAAAATACAGGCGCGTATCGCTGCTTTCTCTGCCCGTGGGCGTGCGCACCTGCTCGTACAGCTCCGCCTCGCCCCGGCCCGTGTGCCACAGCCGCGCCTCGATGAGCCCCGCCGCCCGGCAGGGCAGGCCGCTTGCATCCTTGCCCTCGATCAGCACCTGTCCCTGCCGCACCGTGTCGCCGGGCCGCACCAGCGCCGTGCCGGAAAACACCGTCACCTTGGTGATGAGGCCCGCGCTCCCCGCCACCACGTCGGCGGGGCCTGTGGGTCCCTTAGGCGCCTCCGTCGCCTCCACCACGAACAGCTCGAGGGAAGTGCCCCTGCGCTTTAAGTTCACGAACGTGAGCTCCGGGTGCTGCTCCTGCAGCTGCCGGGCCAGCTCCCGCCGGTCGATGTCCCCGATGTAGGCGCCGCTCTTAACGCCAAGCGCCTCCAGCTCCTGCAAAAGTTCCTGGGCGAGCGCCTGGTCGTCCGTGCCGCTCACCCGCACCGCCGAGACCGCAGCGCTCAAGTACAGGAGCAGCAGCAAGGCCGCCGCCGCCGAGAAGAAGAAGGCCGCCCGCCGCCGCATCCACACCCGCCAAAAGGGCAGGCCGCGCCGCCCCTCCACGAACAGGCGCACACCCTGCCCCCGAAGGAGCTTGCGCATCTCGTACACGCCGGAGAGCGGCGCGGTCAGCGTCACCCCGTCCGGCACGCGGCGCACGTCGCTCAAGGGGACGGCGCGGGCGATGCGGTCGAGCAGGGCGGGCGTCACGCGGCCCCGCAGGCGCAGCCGGACGCTGCCGAAGAACCATTCCATCCCGCTTTTCCTCCTTCAGATAGGCTGAAAGCGCAGGCCGTCGATGCGGCCCACCACTACCAGGTCCTCCGCGGTCAGGGATTCCAGCACCAGCCCGCCGCCCTCGATCAGCAGCTGCATCTCCCTGCCGCGCAAGCGCACCCGCTCCTCGCTCCATTCCAGCAGGCCCCGGTGCGCCTCCGCCACTAGCCTGCCCCGGCCGTCCATGTGCAGGCGCAGCTCCCCCGTGAACGCGTTTTTGGGCGTTCCCATCAGGTCCCGCTGAACGGCCTTGTCCATCCCGCCTTCCCCCTTTGCCGCAAAAACGGCCCTTCCGCTTTTCTCTCCTCCCATGTATATGCCCTTTTCGCCCGGCAAGACCACCACCCCGTTTCCCGACTACAGAGAAAAGGGATTTGATCTTGCGGAGTTTGATATAAAGCCGAAGAACAATTGAAAAAATGCGCCTTTGCGGTGTAATTTTCTTCTTGCGGTGTAAAATGTGTGCCGGTGCTGATAGCGGTAGATTTATTCACGATCTTGTGATACAATTTAATTAAAAGACGGGCATATCCGTCCGGTAGGACCGTATTTAGCGAGGCCAAGTAAGGAATGGAGCATAAAAATATTTTACAAGTTGATTGCCGCAAATCATTTCGTGAATGGCTCAGCGTTTATTCAGAACAAGAGACAGAATGCTGGGTTAATGTAAAACGTGGAAAGCCTGTTGATGACACCCACTTTTGGTATATTGATGCTGTGGAAGAAGCGCTTTGCTATGGCTGGATAGACAGCACCCACCGAATCATTGACGGAAAGAGGTTGCAACGCTTTACACCCCGCAAAAAGGGGAGCAAGTGGACAGAACTCAACAAGGAGCGCGTTCGCAGGCTGGATGCTTTAGGCCTGATGACTGATGCGGGAAGAGCGGTCCTCCCCGCTATGGGGATCCACAGTTTTCAAATTGACCCTGATATTGAGGCGGCACTGAAGGCTGCACGGGCATGGTCAAAGTTCAAATCATTTCCTCCGTTATACCAAAGGGTCCGAGCGGGAAATATCGCCTTCTATAAGAAACGAAACCCAGAGATGTACGACCAAATGTTGGCGCACTTGATCGAGGAAACCAGACAGGGTAAAATGTTTGGTGAATGGAATGACTATGGCAGACTGTTAGAGTAATTTTTATATTAATCTTGAGCAAAACATAGTACGATCGGAAATTATGAGGTGAAAAATATTTATGGTACAAAAACAGACCTTTAAGTGTGAAGTTATTAAAGCAGATATGAATATGGTTTTTGATATTTATGAACTGGTTCGT
>CANQPP010000028.1 GCA_947625765.1 uncultured Clostridia bacterium
CCCCTCTCGACATTCGGGCTGCGGCTTCGCCGCAGCCCGAATGTCGAGACTGTGGACCGCGCCTTCGGCGCGGCCCATACGATCATTTTTTTGGAACTTAGAGGGAGGCGCCGTTCTCCTGGACGATTTTGCCGTACCAGTAGCCGGAATCCTTGATGATGCGCTTTTGGTCGCGGTAATCCACGAACACCAGGCCGAAACGGTCGTTGTAGCCCTTGGCCCACTCGAAGTTGTCGGTGAGGGACCACTGGAAGTAGCCGGCCACGTTGATGCCGTCGTTGACCGCACGCTTGAGGGCGCCCAAATAGCGGGCAAGGAAGTCGATGCGGTCGGGGTCGTGCACCTTGCCGTCCAGGGAGATGGCGTCCGCGCAGCACAGGCCGTTCTCGGTGATGAACAGGGGCAGATTGTAGCGCTCGCAGAGGAACTTGGGGCCCCAATAGAGGCACTCGGGCGTGATGGGCCAATAGTTGGCGGTGCGGGGGAAGCCGGGGTAGCGCTCCACGTACTCGGGGCCGTTGTCGCCCATGCGGATCTCGTGGCCGTTGTAGATGTTCTCGCCCAGGAAGTCCAGCGGCTGGTGCATAAGGTCCAGGTCCGCCTGGGTGATCTTGGGCAGGTACTTGTGGTAAATGCGCAGGCCGTCCTCCGGGTAGCAGCCCAGCAGCACGGGGTCGGACCACCAGGGCACGTTCCAGTGCCAGGCCTCAGGCTCGGGGTTCTGGAAGAGGTACTGCCGCGCGGCCTCGATGTCCTCGGGGCTGTTCGTGCTGGGGTAGGTCATGGTGCCGGTGGGCGCGTAGCCAATGGAGATGGGCTGCTTGGCCGCCTCGCGCATGGCCAGCACGGCCGCGCCGTGGGCCTTGAGCACGTTGTGCGCCATGAGCAGCGTGTCCCGCGCGCCCTGGCTGATGCCGGGGGCGTGCTCGCCCACCACCTGGCCCAGGCCCACGAAGCACTGGGGTTCGTTGAAGGTCATGAAGTGGGTCACGCGGTCGGAGTAGCGCTCCACGACCAGGCGGGCGTAGTCCGCGAACCACTTGACGCTCTTTTCGTTCATCCAGCCGCCCTGGTAGAACAGCGCGGAGGGCAGGTCCCAGTGGAACAGGGTGACGTAAGGGGTGATGCCGTTAGCCAGCAGGCAGTCGAACAGGCGGCTGTAGAAGTCCACGCCCTTCTCGTTCACGGCCCCTTCGCCCTCGGGGAGCAGGCGCGACCAGGAGATGGACATGCGGTAGTTGCGGATGCCCAGCTGCTTGAGGATCGCCACGTCCTCCTCGTAGCGGTGGTAATGGTCGCAGGCCACCTCGCCGGTGTGGCCGGAATACACCTTGCCCGGCCGCTCGGCAAAGTCGTCCCACACGCTGCGGCCGCGGCCGTCCTCAAAGGCCGCGCCCTCGATCTGGTAGGAAGCGGAGGCAACGCCCCACACAAAGCCTTCTTTCATGGTACAAAAACCTCCCTTGGATCAGGTGGAATTTTTCTCCTTCTATTGTACCAGAGACGCCTGACAAAAGCAAAGGGTTCTTGAACTGCATAAAAAGTTGGAGTTCCAATTGTGTTAATTCCAATGGTTATAGGTTAAGCTTCGGTAAGCCCTGTTGACAGCCCCGCAGAAGAAGCATATACTGCCAATTGTTAGAAGGCCAATTGATGGAAATACAATCATAGGATGCGCAAGGAAAGGAGCCTTGCGGAAGGGAGTGAAGAGAGACATGGAATGCAGGATCAATGGTATGTTTCGCATGGTAGGCATTTCGCACCTGCACCGCCGCTGCGTCATCCAGCGGCTGGAGGAGAGCGGGATCACCTTCGGCATGCCTCCTGTGCTGGACTATCTGTCCCAGCACGAGGGCTGCATGCAGAAGGACCTGGCGAACGACCGGCACCTGGATCCGGCCACCATCTCCAACGTGCTTTCCAATATGGAAAACAACGGCCAGGTCACGCGCAGCCGCGCCCCGGGCAACCGGCGCGCCCTGCAGGTGTTCCTGACGGACGAGGGCAGGCGGCTGGCCGCCCTGGTGGACGAGGTGCACGAGGAATACGAAAACATCTGCTTTTCCGGGTTCACGCAGGCGGAGAAAGAGACCTTTCACGCCATGCTGGACCGCATCGAAAGCAATCTGAAGGCAAGCAAGGGAAAGGAAGTGGGGAAGGAATGATCGCAAAGCTATCCAAATACATCCAGGGAAGCACCTGGTTCTTCGTCGTCATCGCGCCTATGCTGATGGTGATCGAGGTGGTCTGCGACCTGATGCAGCCCACGCTCATGGCCAACATCATCGACGTGGGCGTGGCCAGCGGCAACATGTCCGAGGTCTGGCGCACCGGCGGCCTGATGATCTCCGTGGCGCTGCTGGGCGTTTTGGGCGGCGTGGGCTGCACGGCCACCTCATCCGTGGCGGCCATGCGCTTCGGCGCTGCCCTGCGCAAGGGCATGTTCGACAACATCCAGACGTTCTCCTTTAAGGAGATCGACCGCTTCAAGACATCGTCGCTCATCACCAGGCTGACCAACGACGTGACGCAGATGCAGAACATGCTCCGCTCCGTCCTGTGCATGATGGTGCGCACGCCGCTCCTGTGCGCGGGCGGCCTGGTCATGGCCATCATGATGAGCCGCCAGCTCTCGTTGATCTTCGCGGTGGCCATCCCCGTTCTGCTCATCGGCCTCATGGTGGTCATCCCCAAGACGTTCCCGCTCTTTGGCAAGATGCAGGAAAAGATCGACCGCGTGAACACCGTGATGCGCGAGAACCTGCTGGGCGTGCGCGTGGTGAAGGCCTTCGTGGGCCAGGAGCGCGAGAAGAAGCGCTTCGGCGAGGCCAACGAGGACTTGATGAACTGGACCATGCGCGCCATGAAGATCATCATGACCACGATGCCCATGGTGACGCTGGTGATGAACCTGAGCGTCCTGGCGCTGCTCCTCTACGGCGGCGTGCTGACCATGCACGGGGACCTGGAGATCGGCAAGATCATGGCCTTCATGACCTACATGATGCAGGTGCTCTCCTCCCTGATGATGGTCGTGATGATGCTCATGAACGTCTCCCGCGCCAAGGTCTCCGGCGACCGTATCCTGGAGGTGCTGGAGGCAAAGACCTCCATCGAGAGCCCGCGGGCGCCCAAGGAGATGCAGCGCGACCTCATGCTGGACGAAAAGACCGGCAGGCAGGTCAGCGGCCTGGACGTGGAGTTCGACCACGTTTCCTTCCGCTACAACGACACCGACCCCGAATACGTGCTCAAGGACATCAGCTTCAAGGCCCATCCCGGCCAGACGGTGGGCATCATCGGCGGCACAGGCTCGGGCAAGTCCAGCTTCATCAACCTGATCCCCAGGCTCTACGACGTGAGCGAGGGCAGCGTGCGGATCGGCGGCGTGGACGTGCGTGAGCTTTCCCTGGACGACCTGCGGCAGCACATCGGCGTGGTGCTCCAGGACAGCGTGCTGTTCTCCGGCTCCATCGCGGACAACCTGCGCTGGGGCAAGGAAGGCGCCACCGAGAAGGAAATGGCCGACGCCGCGCAGATGGCCCAGGCCAGCGAGTTCATCGACAAGCTGCCGGAGGGCTTCGAGGCCTACGTGGAACAGAGGGGCAAGAACTTCTCCGGCGGCCAGAAGCAGAGGCTGTCCCTGACCCGCACATTCGTCAAGGACCCCGATATACTGATTTTGGACGACTCCACCTCCGCCGTGGATATGGCCACCGAGGCCCGCATCCAGCAGGCGCTGAGGCAGAGGGAGAAGCAGGGCATCGTGTTCATCATCGCCCAGAGGATCTCCGCCATCCGCGACGCGGACCAGATCATCGTGATGGAGGGCGGCGAGATCTCCGGCGTGGGCACCCATGAGGAGCTGGTCCGCTCCAACGAGATCTACCGTGCCATCGTGGCAAGCCAGCTGGGAGAGGAGGCGCTGGAAAATGTCTGAGACCCGTCAGAATAACAACAATCGACCCATGGGACCCGGCGGCCCCGGACGCGGCCCCGGCGGCCCCAGGGCGGGACTGTTCGTGCAGAAGCCCAAGGACGCTAAAGGCACGCTACGCAGGCTGTTAGGCTACCTAAAAGGCAACTTCGGTTTGATGGTGCTGGTCATCGCCATGAGCGTTTTGACTGCGTTCATCTCCATCGCCTCCACCCGCATCTACGGCGTGGTGATCGACAACTTCATCGCCGTGGGCGACATGGGCGGCCTTGTGCGCATAGGCGCGGCGCTGCTGGCGATGTACCTGGTCAACGTGGTGGCCGTGTACCTGCAGAACACCAAGATGGTGGAGGTGGCCCAGCAGACCTCCCTGCGCCTGCGCAAGGCGCTGTTCGACAGCATGCAGGGCCTGCCGCTGCAGTTCTTCGACACGCACTCGAGCGGCGATTTGATGTCCCGCCTGACCAACGACGTGGACAACATCTCCAACACGCTCTCCGCCAACGTGACCCAGCTCTTCGGCGGCGTGGTGAACGTGGTGGGCACCTTCGTGGCCATGCTGATCCTAAGCCCCATGCTGACGCTCATCTCCATGGTGACCATCCCCGTCATGCTCATCTGGACCCGCATCATGTCCGGCTTCATGCGCAAGCTGTTCAAGAAGCAGCAGGTGGACCTGGGCGCGCTCAACGGCTACGTGGAGGAAATGGTCTCCGGCCAGAAGGTCGTCAAGCTCTTCTCCCAGGAGAAGAACGTGCAGACCCGCTTCAACGAGCTGAACGAGAACCTCAAGAAGAGCGGCATGCGCGCCGAGATCGTGGGCGGCGCGATGGGCCCCTCCATGAACATGCTCAACAACATCTCCTACCTGATCGTGGCCGTGGCGGGCGGCTACCTCATCCTGCGCTACGGCGTCATCTCCGTGGGCGTGGTGTTCTCCTTCCTGCTGTACATGAAGAACTTCGGGCGGCCCTTAAACGAGATCGCCAACATGTTCAACACCATCCAGTCCGCCCTCTCCGCCGCCGAGCGCGTATTCGAGATCATGGACGTGCCCCCGGAAAAGGACGCCGAGGGCGCGCAGGAGGAGCGCAGGATCGAGGGCGACATCCGCTTTGAGGACGTGACCTTCTCCTACGTGCCCGGCACGCCGGTGCTCAAGCACGCCTCCATCGAGGCCAAACGCGGCCAGCAGATCGCCATCGTCGGCCCCACGGGCGCGGGCAAGACCACCATCATCTCCCTGCTCACCCGCTTCTACGACCGGGATTCCGGCTCCATCATCGTGGACGGGGAGCCCATCGACAGCATGACCCGCGACTGCGTGCGCAGGAACGTGGGCATGGTGCTGCAGGATACCTACCTGTTCTCCGAGAGCGTGCGCGACAACATCCGCTACGCCAAGCCCGACGCCACCGACGAGGAGGTGGAGGCCGCGGCCCGCATGGGCGGCGCGCACTCCTTCATCCGCCACCTGCCCAACGGCTACGACACCATACTGCTCGACAACGGCGGCAACATCTCCCAGGGGCAGCGGCAGCTGCTGGCCATCTCCCGGGCGATACTGGCCGACCCCAGGGTGCTGATCCTGGACGAGGCGACCTCCAACATCGACACCCGCACCGAGCTGCGCATACAGAACGCCATGCTCAAGCTCATGGAGGGCAGGACGTCCTTCATCATCGCCCACAGGCTTTCCACCATCCGCGGCGCGGACAAGATCATCGTCATCGACAAGGGCCAGGTGGTGGAGACCGGCACCCACGACGAGCTGCTGGCCAAGAACGGCTTCTATGCGAACCTGTACAACAGCCAGTTCAAGACCGGCATGGCCCTGTAACGGAGGGGCAGAGGAGGCACAAACATGGAAAGAAGCCAGGCATATCTGACCCCCGCGGCGGGCAAGCGCCTGATCGGCCTGGCCCTGGTGGAGGAGAAAGCCGTGCTCAAGGCGGCGCAAAACGGAACGCTGCTGATCGTGATGGGCACCACCAACGGCTATGTCGCCCAGGCGCTCTGCGAGAAGCTGGGCCTTGGCCCCTTCGAGCGGGCGGGCTTCCTGCGCGGGGCCTTCAAGGGAAGGAAGAAGGACGAGACACCGCCGCAGACGCAGGACTTCGCGGTGGTGAAGGGGGAGCTCGTGCGCGGCAGCGTGTTCGACATCGCCCCGCAGATGGGGCCGGGCGACGTGATTCTGAAAGGCGCCAACGCCCTGTACCTGCCCGGCCGGGAGGCTGGCGTCGCCATCGGCAACCCGGCCTTCGGCACGCTGGACCCCATCTACCGCGCGGTGATGGGCCGGCGGGTGCGGGCGATCTTCCCCGTGGGACTGGAGAAACGGGTGGACAGCCCCATCCAGGCGCTGGCGGACTTCGCCAACGACCCGGCCATGAAGGGCCTGCGGCTCTGCCCCGCGCCGGGAAGGGCCTACTGCGAGCTGGACGCGCTTGCCTCCCTCTGCGGGGTTGAGGCGCGGCTGCTGGCCGCGGGCGGCATCCTCGGCGCGGAGGGCGGCGTGCTGCTGGGCATGGAAGGGGAGAAGGACGCCATCGAAAAGGCGGAGAGCCTTCTTAAACAGGTCCGCGACGAGGCGGCCTTCGGCGAGTAAGCGGCCGACCGTCAAAGCCAAACCGTATAGGAACAGCAAAAAAGGACGTCCGTCCCCGGAAAAAGCCGGGGCGGGCGGCCTTTTCATCTGATAAGGAAGGGAGTTTGATGGGGTTCCGGGGACGCGGGATTCTCAAAGGGGGCCCTCTTTTGAGGAAGAAGGGACGGCGCGGCGGTCATTTCATCATAAAATGGATCATTGACGGGGCGTTTCCTCAACGGGGCAGAAAGCGTCCTTTTCATCAAAAGGGGAGAAAATCTGCCCGAAAAGACAGGATGGTCAAAAGAAATTTCGCTCTGCGGTGCAGTTTCCCGCTACGTGGAACGCCGGGCGTTGACAGACGTGGAAATTGTTGCTATCCTTTACTTATGCGCAATAAACGCAAAGGAGGAGCATGCCCCATGGAAAAGTACAAGAACTTCAAGCTAGCTTCCTACGTGTATGCCTACTATCTGGACGGCAAGACGCCCGAGCAGATCCAGGCGGACATCGACTTCTACAAGAAGCACGTCCCCCTCAACAAGGTGTATCTGGAGACCCACAGGGCCCTGGTGAACATCCCCGAGGAGCAGATGCGGGTCTATAAGAAGGTGTTTGAGGACAACGGCTTCGAGGTCTCCGGCGGCATCACCACCACCGTGAAGGTGGGCGAGGCCAAGCCCGCGATCTACGACGCCTTCTGCTATTCCGATCCCGCTCACCGCGAGGAGCTGCTGCGCATCGTGCGCCTGACGGCCAAGATCTTCGACGAGTTCATCCTGGACGACTTCTACTTCAGCTCCTGCCGGTGCGAGATGTGCATCAAGGAGAAGGGCGAAAGGTCCTGGATGCAGTTCAAGCTCGACCAGATGGAGGAGTTCTCGAAGCTCCTGGTCAAGACCGCCAAGGAAGTCAACCCCAAGTGCAACGTGATCATCAAGTACCCCAACTGGTACGAGTCCTATCAGGAGTGCGGCTACAACCCCGGCAAGCAGAAGGACATCTTCGACATGATCTACACCGGCACCGAGTCGCGCAACAGCAACTACAACGGCCAGCACCTGCAGAGGTACATGAGCTATTCCATCATGCGCCTGATGGAGAACACCGCGCCCGGCCGCAACGGCGGCGGCTGGATCGACCTGGGCGGCTCCTCCAACAACCTGAGCGTGTGGCTGGAGCAGGCCAACCTTACCATGTTCAGCAAGGGCCGCGAGCTGATGATGTTCAACTTCGCCTCCCTGATCAACTCCCCCGCCCTGCCGGCGCTGGGCGTCGAGTTCGAGCGCGTGGATAAGATCGTGGGCCAGCTGGGCAACCCCGTGGGCGTTTCCACCTACGAGCCCTTCGACTCCGACGGCGAGGACCAGCTCATCAACTACGTGGGCATGTGCGGCATCCCCCTGGAGCCCACCCCGTATTTCGACGACCAGGCGCCCGTCGTGTTCCTGACCCAGAACTCCGCCTACGACCCGGACGTGATGCCCAAGCTGGAGAAGTACGTCCGCGAGGGCGGCATCGCCGTGGTGACCAGCGGCTTCGTGCGCGCCACCATCGACCGCGGCATCAAGGACATGACCTCCGTGCGGCCCACCGACCGCAAGGTGCGCGGCACCCGCTACCAGCTGACCAACCAGAACATCAGCACCTACAACGTGCACGTCTCCGATGAGCCCATCGAGTTCACCGTGATGAACCACAAGAACAACGCCACCTGGTACGATGTCCTTTTGCACGTCAACGACTTCAGCACCGCCGTCATGACCGAGGATTACTACGGCAAGGGCTTCCTCTACATCCTGAACGTGCCCGACAACTTCGGCGACCTGTACAGGCTGCCCAAGGACGTCATCGGCGCCATCGCCAAGAACTTCGCCAGGAAGGGCAAGATGTTCCTCTCCGTCAACCCCAAGTTCAACCTGTTCATGTACGACAACGACGTGTTCGGCGTCTACAACTTCAACGAGTTCAAGACCCCCGCCGAGATCGTGCTGCTGGGCGACGAGTATGTGGGCTTTGAGGACATCGAGACCGGCCGCAAGTTCACCGAGCCCGTGCGCACCAACCCCAAGCCCTTCCGCAAGGGCGACAGCGCCACCTTCCGCCCCGAACCCACCGAGAAGGTGTACGAGCTCCCCGTGGGCCCCGGCGGCTACCGCTTCTTCCGCCTGCTGAAGAAGTAAGCGCTTAAAAACCGATCACCCTAAAAGAGAAAGGCCGGGCGGCCGCTTGAAGGAGCGGCTGCCCGGCCCGTTTTTTTGTGCGGTTTATGCCCAATCGGCCAGCCAGCCCGTGCTGCTCGCCGCGCGCATCTTGACCCCGCCCGCGGTCAGGTGCGCGGCCAAAAAGCCGTCGCTCAAGGCGAAGAAGCACAAAACGCCGGAGGCCTCGCTCAGGTCGTTATACTCCCTTGTGACGGGGAAGAAGCCCGCCTTCTGGCCGGAGGAGAGGAGAGCCTTGACCGCGTCGAAGGCGGCGGCTGTGTCGGCGGGGGCGCGCAGCTGCAGGAGCTCCTCGCCCTTCGGGATCTCGGCGCGGATCAGCGTGAACTCCCTGTGGGTGTGGGTGGACGGCGGGAAGCTGGAGGGCCGCCCCGGCAGCGTGGACCAGGTCACGGCCACGCCTTCCACCGCGTTCTTGGCCGCCTCGCCCCACTGCCGCGCATAGTCGCCCATCTGCTTTGCGTAGCCGGATTCCCCGTCCAGCGCGGCGCGGATCTCCTCGATGCGGTCATAGGCCAGGGCGACGGAGGAGAGCGCCTGCTGGAGAAGCCCCACGCGCTCGGCCGTCAAGCCGCCTGCCTCCAGCGTTTGGTCGGGCAGCACACAGTAGGTGAAGCGGCCCACGGTCAGCCGCGCGCCCAGCTCGTCGTAGAGGCAGGCCGTGCAGCGCGCAACGCCCGACAGGGACAGAAGCTCGGCGGAAAGGGCCAAGGTGTAGCCGCCTTCTTCCTTGGTCAGGATGTACTCCCCGGCCTCCTGCCCGCCCTCGGGCAGCACCTGCAGCGTGGCGCTGCAGCCCGCTTCCGTGCCCAGGGGCGTTTCCCCGTCGAAGAAGCGGATGCGCAGCAGGGACGAATCCCGGTCGCCCTGTGTGAACACCAGCGCGCGGGCCAGGGGATAGGTCTCTCGTGCGTCCAGTCGGATCTCGTGTTCGATCATGTTCGTTCCCTCCTTATATATGATTCAAGGTGACGGGGACAAACTTAGCATAAAATCGGCGGCGTTTTTTCCCGGGATACGGGCAACGGCTGTCCCAAAGGAGACGAAAAAGGGACAAAAAGGGGCGTCCGCGCCTATTTGAAAGCGCGGACGCCGAAACTTGAAATGGGGAGGAGAGTCCTTAACCGTTTGCTTCAGGTTGAACGAAGGGCGCGCAGCCCGGCAGGGAGAACAGGACTTTTAAGTCCTCCTCGTCCAGCTCCACCAGACCGTTCAGGTGGTGGTAGGTCCCGCTGTAGTCGTTCTGGTTGGGGATATAGGCTTCCAGCACCACGTAGGCGAAGCAGCCGTCCTCGTGCGGCTCTGTCGTGCAGCCATCCAAGAGCATGTTGATCAGGGTCGTCTTCTGCTCTTCGCTCCACTCGACCTGCTCATCGACGCCCTTGGAGCCGATGGACACTTCCCCGCCGTAGAGTTTGCCCTCGGAGGGGATGTTGACCATCTCCATGTAGCAGTACAGTTGGCTGATCTCGCCCGGCTTTAGCGTTAGGGCGTCCCGCATTTGGCTGATCCGCCATCTCAGAGAGCTGCCAGACTGCTGCTCACGCAGGCAGCGCATGGCGGTCCTGGGCAGGTCGCCGTTCAGCTGCACCTGCGTGTAGAAGCGGCGCAGGCCGCGGTAGCCCTCGAAACTGACTGTGTAGGGCCTCACGTCGTAGGGATGCACGGCCCCGTCCTGGCGGTAGAACAGCCAGGCGTCCTCGCCGGGCTCGGCGCCGTTTTCATAGCCGCTCAAGGGCACGGGCGCGGAAGGCTCCATGCCGGGTTCGTCGGGGGTGGACTCCACGTAGGCCTCCTCCGCCGGGACCTCGGACACATAGGTCGGGGTATCATACCAGGGAGCGGACCACGCGCTGCTGGACGAATAGTCTAATAGAAGCACCTCACAGCGCTTTTCGTAATCCAGCGCGTCAAATTCCTCGCGCAGGCTGGTCAGCATCTCGTCGGAGAAGTCGCCGCTTATGCGGAGTATCTCCTTGTCCTCGGGCAGGACGCAGGAGGTGGCCCGGTAGTCCTCGTTCTGCTCGAGCAGGGCCGTGAAGGCCTTGTCCAGCGGCTCGCTGAATTCAACGCCCATGACGACCCGGCGGCCGAGGCCGATGTCCAGCACCACGTTCCGGACGGAGACCGCGGGCAGGGAGAAGTCGTCGGTGCCCATGAGGACGGGTTCGTCATAGGAGACGGCGGTGACTCTGCTCGGCGGCTGGCCGTTCGTGTATTCGATGGCGTCGGCCAGGGCGGAGATGAGCTCCGGGTCGGTGAAGCGCACCTCGCTGCGGCGCAGGGACTGGTAATCCGTGGTGTAGTAGCCCAGCTGGAAGGAGCGGATGTTTTCCGCCGTGTAGCTGCGGCTGGCGTCCAGCTTGCCGTAGAGCACGAAGGAGCCGACCACGCAGAAGCAGGCGATGGGCACCCAGGGGAACACCTTGAGGGCCGAGAGCAGGCCGCGCGCGGAGCGGGTGGAGATGAGCTCATAGAGGAAGTAGACCGCAACGCCCAGGACCAGCAGGAAGTAGAGGATGTCGTCGCTCCAGGAGACGCCGTTCAACAGGAAGAAGGCGGCGATCAGGAAGAAGGGCGATGCCAGCAGGCAGCGGTAGAGGTGCTGCTGCCAGGTCGTGGGCGCGGGGCGTTCCGCAGCCTCCGAGGGGCGCTTTATGAAGGCCAGGCAGCCAAGCGCGATGTAGGCGGCCCCCAGGAGGAAGGTGTAGAGCACCGTGCGGAAGTCCAGAAGGACGTAAGTGCGCAGGCTGGGGTAGAGCACGTCCGTGTTGAACAGCGTGTCCATGATCAGCCGGAAGGGGAGGTTGAGCGTCCAGTCCGTGAGGGGCGAGAGCGTGGTCACGTTCAGCCGGGAGAACTGCTCGGTCATCAGCTGCGCCCCCAACACCGAGATGCCGCGGGGCAGGAACAGCAGGGCGACGGTCAGGATGAGCCCGGAGAAGGCGTTGCCCGACAGGGAGAAGCCCAGAAGCGCGCAGGCGAGCACCAGCAGGGAGCCGACCATGTAGGAAATAAACAGAATGCAGGCGTGCAGCGGCACGAAGGGCACCTTCAGCAGCGCAAAGAGCGCGGCGCTGGAGAGCAGGCCCAAAATGTTGGTGAGCGCCAGGTAGGTCAGCGCCGCCAGCGAGCGGGTCAGGAACAGGCAGGCCCTGGAATAGGGCAGGGCGTGGAAGAAGTCCGAGCCGCTGCGCCTAAAAAGAAACGAGAAGGCGGCCAGCGCCAGAAGGACGGGCCCAAAGTACATGCACACCGACAGAACGGGGCTGAAGTAGGCCGGCTGGATCATGGTCTGGGAGGCCGATAGGGGCAGCTGCACGACCACGTTCAGCACCACGGCCGTCACCGCCAGGGAAAGACCGGCCAGGCGCAGCTGGCGCAGGCTTTCCAGATAGAGCTTGAGATGGAAGAGGGGCTTTTTCATGGCTTGGTCTCACCTCCGGGCGCGTCTTTTTGTTCTTCCTTGCTGGCCGCTGGGGTCTCCTCGCCGCCCAGCAGGGCCTCGTCGAACTGGTAGCCCAGGGCGCTGAGCTCGTGCACGAACACCTCTTCCAGCGTCAGCGGCAGCAGGTCCAGCACCAGCGGGGAGAGGGCGCGCAGGCGGGCGCGGGCCTCGTCCCGGTCGCCGCGCACAACGGCGGTGGCCACGGAGCCCTGCTGCTGGTACTCCAGCAGCTGCATCCCGGCGAACACCTCCTGGCCGAAGGGGTGGGAGAAGGCCAGCTGCACCTTGAACAGCGAGGTCTTTAGGTTCTGTATGTCGCTCTCGAACACGATGCCGCCCTTGTGAAGCAGGGCCAGCTGGTCGCAGGTATCCTCCAGCTCCCGCAGGGAGTGGCTGGCGATCACCGCGCTGGCGCCGCGCTCCACCTCCGCGTAGAGAAGGCGCTTGACCAGGGAGCGCATCACCGGGTCCAGTCCGTCGAAGGTCTCGTCGAGAAGCAGATAGTCCGTCTGGCTGGCGATGGCCAGCGCCACGGCCGCCTGGCGGCGCATGCCCTTGGAGAAGCGGGAGAAGGAGGCCTTCCCGTCCAGCTGCAGGAGCGAGACGATGGACTTGAGCTTCTCCATGGAGAAGGTCGGGTAGGCGGCGGCGTAGGTCTTTGCCAGGGAAAACAGGTTGGAGGAAGAGGGCAGGTACAGCTCGTCTGCCAGGAAGCAGACACGCGCCTTCAGGGCGGGGTCGTCGTAGAGGGGCTTTTCGTCCAGCAGCACGCGGCCCTGCGTGGGGCGGTAGACGCCGCTAAGCAGCCGCAGAAGCGTGGACTTGCCCGCGCCGTTAGAGCCCACGAGGCCGTAGATGCAGCCGGTGGGGATCTCCAGGCTCAAGTCCCGGAGGGCGTATGTATCCGGGCCAAAGCGCTTGGCCACGGAGATGGTTTGGATCATAGGGCATCTCCTTTCGTGGGACGGTCATCCGTGCCGTCCGGGCCTTTCAGGGCCTCGAGCGTCAGGGCGAGGATCAGCTCGGAGGGGACGCCGTCCCCGTGCAGGGCGCGGACCAGAACGGCCATGCGCACAAGGGCGGCCAGATGGCGGCGTTCGATCTCGCTCATGGCTTGTCTCCTTCCCCGGCGCTGTCCAGCGCGTCCGTTACGCAGCGTAAGATCTCCTCGCGGGTGAGCCCCGCGCCCAGCAGCGTCTTTATCAGGACGCCCAGCTCCTGCAGCTGCTGCCGCGAGCGGGAGAGCAGGCGCTCGCTGGCGTCGGCGGCCAGATAGCGGCCGCTGCCGGGGACGCTCACGCACAGGCCGCGCCGCTCCAGCTCCGCGTAGGCCTTCTGCAGCGTGTTGGGATTGACGCCCAGGCTTTGGGACAGGCTGCGCACCGAGGGCAGAGGCTCGCCCCGGGGCAGGTCGCCCAGGCGGATGTGCAGCTCGATCTGCGAGATCACCTGTTCGTAGATCGGCGTGCGGGAGAGCTTGTCGATCTGGATGAGCAAGGGCCGGTCACCTTCCTTTCCGATCCGTTTTTGGCGGCGGTGGTTTTGTATTAAGTATACTATGTGAACTAGTACAGTTGAAAGTATACGGCCGCCAGCCTTCCCTGTCAAGGGGGAAATTGCAGAAAATTTCAAAAAAAGAAAAGGCCGGGCGGTTAGCCGGGCCTTTGGGAAAGCTGAAAGGGAGGTCACTCCTGCACGTTCTTGCGCAGGAAGTACACGGCCAGCGCGGTCACGCCCATGGCGCAGCCGACCAGCAGGACCAGGATCTGCTTGTCCACGAAGGGGATGCCCAGGAAGCTCAGCTGCACGGGGTGCAGCAGCTCCACCAGCTGCCTGCCGATGGTGACGCCGATCAGCGCGCCCAAATTGGCCATGGTGGAGTAGAAGCCGATGAACACGGTCTGGTTCTTCTCGGGCATGTTGATGTAGGGCACGTTGGCGAAGGCCAGGTTGATGCCCACGGCCAGTATGAAGGCGTAGGCCAGCGTGAGGGGGTAGAGGTAATACACCGAGCTCTTGGTGATGAGGCCCAGGAGTATATAGTGCGGGGCGTACAGCGCGATGGCGACGTTTAAGGTCTTGAGCCACGAGAAGCGCCGCAGGAACCGGCTCAAAACCGGGGTCAGGAGCAGCAGGATGGGGACGTTTAAGAAGTTGGCCAGGGTGATGAAAGAGTAGCTCACTTCCAGGTTCTTGAGCAGGTAAACGGTGTAATACGCGCCGGGGATGTTGGCGGCCAGGTTCCACACGAAGGTGATGCCGATGGTGCGCAGGTACTTGACCTCGCGGAAGGGCGAGACCACCAGGTCCTTCAGGGTGAAGCGCTTTTCCGCCTGGGAATAGGGGTATTCCTTCATGCGGGAGAGGGCGATCACGTCCACCACGGCGAAAAGGAGCGCTATGCCGCGCAGGATCGTCAGGCCCATCAGCTCGCTGCCGTTGGCCTTGCAGATGTCCACCACGGCGCTGCCGGCCAGGTTGAACAGGGCCACGCCGATGCCGTTGATCATGGACAGAAGGGAGAAGTAGCGCACCCGGATGTTCTGGGGCAGGAACTGTATGTGCCAGATGCTAAAGCCCGGGGAACATAAGGCTATGGTCGTCTGCACGACCATCACGCCAAGGCCCAGCATGGTAAGGCGTATGCGCCTGCCCAGATCGAAGAAGGGGATGGAGCCTATGAAGATGATGTTGACGAAATAGACCACGCAGCGCATGGCGATGAGCAGCCGCTTGCGCTGCTTAAAGCGCTCCAGGAACAGGGGCGCGATGCACTGCAGCAGGTTGGCGGCGAAGTTGAGCATGTTCATCAGGCCCACAAAGCCGTCGTCCGCGCCCAGCAGGAGCAGTAGGCCCGTGTAGAAGTTGCCGCCCGCCAGGTTGGCCTGCACGTTGTAGGTGCAGTTGTCGGTCAGGTGGCAGGCGCGGTTGCGGCTGTTCTCGTCGCCGGGGAAGTACCAGCCGCCTAGAAGGAAGTTGGACAGGCTGCGGCGGACGCCGCCCGCCAACTGGGACAGGGAAGGCAAGGGTTCCCGGGGAGCATTTGCGCGCCGCTTGAACATGGGCGGTTCCCTCCTTGGGCCGTTTGCGGGGGAAGTTCCGATCAAAACACCCATAATTATATGAGGACGGCTGGAAAAGTCAAGGGGATAAATACAAGAAAAAGGGATTGTGAAAAGAAAAACGATGGACATCTTACAAGAAAGGCTGTCACATATATAAATTTTGGGGGCGCGGACGGAGAACTTAATATAATAGGAAGATTCGGCGCCTATATGCCGCCCCTTGCCCTTGAACATTTCGGCGCGGGGTGGTATCCTGTATATTGGTAGAAAAATGGGGCAAGGCCCCGGGGGGAGTTTTTACGACTTGAGCAAGTGGATCGTGTATGTGTTGGGCGCCTTTTTCGTCCTGGGCGGCCTGGATCACCTGCTGGGCAACAGGCTCAAGCTGGGGGACGTGTTCTATGAGACGCTCAAGAAGATGGGCGTCGTGTGCTTAGGGGTGTTGGGCATTTATTCCTTAGCTCCAGCGGCGGCGGGCGTCGTGCAGAAAATAGTCTCGCCCATGGCCGCGGCCATCCGCATGGAGCCCAGCGTGTTCCCCTCCATGATCTTTCCCATCGACATGGGCGGCTATAACCTGGCCGTGGGCATCATGCAGGACGAGGGGATGGGCCTGTTCTCCGCGGTGGTGATCTCCGCCATCTGCGGCGCGGGCATCGGCTACACCATCCCCGTGGCCGTGACCATGATCGACAAGCGCCACTTTCCCCAGCTGTCCTTAGGCCTGCTCTCGGGCGTCGCCTGCATCCCGCTGGGCTGCCTGGTGGGCTCGCTGGTGGCGGGACTGCCGTTTTTAAACACCCTGTGGAACCTCATGCCCATGACGGTGCTGGCGGTCTTGCTGGTGCTGGGCCTGTGGAAAAAGCCGGGCATGATGGTCAAGGTGTTCGTGGTGTTCGGAAAGATACTCTCCGGCGTGTCCTGCGTGGGGCTGCTCTTGCAGGGCGTCAAGATGATCTTCGGCTGGGAGCCCATCCCCGGCATGGCCCCCTTGGGCGAGGCGCTGACCATCGTCTGCCGCATCATCTTCACCATGTGCGGCGGCATGTGCCTGATGGCCGTCATACGCCGCTGGTTCGGCAGGGGGCTGCGCGCCTTCGGCAGAAAACTGCGCATCGGGGACGCGGCAGTGGTCGGCATGCTGGCCTCCACCGTTTCCATCGTCATCCCCTTTTCCGATATGGATGGCATCGACAAGCGCGGCCAGGTGCTGGTCTGCGCCTACGCCGCGGGCGGCGCGTACGTTCTGGGCGGCCAGCTGGGCCTGGCCAGCGAGCTTGCGCCGCAGCTCATCCCCGCCTTCGTGATCGCAAAACTGGTGGCTGGCGCCGCGGGCCTCTGCCTGGCCTGGCTGCTTTTGAAGAACAGAAACGACATACCCGACTATAAGGAGGAGACGGAACATGCCTGAAATCAGAAGGTTCACACCGGACATCGGGAAAAAGCTGCCCCGCGTGGCGGCGGCACAAGCGGGCGTCGACCCTAAGTGGATCGCGGAGATGGTCGACGGCTTTGAAAAGAAGGGCCTGCGCATCCACAGCTTCCTGCTGGTGCGGGACGGCAGGGTGTATTCGGAGGGCTATTACGCGCCTTACCATCCCCTGCAGTTCCAGACGGTGTATTCCCTGTCCAAGTCCTTCACCTCTGCGGCCATGGGCATCGCCCAGGGCGAGGGGCTCATCGACCTGGACGAGAAGCTGGTGGACATCTTCGCCGAGGAGATCGAGCAGTGCGGCATCAAGCCCTGTCAGGAGATGCGGACGCTCACCCTGCGCAACTGCCTGCGCATGTCCACCGGCCAGGCGGAGGAGAAGCGGGGCGAGGACTTCATCGCCACCTTCCTGGCCAACGACCAGCACGAGGCCCCCGGCCAGGTGTTCCGCTACAACACCATGGCCACCTATATGTGCTCCGCCGCGCTCAAGAAAAAGGGCGTGGACCTGGAAAGCTACCTGCAAAAGAAGCTGTTCGACCCGCTGGACGTGCATGGTCTGCACTGGCTGCGCTGCGGCCGGGGCGTCTGCACCGGCGGCTACGGCCTGTCCCTGCTGCCCGAGCTGATCGCAAAGTTCGGCGTTCTGGTCTTGCAGAACGGCGTCTGGGAGGGAAAGCAGCTGATCCCCGCGGAGTACCTCGCCCAGGCCACCGCCAAGCAGATCGACAACAGCGCCAGCTCCCCGGACAAGGACTGGATCTCCGGCTACGGCTACCAGTTCTGGATGTGCCAAAACGGCTGCTTCCGCGGCGACGGCATGCACGGCCAGCTGTGCGTGATGGACCGGCAGACGAACTCCGTGGCGGCCTTCACCGCCTTCGTGGACGACATACAGGCCGAGCTGGACGTCTATTACGACAACGTGCTGGACCGCATGCGCGCGCAGAAGGAGCCCCTGCCCGTGGACGAGGGGGCCGAGAATGCGCTCAAGGCGAAGCTGGCGGCGCTGCAGGCCGCCGTGGAGCCCGTGCGGGACGAGGGCGGCGAGGTGCCCGAGGCCGCGTTCGGCGAAAAGGAAAGCGGCGCGGGCAAGGTGCTGGTGGAAAGGGACGGCCAGGCGCTGCGCCTGACGCTGGACGGCCAGGCGATCCACGTGGAGCGCGGGGCCCTCAAGCCCACCAGCTACACGGCCCTGGGCGGCTGGCTGGGCGTCAAGTCCGGCTGGGAGGCCAACGCCTGCACCGGCTACGGCGTGCAGGGCGGCAAGCTGGTGATCCGCCTGCTGCTGCTGGAGGAGCTCAAGGACCTGCGGCTGGAGATCGGCGCGGACGGCAAGCTCGCGGCCTTCGACGTGCACGACAGGAACGCGCCCAAGGCGATGTGAGGGAGATAGTAGAGGTTCTATAATAAAAGAAGCTCTACGATGGAAGCTCCATATTGAAACTTCATATTGAAGAAGAAGCGGACCGGCCCCGGAAGGATCGGGCGTCGGTCCGCGTTTTCTATGTTGGGCAGAGCGATTTAGAGGAAGAATCGAGGCTGTCCGAATTTTAGGAAAAAACAACTATGGGGGAAATTCAGGCGCTGCGGCGCTTTTCTTTTCGGAAAGGGCGGCTGCGGGGGGTTCCGCTGTGCGCGGCGTGGAGGTTTTTTTAGGAAAAAATACGGGTTGCATTTATAAAAGAAACGGGCCGAACTAGAGAAAGCCGGGCGTCGGTCCGCATTCCTGTGTTGAAAAGAGGGGTTCAGAGGAAAGATCGGGTGATGGCCGCTTTGCCATGTTGGCAAGGGCGGTTCAGAGATAAACGGGAGATGCCCGGTTTTCTTTTCGGAAAGAGCGGCTTCGCGTGAAATTCAGGCGTTGGGATGCTTTCTTTTCGGAAAGGGCGGCTGCGGGGGTTCCGCTGTGCGCGGAGTGGAGGACTTTTTAGAATAAATACGGGTTGCGTTTATAAAAGAAGCGGGCCGAACCCGAGGAAACCGGGCGTCGGTCCGCATTTCTATTCTGGAACGGATGTACGCGCGAGAAGCTCGGCGGCGGGCGGTTCTTTGTATGTCGCTCGCGGGAGGGGGCGTCAGGCGCGGAGGATGTGCAGCAGGATGCGCGCGGACAGCTCGGCGGCCCGGGGCATGAACTCGCGGTAGTCCAGGGGTGCGGAGCCGTCGCCGCAGTCGGAGAGCACGCGCAGGGCGGCGAAGGGCACACCCGCCAGGCAGCAGACCTGCCCGATGGCCCCGCTCTCCATCTCCCCGCAGGCGGCGTGGAAGCGCTCGCGGATGCGCGCCTTCACCTGCGCGTCGGCAAGGAACTGGTCGCCAGAGGCGATGACGCCCACGGAATGGGGCAGGCCCAACGCGGCGGCGCTTTCGCACAAGGAGGCCCGCAAAGCCTCGTCGCAGGGGAAGAAGATGCGATTTACGCCGGAGACGAAGCCCGGCTCGTCACCCAGGGCCGAGGTGTCCACGTCGTGCTGGCAGACGGCGGAGCCGATCACGGCGTCCAGCACGCGCAGCTCCGGGGACAGCGCCCCGGCCACGCCGGTGTTCAGCAGCCGGTCCGGCCGGCCCAGCAGCAGCATCCGCTCGGCGCAGATGGCGGCGTTCACCTTACCCGGCCCGCAGAGGTCCAGCACGACGCGGGAGGGGCCTAAGCGCCCAAAGAGCAGGCCGTCCCGCTCGCTTGTCTCCGTCAGGCTTTCCTTGTAGAGGGCAAGCTCCGGCTCCATGGCGCAGACGATGCCCGTCAAACCATTTAACATACCCTTGACCTCCGCGGGCGTTCCATTATCAGTTGGTGGAGAAAACGCCGCAAAAACGCCCTTTTCGGGTAAGTATACGACACCAAAGAGCGTTTGTCAAACGCGGAGGACGTTTCACGATGCAAAACATATTCTGCGTATCCAATTTTTAACTTGACCTTGCGTCAAAGCGCATTATACTAAATACGAAAATTAGTATTTATAAACACGGTCAGGGGGAGCCAGCCATGGAAAACCAGCCCGTCCTGCGACTGGACGACATCTACAAGGACTTCGGAGAGACCAAGGTGCTCAAGGGCATCTCCTTGGATATACTGCCCGGCGAGTTCATCACGCTCCTGGGGCCGTCCGGCTGCGGAAAGACCACCACGCTGCGCATCATCGCGGGGCTGGAGACGGCCACCCGGGGCCGCGTGCTCATCGACGGCCAGGACGTTTCCTCCCTGCCGCCGGAAAAGCGGCCGGTGAACACGGTGTTCCAGAACTACGCCCTGTTCCCGCACATGAACGTCTACAATAACATCGCCTACGCCCTGACGCTGCGCCGGGAGAAGAAGGAGGTCATCCGTGAGAAGGTGACCCGCCTGCTGGAGCTGGTGCAGCTGCCGGGCTTTGAAAAGCGCATGCCCTCCCAGCTCTCCGGTGGCCAGAGGCAGCGCGTGGCCATCGCCCGCGCCCTGGTGCTGGAGCCCAAGATCCTGCTGCTGGACGAACCCTTAGGCGCGCTGGACCTGCAGCTGCGCAGGCAGATGCAGGTGGAGCTCAAGACACTGCAGGAGAAGCTCAAGACCACCTTCATCTACATCACCCACGACCAGGAGGAAGCCCTCAACATGTCCACTCGCATCGCGGTGATGAACGAGGGGCACTTCGAGCAGGTGGGCACCCCGGAGGAGATCTACGAGCACCCCGTGACCCGCTTCGCCGCCTCCTTCATCGGCCAGGCCAACATACTGGAAGGCGTGGTGGAGGAAAAGGGGGAGAAGAGCCGGGTCAAGCTCGACCAGGGCGGCGTCATCTACGTAAACGAGCAGATCGATGCCGGCGTGCGCGTGGCGGTCTCCGTGCGCGCAGAGCGCATCGACTACGCCGCGGCAAGCGGCTTCGGCTTCCAGGTCCCCGGCGTGATCGAGCGCCATTCCTACATAGGCGGCGTCTTGCGCACCACCATCAAGCTGACGGGCGGTCAGGAGATCCTGATCACCGGCGCGAACCCCATCTCCGATTACCCGGACGGCGCGGCCATCCAGGTGTTCTGGGACCCCAATACCGCCGCCGTGGTGGAAAGGAGCTGACGGGACCAAAATGCAGAAGGAAAAGAAGAGCCGCATTTCCCTGACCGTCTGGCCCTTTTACATCTGGACCGCGCTGTTCGTGGCCCTGCCCATGGTGTACGTGGTGGTCATCTCCTTCCTGCAAAGGGGCGCGACCTGGGGCGTGACCGCGCAGTTCACGCTCGACAACTACCTAAAGATGATCGACCCCATGTACGGCGCCATCTTTCTGGAGGCGCTGTACGTGGCCGTGCTCACCACGCTCATCACGTTCCTGGTGGGCTATCCCTTCGCCTACTACGTCTGCAAGCTGCCCGCGCGGCTGCGCAGCCTGGTGATCCTGCTTCTGATGGCGCCCTTCTGGATCAACTCCCTGTGCCGCTTAAACGGCTGGATGATCCTGCTCAAGTCCAACGGCGTGATCAACTCCATCCTGCAGGCCCTAGGGATCGTGGACGAACCCCTAAAGCTGCTCTACAACTTCGGGGCCGTGATCGTGGGCATGGTGTACGCTTTGGCACCGTTTATGATCCTTAGCTGCTACAACTCCATCGAGAAGATGGACTGGGCGGTGGTGGAGGCCTCCCGGGACCTGGGGGCCAGCCCCTTCAAGGCGTTTCTGACCGTGACGCTGCCCCTGACCATGCCCGGCATCGTGGCGGGCTGCGTGCTGGTGTTCGTGCCCTCGGTGGGCCTGTTCTTCATCTCCGACCTGATGGGCGGGGCAAAGACGGTGCTGATCGGCAACCTCATCCGCACCGAGATGACCACCGCGCGCAACTGGCCCTTCGGCGCGGCGCTCTCCATGATGATGCTCGTGGTGACCATCGGCATCATCTGGGTCTACAAGAAGGTTTCGGGCTCCAACAGCCTGGGTGATCTGATGTGAAGAGGAAGGCGGGCTGGGCCAGCCAGCTTTACATTTGGCTCGTGCTGTTCGTGATGTACCTGCCCATGATCGTGGTGGTCATCTACTCCTTCAACTCCTCCCGCTACTCCAACTGGGAGGGCTTCTCCTGGACCTGGTACGAGCGGCTGTTCTCCGACCGCGACATCATGCAGACGCTGAAAAACTCCCTCGTGCTGGCATTTTTCAGCTGCTCGCTGGCTATCTTGCTCGGCACCATGGGCGCCGTGGGCATGGCGCGCTCCCGCTTCCGCACCCAGGGGCTGCTGGAGAACGTATCCCTCATGCCCATGATGCTGCCCGAGATCATTTTAGGCATGGCCTACATGGCGCTGTTTTCTTTAAGCAACATCCCCTTTTCGATGCTCACGCTCATCATCGCCCACACCACCTTCTGCATACCCTACGTGTACGTGAACGTGCAGAGCCGCCTGGTGGGGCTGGACCCGGCCTACGTGGAGGCCGCGCGGGACTTGGGCGCCACACAGAGCCGCGCCTTCTACGACATCACGCTGCCGCTCATCGCCCCCGCGGTGCTCAACGGCGCGCTGCTCGCCTTCGCCATGAGCATGGACGATGTGGTCATCTCCTTCTTCGTGGCCGGCACCCGCTCCCAGACGCTGCCCATCCAGGTGTACTCGATGCTAAAGAGCGGCGTCACGCCCGAGATCAACGCCTTGTGTACGCTGATGCTGCTGGCGGTGTTCATGGCCATCGCCCTGTTCTCTCTGTTCCGCGCGCTGATCAAACAGCGCAGGCGGCGGCAGGAGGAAGGCCGCTGAAGCCCGGTGCGACCGCGCTTCTTTTCCCCTGATGCTAAGGGAGAAAAAGGCGCGTGAACATAAAAAATACTTCGACCCCAACAAGGAGGAAACCCGACCCATGAGAAGAACCTTTACCAAGATCGGCCTGATCGCCCTGGCGCTGGTCATGACGCTGTCCCTTTTCACCGGCTGCCAGCCCGCAGAGGATGCGAAGGAACTGGTCATTTTCACCTGGGAAGGCTATGTGCCGGATGACATCATCGCCGAGTTCGAGGAAGAATACGGCGTGACCGTGACCTACAACTACTTCACCAACCCCGACGAGGCCCTGCAGCGCCTGGCGTCCGTGGACGGCGGCGAGTACGATATCGTCATCAACTCCGACTACACGCTGGACATCGCCCGCAACGAGGGGCTGATGATGGAGCTGGACAAGAGCAAGATCCCCAACTACGAGAACCTGAACCCCGTGTACATGTCCCAGTTCTACGATCCCGAGAATAAGTACACCGTGCCCTACGTGCCCGGCACCCCGCTGATCATCTACGATCCCTCCCGCGTGGACGTGGACATCACCGGCTATGCGGACCTGTGGGACGAGAGCCTCAAGGATTCCATCGTGCTGCTGGACTACGACCGCGTGATCGTGGGCCTGTTCCTCAAGATGCTGGGCTACTCCATCAACGAGACCGACCCCGAGGCCCTGGCCCAGGTGGAGCAGAAGCTGCTGGAGCTCAAGCCCAACGTCCGCGCCCTCAACATGGACACCCCCTATGAGACCATGCTCTCCGGCGAGGCCACCGTGGGCCTGATGTTCGGCTCCCAGGTCGCCTGGGTGTACAACGAGCACCCCGATTTCAAGGTCGTCTACCCCAAGGAAGGCATGGGCTTCGGCATCGACTGCGTGTTCATCCCCTCCAACGCGCCCCACGCGGACGTCGCCCATGAGTTCCTCAACTTCATCTGCGACCCCGAGATCAGCGCCCGCATCTCCATGGACGAGAACGTCATGGCCATCAACTGCAACCTGAAAGCCGAGCCTTACCTCAGCGAAGAATACCTCAACAACCCCGCCCTGTTCATCCCCGACGAGGTGCTGGGCGAGAAGGAGTTCATCCAGGACATCGGCGCGGAGTACGCCGAGCAGTACGCCGAGATCTGGAACCGCTTCAAGCAGGCGTAAGGACCACCGCTTTTTATCACACAGCCCGGGACCCAAAGGACGGGAACGGCGCAGCTGTTCCCGTCCTTTATGCGCTGTAAATACGGGCAAATTTAGACAAGGAAGTGCATTTTTCATGATGGATGTGCGCATCAAGGGCGGCCTGCTGGCGGACCCCGCCTCCAGGACCATCGTCCGCGGGGACCTGGGGATCCGGGACGGCAGGATCGCGCAGGTGGGCGGCACGGTCGCGGAGGCCGGCCGGACGCTGGACGCCGAGGGCCTGATCGTCTGCCCCGGCTTTATCGATGTGCACGCCCACGTGGACGGCATCACCACCTACAAGGACGACGTCACCTGCGCGGAGCTCTCCCTTCTGCAGGGCGTGACCACGCTGGTCAGCGGCAACTGCGGCGCGTCCGTCCGGGACGTGGACGCCTTCTTCCGCAGGATGGACGGGGGCTTTCCCCTAAACCAGGCGGAGCTGATCGGCCACGCGACGCTGCGGCACTGTGTGGGGCTCAACGACATCTTCGCCCCCGCGACGGAGGAGCAGATCGGGCAGATGGAGCGCGCCCTGCGCCGGGCGCTGGACGCCGGCGCGGCGGGCGTGAGCTTTGGCTTGGGCTACGTGCCCGGCACCAGCGAGCAGGAGGTGCTCTCTGCCGCGCATCTGGCCGCTGAGTACGGCCGCGTGGTGTCCATCGACACCCACATGGAGGACAACTACGACATGCGCTCCCTGGAGCAGGCCATTGAGTACGGCCGCCGGACCGGGGCGCGGATCCTCATCAGCCACTTCGTGTACCAGTACGGCCAGGGCGTGATCGACGAGGCACTGGACATGGTGCAGAAGGCCCGGGACGAGGGCGTGGACATCTGGGCGGACAGCGGCATGTATGTGGACTGGGCCACCACCATCGGCTCGGAGTGCTACCGCGAGAGCTTCGTGTTCTCCCACTGCTGCCAGCTGCCCATGCTGTTGGTGGCCACGGGCAAGTATACGGGCCGCAGCCTGGACCTGGAGCTGTACAAGGAGCTTAGGCGTGAGCACCCAAAAGAGACGGTCATCTGCCGCACGGGCTGGGAGTCCTCCGTGTACCCGCCCTTCAAGCGCGACTTCGTGATGCCCTCCTCGGACACCGCGCCCTACGAAAAGGGCGAGGGGCACCCGCAGATCGCGGGGAGCTTCGCGGCCTTTTTCCGCATGGTGCGTGAGGAGAAGCTGCTGCCGCTGGAGGAGGCGGTCTACCGGGCCACGCTGCTGCCCGCGGAGACGATGGGGCTTAGGACAAAGGGACGGCTGGAATGCGGCATGGACGCGGACATCTGCGTGTTCGATATAAACGCCATCCGCGACCGGGCGGCCTACGTGGACAAGGGCCGGCCGGACGCGCCGCCGGAGGGCGTGCGCTGGGTGCTGGTGGGCGGCGAAACGGCCGCGCAGGACGGGGCCGTCGTGAACGGAAGCCTGGGCCGCGCCGTGCGGCTGTGAGCTTTATAAGAAACGCTGCTGTTGCAGGAAACCCCCTTCCCTCGGGAGACCGAGGGGAGGGGGTTTTTGATGCTGATTGGAATGCGGAAGCCCTTCTTCTGGAAGATGGAAGAAGGGGTTTTTTGCGCTTTGACGGCGCGGCGGTTCCGGGGAAGCCCCTTTTTTGGAGGAAATTGGGGCTTCAGGGGAGGCTGTTCCAGAGCAGGCAGAGGACCAGCAGGGAGAGGAGATGCAGGGCGAAGGGCCCCAGCCACGCGGCCTTCGGGCTCGGCCCCTGCCTGCGGTAGCTGATGAGGTACAGTAGGGAGCCGAGCCACAGCCCCAGGAGAAAGATGCCCATCGGGGCCCTCCTTTCCGATCAAACGTGCCGCCTAGGAGATGGAGGCGGCGTTGCCCAGAAGCGTTAAGTCCACCTGCACAGAGAAGCGGGCCAGCGGGTAGCGGGTGTCCCATTCCATCTCTCGCCACTGGGCGAACGTGAGCGTGTGCATGCGGGCCGCGCCTTCCAGGTCCATGGGGTCGCAGCCCGCCTGCTGCAGGCGCAGAAGCAGATTCAGTATGTCCTCCTCCAGCTGTGCCTGCGCGCGGGCGCGGAGCAGGGCCGGATCTCCGCTGAAGGCCCCCGCGTAGGAGCTGGCCTCCACCTGCAGGGAGAGGGAGATGAAGGGCTCCTGTTCGCTCATGTCGACCGTCAGGCGCGGCGCGCGGGTCTGCTTGAGCGCCAGCGTTTCCTCGCCCGCGTCCCCGGCCAGCTCCAGGTCGCCCTGCTCGAAGCGGCCCATGCACAGGTTCATCAGCTGCGTTTCGTACCCGCTCAAGTACAGCGTGGGCTTCACGCCCCGGAACACCGCCGCGCCGAAGAAGCTGACCGGGTTCACGCTGTTGTAGGGCAGCTCCCCGGCCAGGCGGTCGGCGGGCTGCAGGCCGCCGGGCAGCGCGGCCTCCATGCCGCTCTTGTTGTTGACCGCCGCCAGCACCGCCACGGCGTCCGCGCCCTGTCCCAGCATGTGCTCATACACCTGCGTCAGGTACGCATCCGGGATCAGGGACTTGGACTGCAGCTCCTCCAGCCGGGAGTCCAGCGACTTGGACAGACGGGTCCCCAAAGACGGGCTCAGCGCCTTGAGCACGTCCTCCGCCCGGCCCAGGCACAGGTACACCGCCGCGCCGGGCCGCAGCTTGCGGGACTGGATGAGGGAGGAAAGCGTCGCGGTCAGGTGGTCGCTCTTTGCATAGCTCTCGGAGATATACAGGCCCCGCAGGTGCAGGAAGGTGACCTCCCGGGGCAGGGCCGCGCTGAGCAGCGTCAGGCATTCCTCCACGGTCTCGCCCTCGGTCTGGGTGAGAACGTAGCCCTTTTGCAGGAGCTCCGGGTCCACGTTGGAGCCGCCCGTGGAGCCGCCGGAGCCGTCCGAGCCGCCGCCCGAGCCGCCGGAGCCGGACTGGCCGATCTGGGGCAGCTGCACGGTCAGGCGCAGGGCGTGGCTCTCCCCAGCGTCCAGCCCTAGGTTCAGCGCGGGCAGCTGGGAGCTGGCGCCCCGGGCGTCCTGGCAGCCGGTGAGGGCCAAAAGCAGGCAGAGAAGCAGCGGGACGCAGCGCCTAGCCATGTTCCTTCCCCCTTTCGCGCCTCTTTCGCAGGTATAAAACGAGATAGGGCAGGAGCAGCGGCGGCAGGAGGCAGAGGCGGTAGAGGCGTTCCTCTACAAGGAAGCGCAGCAGCGCGGGCGCGCGGGCGATCTCCGGCGCGGCAGCGGCGGCCAGAAGGATGCCCAGTGGCAGCAGGACCGGGCGCGGGTCGTCCATCCGAAAGGCGCGGCCCAGGCAGCGGCCGCTGTAACAGAGCCCGGCGGCAGTGGCGGCAAGCATGAGCGGCGTCCAGGCAAAGACGAACACCGACTGGGTGCGCTGGAAGTAGCGCCAGTAGCCGCTCAGGGAGGCCAGCTGCAGAAGCGGATAGTCGGTCTCCGTGGGGGAGCCGGGCGCGTGCACGAGAGAAAAGACGAACAGCCCCGCGCACAGCAGCAGGCAGGCGCAGAGCACCGCCAGCAGCCCGGAGCGCAGGGGCCGCGGCGCGGACTTCTGCTCGATCAGGAGGACGAAGAGCCAGAGCAGGGCCGGGGATAAGCGCAGCCCCTGCAGCGCCACCGGCCCCGCGCCCTCGCCCAGCAGGGGAAAGAGGTTGCTCAAATGGGCGCTGTGGGGCAGGGCCAGCGCCAGCACCAGCAGGTAGAGCAGCAGCGCCACGGGGGCGTAGAAGCTCTGCATGCGGGCGATGGGCGCCGAGCCGAAGAACGCGCCGGGCAGCAGGCAGAGAAGCAGCAGGGCCGCCACCAGCGAGCGGGGCGTCAAGGAGAGTATGTAGGCCTCCAGCGTGTCCAGCAGGGCGCGGAAGGCCGAAACTGTGTTGAGGAAGAATAGCAGACCCAAAAGCCCCAAGAAGAGGCCGGAGGCGGGCCCGCAGCTGAGACACACGTCAAAGTAAGCCTCCCCGCCGGAGATGCGGCGCAGGAGCACGACGGCGGCAAGCCCCACGGCCAGCGTGACCAGCACGGAGAGGTAGGCCGCGTTGCCGGCAAAGTCCCGCGGCCCGGCGGTGGGGAGCAGCAGCTGGGACAGGAGCAGGCAGGTAAGGCTCACGGTGCGCTCGTGGCCGCCCAGACGGTCATTCATGGCAGCTTCCCCCTTTGGCCGTCCCAGCCGCGAGGGGCGCGGGAACGGAGATGCGCTTTGGGCCGGGCCATGGGCGGCACCAGGCGCTGCATGGCCAGCGGCAGGCGAAGGAACAGGTCCGGGTTGTGGGACATGCGCGGGGCGAAGGGCGCGAAGAAGGGCACGCCGAAGCTCTCCAAGGAGCAGTCGCAGAACAGGAACAGCACCAGCAGCGCCGCGATGCCCGCAAAGCCGAAGAAGGCCGAGGCCAGTATGTAGCTCACACGGCGTATTTTCAGGGCGATGGACATGGGGTAGTCCGGCAGGGCGAAGGTGCCCAGGCCCGAGACGGAGACGATGATGATGAGCGCGGGGCTGACCAGGTTAGCCACCACCGCCGCCTGCCCAAGGACCAGCGCGCCGATGATGCCCAGGGTCGAGCCCATGTAGCCGGGCATGCGCAGGGAGGCCTCGTTGATCAAATTGAACGTGAACTCCATGAGCAGCAGCTCCATGGTGACGGAGAAGGGCACCATGGCGTGGCCTTCCAGAAGGGAAGTGAGCAGCTCTGCGGGCAGCAGCTCCTGATGAAAGAGCAGCAGTGCGTTGTACACGGCGGGCAGCAGCAGCGCCACCAGGATGCCGAAGAGCCGCACCAGGCGGTTGAACAGGCCGTACTGCCAGCGGAGGGACAGGTCCTCGCTGGAATGGAGGAACGCCGCCAGTGTGGCCGGGACCACCAGCGCGTGGGGGGAGTTGTCGCACAGGAGCACCACCAGCCCCTCCATCAGGAAGGCGGCGGCGCGGTCGGGCCGCTCGGTGAGCAGGATCTGCGGCAGCAGGGCGAAGGGGCGGTCCTCCAGCAGCTGGGCCAGCTCCCCGGAGGTGAACACCGCGTCCGTTTGTATGCCCTGCAGGCGGCGCTTGACCTCCTCGACCAAAGCGGGGTTGGCGATCGACTCCATGTAACAGACGGCCAGGGTGTCGTTTGCGCGCTCGCCCAGGTCGAAGATCTCGTCCACCAGGTCGGGCGTCTTTAGGGCGCGGCGCAGCAGGGAGAGGTTGGTGCGCAGGTTCTCGTTGAAGGCCTCCTGCGGGCCCATGACGATGTTCTCCGTCACGGGCTTTTCCACCCCGCGCTTGGAGAAGCCCTGCATCTCGCAGAGCGCCGCCTCCGGGCAGCCGTCCAAAAGCAGGGCGAAGTTGCCGCCCAAAATGAAGCGGGCGACCTTTTTAGGGTCGGTCTCCGTCTTGCCCGTGCCCGTGGGAAGGACCGTTTCCAGCAGCTCGCGGGCGTATCTCTTGGGCGTGGAGGACAGGGAGGGGCAGCGCTGCAGGGGCTTTAGCACCATTTCCTCTAAGTCCGTGCGGGAGGTCATGCCGTCTATGTGTAAAACGGCGCAGCGCGTGCTGCCGATGAGAAACTCACGCACGATGTAGTCCGCGTTCTTTGGGGCATGGAAGATGCGGCCCATCACGGCCAGGGAGGCGGTGAGGGAGGCGGGCAGCTTCTCCGGCGCGGGCGCGTCCGTCTCCTTAGGCGCAGGCGGTATGTGCGGCTGCGGGATGGGCTTGTTGTATCGAAACAGGCGGGAAACGCCCCCATGCGGCTTCTTCAAGGGAAAACGCGCTCCTTCTTTCCGGCCGCCGTAAAGACAAAAGCGGCCTTTTTTGCTAGTATGGACGGGGCGGGCGGCGCGCTATGCGCTAAAAGAAGGCGATAATTCACTTAACTTTAATGCAAACCATTTTCCCCGGTGGTATACTGGACAAAACGACGCGGGGAAAAGGGAGCGAGGGCGAACATGGACGAGGCGAAGAAGGCGGTCTGGAGGCAGAGGATCGGGCTGTACGGCGGCGTGATCCTGATGCTGCTGGTGTGCTGGGTGTTCATCTGGGCCTATCGCACCATCACCATCCGCAGGTACGGCGCGGAGCTGACGCCCAAGCGGCAGGTAAGCCAGGTGGAGGCGCAGTTCTACGCGATGGATGACGAAAATTACGGCGGCGACCCCATGGGCGATACCGGCTACACCATCTCGGAAGAAGGCAGCCTGCTCTGCGCGCTGGCCACGGCCGCCAGCGCCCAAGGGATCGAGGCGGGCCCGGAGGTCTGGAACCAGCCCGACATGTATGAGGAGAACGTGTTCGCCATTGACAGGGTGGGCGAGCTGCCCGGCCTGGAAGGGGCGGTCTTTGAGGCCTACCGCAGCTTTGCCGAGGACAAGGTGCGGCAGGTCCTGCGGGACGGCGACGTTTGCCTGGCGCGGCTTTTGCGGGACGGCGAGGCCCACTGGGTGTCCATCGTGGGGACGGACGAGGAGCACTTCCTCATGCTGGACCCGGCGGGCAGCGGCGAGATAGAGCCGCTGACGGAGAGGGTATACGTGCTGGGCCGCTTAAAGGTCAGGGACGCATAAGGAACGGAGAAGATAAATGCCCGCATTCATAGAACTGCAGAATGTAAAAAAGGCCTATCGCACGGGCGAGATGGAGACCATCGCCGTCAAGGACGTGAACTTTTCCATCAACAAGGGGGAGTTCTGCATCGTCGTGGGCCCCTCCGGCGCGGGCAAGACCACGGTGCTGAACCTGCTGGGCGGCATGGACTCGGTGACGGAGGGCAAAATTTTTGTGGACGGCACGGAGGTCTCCGCGCT